>CANHVO010000163.1 GCA_947463915.1 Planctomycetaceae bacterium
AAATCAAAATCGCTTTGGTGCAACGCACGATTTCCTGCAATCGGATTCTACGAACGACTAGGCTGGAAACAGACCGGCGACTTTTTTGAAATTCCAGTAATTGGGCCTCATATCGTCATGAAATGGCCGGGAATCGAAGAAAACACGTTAAATGAGTTAATGACGTGACAAAATCAAGGGTATATTAAAGTGCTGGGTAGTCTCGTTTAACGGTCAGCCGTAGGCGTACACATAATAGGACGGCGTACACCTACGGCTGACTGCTCAACGATCAAATCACTCAATCGAATTTCCTTCCATTCCTCGAGGCCACTTTGAACGCACAGAACCCAAAAGATGTCGTTCTATTCGACGGCCAATGCAATTTCTGTCGATCGCAAATCAATATCCTTCGCAGGCTCGACTCCCAAAATCGGCTCGAATTCGTTTCCTTGCATGACGCCGAGGTTGCAACCAAGTATCCCAACCTGACCTTCGCACAATTGATGGAGCAGATGTGGATTGTTGCTGCCAATGGCTCTCAATACGGAGGGGCTTACGCAGTGCGATATCTCTCCACAAGGCTACCGATTCTTTGGCCTGTCGCCCCCTTGTTGTACTTTCCGTTTTCGATGCCGCTTTGGTGCTTCCTCTATCGATTGATCGCCAAGAATCGTTATCGAATCGCTGGACGCGATTGCGATGAGGGGGGCACTTGCTCACTTCATCGCTAAGCATGCCGCCATGTGTTTTACCTGTCAATTAGCCGTTGGGCGTTAGCCCCGGTTTTCTAAAGTGCTCGACATCCATCGAGAAAGGCGGCTTAAGCCGTAGGGGTAAATTGTTGATTTCACCAAAAGACTTGTGCCGACATGCTTAGTACTTATCATCCGGATTTCCGGTTCGCGAACGACATCGAGAAAGCCCATTCATGATTGCTGAGGTCCTGGCCCGCGACCAACTTCGACAGCACGCCTTGTCTCTGGGTTTTTCTCTTTTTGGTGTGGTACCCGCGCAGCCTGCACCGGGCTATGACAACTTAGTCAAATGGATAGAGCGAGGCTACTCGGGGGAAATGTCCTATATCCCCAAACGGGTAGAAGCGTATCGACATCCCAACTCGGTGCTCGATGGATGCAAAAGCGTGGTCATGCTCGCAATGCCTTATGCGGCCAATCCACTCACCCAAAAACGCAAAAACACCCCCGACCAAGACAAGCCTCTGTACGGTGGCAAAATTGGCAATTACGCAACCGGGCAAGTGGACTACCATGACTTGATTCGTGAGCGATTGAATCAGCTAGCTTCGGCGCTGGACGTAATGTACCCGGGCACGGCAACGAGAGGTGTGGTTGATACCGCGCCTCTATTGGAACGCGAATTCGCTCAAATGGCCGGCATCGGTTGGATCGGCAAGAACACGCTGCTTCTCAATCGAGAACAAGGGAGCTATTTCTTTCTCGCTGCCTTGCTCACTACCGTCAAGATCGCTGCCGAAAGTCCCTTTGAGACCGATCACTGCGGCTCCTGTACCGCTTGCTTGGACGCATGCCCAACTTCTGCCTTTGTCGAACCACGTGTACTTAACGCTTCCAAATGCATCAGCTATCTGACCATCGAGTTTCGGGGGCTTATCCCACAGGCTCTGAGCGATCAAATGCAAAACTGGATCTTTGGCTGTGATGCATGCCAAATCGTCTGCCCTTGGAATCGAAAGGCAGAAACCGACGTGCTCGCTGAATTCCAGCCCTTAGATATCGACGAAAAAACATCGCTGGAGCATTGGCTTACGATGGAGGAATCCAACTTCCGAAAGCTGTATCGCCACACCCCTTTTTGGCGGACCAAACTCACGGGTATGCAAAGAAACGCGATAATCGCGGCAGCCAACTCCCATCGTATCGACTTGCTTCCAATCGTCGAGAGCTTCGCGACGAGCACCGACGAAGTCTTGCAGGCCACTAGCCTCTGGTGCTTGGCCAAACTCCGCTCAAAGCTCAAAGACGCTAAGGTCGTCACGACAGTAACAGACGCTACAAAATCCAAACGTTTGTAGAGCGTTGTAGCCAGCCGAGCACAAACGCTGGGGTACCTTTTACCAAATCCGAAGGATTTGAAATCGATTTATTGCCCCTCAAGGCTATTGGTCTAACGACAGAACACGATGAATAGGAAAACGCTTTTTCATTGGTATGTACTTATTCCTGGGGTGACTGGTTTTCTCATTGCGATGGCGATTTCTTGGTCGCGTTGGCCTAGCCCGACGATGCATGACGACTTCGGGAATCTACTGGTCGCTTCGACTTTGCTTGAAGGGCGATTAAGCAATCCTGTCCCTGAAGCTTGGGAGTCGATGGAAACATTTCATGTCGTCTTCCAACCGAGCTACGCCTCCAAGTACCCTGTCGGACTTGGTTTCATGCTGGCCGTGGGCAAATTGATTTTCGGGACATTTGCGGCAGGCCTTTGGCTCTGCGCCGGTCTTGCATCGGCTGCGATCGCTTGGATGATCGCTGCCCATTTCCCTCGGCGCTGGGCCATGGCCTCAGGCCTCGCAACAGCGACTCACCCCTTTTGGCAAAATGGCTGGTCTCAAGAGTTCACGAACGGTTGGTTGGCGGTTACCGGTACGGCATTGGTCCTAGGTGGGCTGTTGAGAATTCGAAGTCGCTTCCGCAGCCCTAGCACGCCGCGCAAGGAAAAAAACTACGACGGTTATCTTACTGCTATGGTTGGCCTAGGTTGCGTTATTACCCTCTTTTCACGCCCCTTCGAAGGTGGCGTGGTTTGCGGACTACTGGGGCTTTACTTCTTGCCCGCTCTCATTCGCCGACAAGTCTATTTGGATCAGCGGTTCTGGAAAGCAGCCCTGCCTGGTGCACTTGTTCTTGCTTCTGGCATTTGCATTCAACTTGTTATCAATCGCTCGATTACGGGCCAAGTGACTCAATTACCGTACCAATTGCATGAGTCGCAATATGGAGTCGCGCCAGTATTGATTTGGCAGAAACCGCATGAACCAACCATCGGCCATCGCTTCGCCGAACAAGTTGAGTTTCATCATGGTTGGTCGATGACCGCGTACAATCAGACGGCGTCCTTTTTTGGCTATTTTGCGATGCTCCGTCAGCGGATGGTTTTCTTGGTCCATCATTGGGGCCAAATGCTGGCCTTTGCTCCCTTAGGTTTGCTGCTTCTGCGTTCAGAACGAAGAAGATTCATTGGACTGATCGGACTGTTGCTGATCGCAATCTTGGTGATCAATTGCATACCTTGGGCTGTACCACAGTATGTTTCACCTCTGATTCCAATCGCGATCTTTATCGGTTGCTCCGTTTCACGCGGATTCATCAAACAGGTTGGCTCATCGCTGAGTATTTCAAATCGTCCCATCCGACTTGAGTATGCCGCATTTGCTTCCGTTCTTTTGTTGAATTCGTTTGGCGTATTGAGCATTGCATACGCCCGAAGCTCGCGAAGCGAAGGCTGGGAAGTCAGTTGGGCTGAAAAACGCGTGGAGATCATTCGTCAGCTTGAGAGCCAGCCGCAGCAGGACCTCGTCTTCGTTCGATACCCTGCAAAGTTTGACATCGTAAATTCGGAATGGGTGTTCAACGACGCCGATATTGAGAACACGCCTGTCCTCTGGGTTCGCTGGGGAACAACTGAGTTGAACCAACGTGTCTCGTCAGCATACCCGAACCGAAGAGTCTGGCTACTGCAGTTCAATGCAGAATCCGAGCCGATGCTAAGCGAGTTTGGTTTGTAAACTCATTTTTTGATAACGAACAAATTGTTGCACCGGACCTAAGCAGTGGCGTAGGACAGCAACATCAGTACATGGGTGTTTTGAATACCATACCCTTCGTCAGGCCATCGCGTAAATCGGAGAGCGGGTGAACCGTTTCTTCAAGCGTTGCCTCACAAGTATCCTGACCTGTCATAGTAACCTTCAATATCGCACCCAACTCTCGCCTTTCGAGTTCCATCCCCGCATAAACACCTGATTGCTCGCCACAGTCCAGCGACACTGTCTGTGTTATCTTAAACATACCGCTAGGCAACTTTTCTATACTCTCCTTCTCGACTTCTGCAACTTGAGTCATGATGGCAGCAGCCGTCATGCATGCTTGATACCTCTCTGGAATAGTGGGAAGCCCCTCAAGTTTCTTTGGTTTCGTTCTTTCCTGACAAAAAGCTTGACCTAGCAACCATTGCGGACGATCCTTGGCCCTAAGACAGAAACCATGGACTCGCCCCTTAGGAACCAAGAAGTAGGTATCGCCCCAAGGAACGATCAGCAGATGAGTCGAGCAACTCCCTGGGAATCGCTCTTCGTGTTTGAACGTAACGGTTATTTCGGAATTCTCAACTCGGATTGAGCCCACGTTACCCGCGTGCACTCCAAAGATCCCGTGTTCCAATAATGCCAAACCATGTTTAGCTGATACAAAGATAGTAACGAAGGTATCCGCCCCCTGGTCTCCGAAGTACTCTCCCTCCCAAGCCTCAAGTTTGCCTTTTTCTTCCCGTATTGCGTCACGAGTCTTCACAACCTCAGCTGCAAGCTCTCGATCGTCAATGCGCGTTGGCTGTGCCATCAATGTCGCGTGAAAACATAGAACCAGAAGTGCACTAAAGCATCGCATCTTGGATTCCGCCAGTTTTATTTTTGCGAATGGGCTTGTGAATTGCAGGTTGGAAGTCATCAATTTAGCCTAACTCGAAAACCTATCCAACCCAAATCGCGAGTCGCTGACTTTCGAATGCGATGCAAGTCAGGGTAATGAAAGTAGCATAAAGTGCCCGCCAAGCGATTGAGGACAATCGCTTTACTCTGCTGTTCGGAAACGCCCTGAGGTGGAATTGCTGAATGCAAGCTTTCACAATCGTTGCCGAGCCGCAGTCTTGCCACTCAGGTTGCTCGTTGCGACACAGAGTTCTATCATGCTTGTGTCAGCAGAAGTTTTTTATCGACAATGAAAATGAGATACACTCCGTGCAAGCTTGGCTACTTCCTGAAATTGGTACCATCGATAGTCTTCGGTTGGATACAATCGCGACTCAGCTTCCCGGTGAAGATGAGGTGACACTAGATGTCCTTTATGCGGCACTCAATCCTGCTGATCGGTATCTTGCCGAAGGTCTCTATCCGGCACGCCCCAGCTTTCCGCATGTGCTCGGCCGCGATGCCGTTGGTGTCGTCTCGCGCATTGGCAATGGGGTTGGTGATTGGAAACTGGGAGACAAAGCGTTGTTGCTACGCGGTGAAGCGGGCGTGTCGCAACTAGGAACACTTGCGCAGCAAGTGACGGTTCGAGCCGAATGCTTGGAGCGTGTTCCAGCTGACTGGACGGACCAACAAGCTGCCTGTGCTGCGCTTGTTTACGTAACTGCGTACCAAGCGTTGACTCAGTTTGAATCTCCCAGCAATAACGTTGTCTTGATCAGCGGTGCATCCGGTGGCGTTGGAGTCGCTACGACCCAGTTAGCACGCGCAATGGGACATACCGTCATCGGACTATCGCGAAGCCATGAGAAAGCAACCAAACTCTTGGGACTCGGCGCAACATGGACACTCAACCCCGAAGATCCGCTATGGCCGAAGACGCTGAAGCAGCTTCTTCCATCACGCCGGGTCGATCTCATCGTCGACAACATCGGCGGAGCCCTCTTGCCAAAGATGATCGATACGTTGGGGATGAACGGCTGCGTAAGTCTTGTCGGAATGCTTGGCGGTCCGGTTCCCCAATTCAATACCGCGAGTCTATTCTTTCGACGGTTGCGGATGCGCGGCGTCGCTGTGAGCACCTACAGTCTCGAAGAAAATCGCATGGCTTGGCGACAAGTTGTTGCGATGCTAGGCGAAATCAATCAAAGGCCAGTCATCGACTCCATATTCCCCATGCAGCAAGTCCCCGCTGCCTTCGCTCGCTTGGCCGAGGGACCTATGGGGAAAGTACTGGTGGACGTGGCTGCGACTTTGCTGAGATCAGAGTAAAGCGATTGTCCTCAATCGCTTGGCAGGCACTTTGCATCGGTGGCGGCTAGATGATTAGATGATTAGATGGCCTGTGCTGAAAACAGTCTTTTCGATAGCGAAAGTCGTCAAGACTTTCGGCTGCATTGCATAAACCACCGAAACTCTTTGAGAGTTTCGCTACCCAATGCCTCACAGCGTTCAATACCGGTGGAAACTTTCTCTTTGGAATGCGATTCGCAGATAGAAGAAGCCTATCGACTCGTTAGCGAGCCATTTTTGGAATTCTATTTGGAGGAAACCTGCAATGCCCTGGACTATTACCAACAAGATTTTAGTGCCGTATGACTTTTCAGAGCACTCCCATTCTGCTGTTGAAAAGGCGATGGAATTGGCGATAGCCCCTTGCCAAATTCATATTTTGCATGTCATACCGCCCTCCACGACATTGCGGCCCGAAGGTTTTCAGGTCGATGACAATGCCCAAGTGCGAATCGAATATGCTCAAAAACTATTGGCAGGCGACTTTCAGGACCCACTTTACGCAGGAATGATTCGTGAGGTGCTCGCTGGCGATCCAGGTACCGTGTGCGCCGATCGCGCAGCATCGCTGAAAGCGGAGCTTATCGTCCTTCCCTCGCACGGTCGAAGCGGCGTCAGCCGATTGCTGCTCGGCAGTGTGACCGAACGCATAGTGCGACTTGCAACATGCCCTGTCTTGGTTCTCAAGCTTTAAACAAGGCAAATGTGTGCTGATTTGTTCATCTAACGCACATGTGCTTCGGTGTGGCTCACTTACGGACCAATCGAAGAGCTGAGAGCAAACAGCTCTCCCTGCCTCTTCTACTGGGCCCACCCAGCCCCCAAGGATGGTTCGAAGCGGGGTTGCGGATAGATACTTGACAACGTTCGTTATCATATTCATCCCCACATGTACGGAGGTGTGGCGAAGGCGGTACAGCCAGCCCGATCTGGTCGAATGGGCAAGCGAGCCACCTGGAGGTGATTGTTTGGCAAGTAGCCGAGTAAACGCCGCCGCTCCAGCGTGTCAAACGCGCGTCAAACCGGAGCGAGTTGGCACCGAACTGAATACCGCGACGCAGTTAAGAAAATAGCTGGTGGTCCATTCCTGACAGTTCGACGACTGTGAGGATGAATCGAAAAAACGAAAAAACCCTGCAAATACCGAGGAATTTGCAGGGTTTTCGCAAATCGGGCCGGCGGGATTCGAACCCACGACCTCTACCACCCCAAAGTGACTGAAAAACCGTTGGAAATCGCTGTTTTCCCAGGTTTTCTGGTGTTTTTCAACCAAAAATGTCAGTTGCAGGAATGTACAGGAATATGCTCGAAAACGCAAGGAAAAACAGTATTTACCGGGTTGAACCCGGTAAATACCGGCTTCGAAAACAAAGGTGCCACCTGTTGCAGGTTTTTGGGCATGACCGATGTTTTGGACGGGGGTCGGACCAAGAAGTTATTCCTATAGCTATTTTTGACCCGCGTGTAGAGAAAAAACAGTTACGAATGCAAGTAACTGCAACAAAAGCAATACATAGAACTTTGTTTGTGATCGGACCCCCGCCCAAACCTATATTTTGCCATCGGCTTCAACCGAGCAAATCATTGCAACAACCCTAAACACGCGACAAATTTGTCCTATGTGTGGCAAGGCGAGATTATTCCGCAAGGGGTACTACGCAGGAAAAAATCGCTGCGGGGGACCCAACATTTGTATTCGTATAATGACCGACGTATTAACGGTCGAGCAACAATGCCCACAACAACAAGCCTTTATCACTGGAGGACATAAGCGGAGCGGGCAAAGCGGAGTTCTTCCGGCAATGGATGCTAGTTGGCCGCCGCGAAAACTTCGAAGCCTCCAAGCCTCATAAACTTTGGATCAGTATCGGAGGCTCGGCGGGGTACTCATCGCTTTGGGGGCTTGACGTTCACGAGGTCAATCCCGACATACGCACGCGGCAGTACACCTTCGAACGTTTAAAGCCGACCAAAGCGATTGACGAAGGTATCAAGCTAGACCAGTTGGGCAAAGAAGAGTTGGCACGGTTGGCGATCGTGGAACACTATGCCGGCGATTACGGAAAGTTCGCAGTAAAATCGGCCTTGACCGATTTATTCGCAATGCGGAAGTGCGACAAACCTAAGTTCATCGCTACACTGGTTGAAGAAGGGTTCTTGGAGTTCAAGGCCGCTTCGGTGGTTGTAAACGGTCGGACGTTTGACGGCTACAGGTTGATCGAACCTGAGCCCGTGGTAGAGATTGAATCGGATTTGGAGGATATCTTTGGGAGTCCAACATGACTGAATCCGGTGCCGCGTTCTCACCTTGCCGAACATACCGATACTCGTTGTGGCGTAAATGGGATTGGCCGGGGTTCACCGGCCAAGTCGTGTTCATAGGTGCATGTGATGCCCGGTCCATGATGCAATCGGCTCTGCGCAGTACCCGCAGCTACGTCCACAGCGATCCCAGACTCGCTGCCGAGTTGCAATGGTGAACCGGCGTCGCTTGCGGGCTGTCTCAAGCAAGACCACGGCTTCACCGTAGTCTTGGAGAATGGGACGCAAGTCGCCACCAGAATTGCCAATTATCAGCTTGATATATTGCTCTCGCAGGTCATGTCGTGCCTTTGGGTTTGTCGACGATTCGTTTGGGAACTCAAAATCGGTTTCAAGTTCCAGCAGACTCCTGCGCAACACCTCAATTGCCTTTATCGCCTTCGACTGAAGCTGAGCGGGCGAACGCCCGAACAATGAACGAATTAGGTTTATCATGGTGAGGCTTTTTCGTTGGCGAATCACTCTTCGGCAGTAGGTTCTTCATTTGGCGTATCCTCTTCAACAGGTACTTCATCGGCACTACCACCTGTCGTTGTGGCCTTGGCTGCCTTTTCCTTTAGTTGCTTTGCTGCCGATCTGGCAAGCTTCTTTTTCGCATCTGCAGCGCTGTCACCTTCGAGTACTTCTCGTTTCAAGACTTCTGCCATCAAGACTGCTTTGATTTCATCCACTTCCACTCGAACATCGGGCGATAGTCGCTTGAGTTCCCGACGAATGATGTTCAACACTGGTTCACTCAAGATCATCGCGCCCAGGAAGAAACGACTAAGGGCTTGCTTCTGAGTGTGGTACTCACCGAGAACCGATTTCATCCAGCCCTCTTTACAGAACAGGAATAAGGTATCAATGTCCTTTGCTGCCTTACCACTCAACGAACAGAAATCGATATCCAATACAAGCTCTTGCCCGATCGGCTTGCCGAAAATGACCTTGTAAACTCTCCAATTGAGCCCGTTGGTTAGAACTACCCATTCAACACCCTGATTAGCGGCGTAGTCGATGGCTTGCTTGACATGGGGTTCCTTCAAGTCGATGCCAATCGCCTTGACCTCAATCAGCATTTCCAAGGCGCCCTCAAGCTTTATGGCGAGGTCACAGTAGGTGCCACGGATAGCGTACTCGGAAGTGATTTCGGAATATTTGTCGTAACCAAAGACCTCAGCAAGGATATCAACAATGATGGTTACAGTATCAGACTCACCTACATCCCTGGACTTTGCACCGGTCAGGATTGGCTGGAAACGTTTGACACCTGACGCGATACGTTCAACGATCTTTGCTGGAATCTTGGCCATAGTTTTACTTTGCGTGAAGGGATAGTACTGAAAGTTTGTTCAGCATACTGGAGTTTTGAACCAATTGCCACCGACCGAAGTGTGTCATTCGTTGATTGGTGTATCAATAGTTAAGTTTTGTTGAGCCGAATTGTCCTGATTCGATGAGTCAAAACTGGATGGACTTGCATCAATCGAATAACCTGAAATTTCGGCAAGCTTTTCCGAGATAATGGTAGTGGTATCGAAACTTGTGCCCATCTGTTCTAAATGTTTCGGTGAGACTTCACCCGTATAGGTTGGATTTTGGACGTCAGTGGTTGTTGATTGTGGTACATCCGCGATCGAAGGGGCAATTTCAACAATCATTTCAAAGACTCTCTCGAAGTTTACGAAATCCTCGCGAGTCCCATTTTGGCATAGCCAGTCGCACATATTTTTCTTTTCCGCCTTGTTTATTTCGCACACTTCTCGCTGTTCTACAGGTACTCCACGTTCCGTGCGCACCATTGGAGGGGTGATGTCAAAGAACTGTGGATGACTTGATCGAAGCACTGCAATTGTTTGTGGTGGAAAGAGGTTTTCGATCCCCTTTGAAATTGGGTTTGCACTTAACTGCTGAATCATCTTCCTTTTTGCTTTGTGGTTTTCTCTGTCGTTTACCTTGTCTTTCTTTTTAGTATCACAGTCATAAATAAGCCCTGCGATCCTCGGTAATGCCATAGTGATCCGACTCTCAAGAGACGTCCAAATTTTGTCCAGGCCGCCGTATCCTTCTCCATCGTAGAGTGAAATATTTTGCAGGATAGACACTCTACTAAGTAACGACGCTGCACGCTGGAGATACCTTATGTCGAGGTCCCCTTCAACAAAGATGACTGGCTTTTGCGACGCATTAACTTCCTTCTCAAGTCTTTGACGAAAAGCATCCGTTTCCGCGAAATGGTCATAAGCGGCTCGAAACTCCTCAAACTCTTCGACGGCGACGGGCTCGCCAGTTGGTAGGGTGCGTAGGTCGAAACCTTGCTCGCCAAAATGCGTTTTCATACCTAGCAGAAACAAAGGCGAATGTGTTGTCAAAATGAACTGAACTTTCGGGAACATTTTGATCAGCGACGGCAACAGAACTGATTGGAGGCTGCAATGTAGATGTGCGTCAACTTCGTCAATGATGACAAGCCCAGTAACCTCCGAAAAAGTCGTGAAATTGGCACCAGAGCAATCGAAATCTCTGACGATCGATAAAAAGATATTGAGTAGAGACGTTTGGCCGGTTGAGAGTTGAAAAATGTTTGGGACTGTATCACTTCCGCTACCCCCAACAATGGAAATTCGACGACTTCCTCTTTCGCCAATGCCAAGCCGAACATTTTTGTCTGTTGAAACAATCAGTCTGACCAACCGATTGATTTCATCCCAAATGGCGCTTGCACTCCCAGCGTACGGGAGAAGTTGTGTGACGTCTATGAATCCGTTTTCACTCCAGGCGGAGACTCGTTGGGTTCGAATGCCGTAGATGGCCCTATCAAGAAATACGTCCATTATCCAATTCTTAGATGTCGATAGAGGTGCATCTTGAATGATCTTTCGGTTGGACTGGCGGGACATTCGAGTATTTGCGGCAAAGGAAGCTGTTGCAGATAGGTTCCTCTCATTTAACCACGCAGGTTGCTCAAATCGGTTTGCCGGAAAGTACAGGACGCAATTTCTTTGAAACTGTTCAGTAACGTCTGAAACACGACCTTCAAAATCCGGCAAGAACAACGATGCTTCGTTAGGCAATATCTGGTTATAGGAAGCATCAAGCGGAATAACGGATACTTTTTCGAATGCCTCTCGACTTTGGTTTAGCTGCCATTCTTCGCATTTGAAATTATCGCCGAAAACCAATTGTGAATAACTGAAGTTTGCTCCGATCCTTATGTATTGTGGGCTTCGCAGTTTGAAAACCCGTTCCTTTTCAACCTCAGTATCGTCGAATGCAACTTGCTGAGCGGTCATTAAGGGGTTTAGTAGGTGCGACAAGAGTATGCTCTTTCCGGAACCGTTCGCACCTACAAAAACAACTGGCTTCGGAAGTTCCCCAACGAAGGGAAATGTGTACTCAATGTTCTCGATTGGACCAGTATTCCTCAAAACAAGTTTCTTGAGATACATCTTGAATTTGACTTCTTATTTTCGGGGCGTGAAAAGTTCCAGTACTAAGGCTTAACTGTGCTCTTGTAAGCTTTCTCAATCGCAGTGAGCACAAGCAACGGATTGATCTTGAAGTAGTAAGGCTTGCCGTATTTGTAGATTTTCAAAATGCTCTTATCAGCTACGGCGATAGCGAAGCCCTCTTTGGTTTCCCCGCCCTTCACGACCGATAGCTTATCCGAGTCGATGGCCCCGGGCTTTTGGCCCCGCTTAACCTTCGCATTGGCCTTTTGCCATCGCTGGAACTCTTCAACGAGCGGCAAGACCTCTTTAGCCTCAACGACCGCGCTTACGACCTCATCGCCAACCTCTTCGATACCACCTTCTATCTTGATGTACTTCCCATCCGTCCCAACATTGATTGGAACACCGTCAATCCACCCAGCGGCCAAGGCACCCTCGCGGTACTCACCCTTCGATGTGCCGATCAGCTTGAAGTCATCTGCGAGTGAGGGGGCTTGGAGTAGCAGCGTAAGCAGAACCGGGGTGAGGACTTTACGGAATTGCATTTTGGGGGGTGTTCCGTTGGGGCTATTGGGAAGTGTCGGTAAGTAAAGTTTCTAAAAGTTACTGTGGTTGCCCTGCCACTTCGACGCGATGGATTGTGTGTTTTTCCAAATCATAGAGTCCACAGCGAGTATATGCGATTTTCGGGAAGCGACACTCTATTAACCTTCGCGACCTCAGCAAGTTTTTTAGAAACGGCTTGAAAATCTTCTTTTGTTCGCATTAGAGACCATTGTGAAACTAATTCCTCTTCCTCTTGTTCGGTGACGTATGGGGCGATAATTCGAAGATGCTGTTGGAAGCTCGAAATCAAGCTCAATTGCGTGAAGTTCGCCCCAATCATGTGTAGTACAATTGGTAGCAAAACAAAAAGCGTCGCGTACCTCATGAATCGCGTGAGTGATATCAACCCTCTTTTCGTTAACTCAAAATCATCATCATCATGCGAATCTTTGGTTCCTAGCCGAAGTAAAGCCCCGGGCAAGCTACTGGCAACCACGATGCCGATGATTCCAACGAGTACCAAGATCAAGAACGCGTAGTTCACGGTCTCTAGGTGGGCGGCCTGAGCGTAAATACGGTTTACGTATACCTCACCGAAATACTGCGTCCAGTAGAAGAAACCCCTTCCAATCAGCGATAGGATTGGGTCCAAGAAGTAGACACAGACAAGACTCGCAACGATGCTGCAAAGTACAGCGGCTTGATGAGTCTTTAACGCCTGAAACATATGTCACTACTCTCTGGAAAGGCAATGTTGACCGACCCCGCTATTTCGAAACGGACGGTCGGTCGGGGCTTCGGTACAACATTTGGTTATTTGACTATTGTTCGTCTGGTAGGTCAATTTCAACAGTTCCGCCTGCCATTCTGATTCGGTTCATTACATCTTCCAAATACTCGAGCGCTTCTTCTGGAGTCCGCTTTTTTGCATCGAGAAGCTCTGAAACAACCCGTTGAGACACATTTGACGCAGTACGAATCTGGTATGCTTCGGCCATGCCCTTTTCATAACTTGCCTCCGCTTCGAGTTCAATTTTGTGTACTTGGGCCATTGCTAGTTCATATTGTGCCTTTGCGGCGTACAAGCGGGCATCAGCATCCACCTCCTCCTGCCGGACCTTTGCAACTGCCCAGCGTTCGGCAAGGTATACTGGCCTAAATCCAATTGATTGTCGCAAGCTGTCGATAAATTTTGCCCATAAGCTACGATGATCTTTTGGGTCGGTTGGTTCAAGGTCGTTTCGCTGGACGACAAGCTCACCTTCGTTTGGAAACGTGCTCATTATAAGACCTCTCCGACGATGGCACGTCTTTCATCTCGAACAATCGTAAGACCAGAGCCGCCTGACGCTCGATAGACTGACGCCAGGGCAATAAAGAACTCGGTCAGAAGTTCCTCTGGCGCATCGCCTGGATCAAGGTACACCGACAGCGAAGTTGGGCTAAGCCTTTCCCCCTGTAACTCGATGGTATTTTTCGCAAGACCCTGAAGTCTGTGGCGGAGCTGGCGCTTCAGTCGCTCTACCCTTAATTGTGAATATCCTATTTCCAATGCGATATCGCTGGTGGACTGACCGGAATGCATCGCGTCGAGGATGAAGAGTTCGTCGGGAGTCAGCTCCTTTCGGACGTCGACCAAGAATTGTTCAAGCTCTTCGCGGGAAAGTCGGGAACGATCTGTCATTTAGTTTCCCTCAGGTTGTTTGCCAAATATCGCAACTACCGTAGTTGCGGGATTAAACAACCGAAATTTAGCCATTATCCGTGGTTTGTCAAACTAGTTATCCCTAAATGAGCTTTCATTATCCCGGTTTTGGTTGTGGCTTCCAAAACGGGGTAAGTCCCCCGCTTTGGCTGATCGGTTTTTCAGGCGAAAACGGAGTAGCGGCGTGACGGCTTTGCTTACAGGAATCTTACAAAGGTATGTAAGAAAAGCTGTTAAGGTGGAGCAAGGTTCCCGAGGTCGGGAACCATAGGAACCTTGCTATTACTGGGAACCTTGCTTCTACCAACGAAAACGTTGGTGGTAACAGTAGCAAGGGAGCAATGTTCCCGGGGGTGGATAGTGATTAGCATATCCCCCCGGGGAATGTTGCTCTCTTTGTTACTAGGGTGTTTCCATTGCATACCGCAAACCTTACAAGAATGTCTTACAACCCGTCTTACCTTCAAACAGGAATTGAAAATGAAAATCCGATTTCAAAATAGTCGCCAGTTAAGGGCAAAAATCGAAATCCCTAAAAATAATCCGAGTCGGTTTTTGTTTCAGAATGCCGGCGCGAAAAGTCGGTAGAAATCGAGCTTTTTCCGGCCCACCCCAACGGGGGCCAACTCCCCGGGGGAGGGGGTTTGTGGGGTCGATCGCTTTTCGGTGGTTTCGAGGTGGTTTTGACCTCGTGGCCATCGACCTCGTGGCCATCGCCCTCGTGCCATCGACCTCGTGGCCATCAACCTCGTGCCATCAACCTCGTGCCATCGACCTCGTGCCATCGACCTCGTGCCATCGACCTCGTGCCATCGACCTCGTGCCATCGACCTCGTGCCATCGACCTCGTGCCATCGACCTCGTGCCA
>CANHVO010000164.1 GCA_947463915.1 Planctomycetaceae bacterium
GGAGGGTGAAGTGTCGGTGCTGTTCGCATCGGCACTTCACCCTCCCCTCGCTGCGCTCGACCCTCCCAGAGGGAGGGTGACAAACTTGAGTTATCTCCGAAGAGAAGACTCCAAGACAACATTGTAACTCAAAACAAATACTTCTGTTGTTGAGGCTCGCCACATCATGAAAACTACCTTAGCACGTCGCGCAAGCTAGTGAAATGGACAATAAAGTGAACGGCGGGAGAGAATCTACCACCTTGGGTGCGGGACTCGCCAGAATATTGGTAGTTGGATTCGCCAGAATATTGGTAGCCGGACTCGCCAGAATATTGGTAGCCGGACTCGCCAGAATATTGGTAGCTGGATTCGCCAGAATTCAGTACGTTCTGAATCCTGGCGAATCCAGCTACGATAGTTTTCCACGCTCCGCTCTCGCCCAAATTCACCAGCTTGATCGTTGTCTAGTATTTTGGGACTCGGCCGCTCGCATAAACCTAGTCGACGAGCAAGCAATGTTGGTTTGCCATCGAGATGCCGCTGACGATGGCCCCGACGATTCCGACGAACCCTTGGTCGGTGCCGCAAAGAAATAGGTTTCCCAATCGGGTTGTTCCATCGAGTTGCTTTTGCGGCGCACCATAAACGGCACCGTTATCGTGAGAGGTGAAACGACGGATGGTTTTTGGAGTGAAGATATCGGTATCGATGACATGCCGTCGAAAGTCTGGCATGAATCGAACGGCGGCAGCCACGGATTCGTCGTACCATCGAAGCTTTTCGGCGTTATAGTGATTCTCTGGAATGGCAGACCAACGATTGTGGTCCGCGATGGTCGTGAGACGAACGAAGCCCGCTTCTAATTCCCCTTCGGTGCTCGAATAGGCGTAATTGTTTGGTGAACAGATGACGCCAGTTCGAAGATCGCAAAGCTCTTTGGCAGGCTTGCTCCAATGGAATTTTTCGGAGTCGTTGTAGAAGACGATGGTCTTATCGAAGCCGAAGGCTTTCGGTTGGCATTCAAGAACAGAGATCGATTCGATAAACGACATTTCTCCTGCCATGTAAACTTCGGAGACAGAACTGTCGTCGCAAAGACGCATCGTCTCCACGACGCCGGCACTGGAAAGGATGCGTTTGGCGGTCAGGATCGTGCCATTTTCCAACTCCACTCCGACCGCTCGGCTGTCGTCGACGCAGATTTTGGAGACGCCACTCCGCAGTTTCAAATCGCCTCCAAGTTCCCTAAAGCGTCGAACCAAATGCTTGAGAATGAGGCGAACGCCTTTGAAGGGACGGGCGAACCCTTCTAGAAAAATACTCCGAAACATGATGCAAAACTGCCCCCAGTCCATGTCGTGCTCGCGTGCATTTCCGTACCACATGAGCGGGCAAAGAATCATTTCGATGAGCAAAGGGTCCGTAAAAATCTCGCCCAAAATTTTTCTCGTGGAAAGTTGGAAGTCTTCTTGAGCGAGGTCGTCGTATTCGACGAGTCGACTGAGCAGAGTTTGGAAGGCGTCTTTTTGGTGAGGAAATTTCGCGTTTACTTCCGCCTCAAGCATCTGAATATCGTTATTGAAATCCAAATGGACGCCAGGGAAGGCGATTCGGGAACCTTTCTGTTCAGCCAATTGGAGGTCATCCCAGCGGAAACGCAATTGCTTTAGCAACCGAGCCAAAGGGCCCTTTTTTGCCCCTTTTTCGGTGAAATTGGTCATTGCATGAAGGCCAACGTCGTAGTTTCGACCATTGACCCGATAGAACGAATTGAGTCCTCCGATGGTCCAATGTTTTTCCAAAACACAGACTCGTTGATCGTAATGGGCCAAGCGAATGCCAGCGGCTAAGCCGCTCATTCCTGCGCCGATAATAATTGTGTCGTAATCGTTAGACGAGTTCATGGCGGCATTATCAGTATCAATCAAGATGCGCCCAGGGGCGTAACTTCAATTGGCGGTTGACATTTCAACGAAAGGGCGATAGCTTTTCCGCTTGTTGCGCAAGACACGGGGGTAGTGGAAACGGGGATCTGAATTCACCACCCCCTACCAAAACTACCTACCCAACAGATAACAACGGAATGAATCCACAAGAATTGCTCCGAATTGTAGATTCGTTGCATCGAGAAAAGCAAATTGACCCAGAGTTGGTCATTTTGGCGATCGAGTCTGCTTTAGTCACCGCCGCCAAGAGACAATTCGGAGAAGAATCCGATGTCATGGTAAAAATTGCGCGCGACGGTGGAGCCATTCTGGCGACTGTCAATGGTCGGAATTTGAGCGAAGACGAAATCGGTCGGATCGGTGCTCAAACCGCGAAACAAGTTATCATCCAGAAGCTGAAAGAAGCCGAGCGGGATGCTCGAATGGATGAGTTCTACACCCAGATTGGTCAACTCGTCACTGGCATCGTTCAGCGAACTGAGCGCGGCGTTACGATCGTGCAGCTTGGAAATGTCGAAGCGATCCTCCCTCGAAGCGAGCAGATTCCTGGCGAAAGCTATCACAACGGATCTCGCGTCCGCGCGGTCATTTACGAAGTCAAAGCGGCCGGAAATCGGGTAAAAATCATTCTGTCCCGCACTAAAACGACTTTGATTCAACGATTGTTCGAACAGGAGATTCCGGAAATCGCTGAAGGCGTCATCCGAATCAATGCTATCAGTCGTGAGCCAGGTTATCGCAGCAAAGTGGCTGTGAGCAGCAGCGACCAACGAATTGATTGCGTTGGTGCCTGCGTAGGAATGCGTGGCAACCGAATCAAAAACGTAACGGGTGAGCTGGCTGGCGAACGCATTGATATCGTGCGTTGGAGCGACGACCCAATGGTCTTGATTCCAAATGCTTTGCAACCTGCTGAAGTAGAGCAAGTCCTTCTTTGCGATATGATAGGCCGAGCGATTGCGTTGGTTAGTGACGAACATTTGTCGCAAGCGATTGGTCGTTATGGACAAAACGTGAGGCTTGCTAGCAAGCTGTGCAGCTGGGACATTGAAATCATGACGGCTCCTGAATTGGAGCGTCAAATTGAGCGAGCCATGGAGGGATTCATGGAAATCGAGGGAATGAACGAGTCTGTTGCGCAACAATTGGTTGAACAAGGCTATCTTTCCTACGACGACTTGTCCGTCATTGAGCCCGATGCGTTGATGGAGATGGGTGGTTGGACCGAGGATGAGGTAGATGCGATTGTGTCTCAAGCCGACACCAAAGCGATGGAGCAGGAAACTGCAGAAGAAGATCGCAAGCATCAAGAAAAGTTGGACAGGGAACGAAAGGCCACAGAAGAGCTTGACCGCAAGGAGGGGGTTGTTACGCCTCCGCCACCTACGGTTCAAGCTGCTGATGAATCTGCTTCGGATGAGTCATTGGGGGATTCAACACCTCCTGTTGAGTCGCCCAAAGAAGGTACTGGCGAGCAAACTGGCGGAAACGCCTAACGCAAGAATGATTTATGCATTACCATCATAGGCAGCATAAGTTTTACTCTTCGAAGCACTTGGTGCTTTGGAGGATACGAAATCGTTCGACATGTGTCGTGTCGAATCGGGTGGGTGACCCGCTACAAAAGCGTGGGGGCAACCTAATGAAATAACTTTACGCAGAGACAGGTGAGCAACTAACGCCGGATGACCGGCCGACTTGCCTCGTTTCACAGGGCCTACGCCCAAGGAATTTTGCTCAGTGGCAGTACGAATTTATTCGCTGGCTAAAGATCTAGGACTAGACAGCAAGGAGCTTGTCGACCTGTGTACCCGTCTGGGCATTCAGGGCAAAGGAAGCGCGCTCGCGAGTCTTGAAGACGAAGAAATTGCGAGAATCAAAAAACATATCGAAGAGAAGAAGGCGCCACCTGCGGCATCGGCTCCTCCATCAGCTCCGACCAAGCCGGCCCGGGAGCCAGTCAAGGATACTCCGATTCGCGATCTGAGCGGACGAATTGGCGGTGCGAAACGTGATCTTTCGTCGGTTCGTAAACCAATCTCCTCTCCTGTGACTGAGCCGGTGGTTCCGAAAGAATCGCCCATGGCGGAGGAGTCTCAATCGAGTGCGCCCTCCCCAGCGCTTGAACCTATTGCAGCGGCGGAACCGGAGCCGAAATTAGAGTTAGAGCTCCCGGTTGCGCAAGAGTCGACGCCTGTCGAGGCAAGCTCCACGCCTTCAACGGAATCTTCTGATTCGACAGAGACTCCAGTACAGGATGGCAAGCCGGAGCGACCCTCGGACTCCCCTCGGCGAGATTTTTATTCGCCTGCCAATACGAGCGGAAAAGTTCGCGTGATTGGTAGCCCTCGACCACCATCGGATGCGAAACCGGGTGCAGAAAAACCCAGGAAAACTCGGGAGGCCGTTCTCAATATCAAGCTCGCAGGGATTCCAAAGTCGGGCACGCAACAGCCTGCCCCTAAGCCTCAAGAGCAAGCGACACAGAAGCCGATCGTTAAGCTGACCCCGGATGTCATTCGAGGGGTTAGCAAGGGGATGGAAAAGCCAGCGGAAAAACCCGCAACACCCGCTAAGCCTGGCGCACCGGCAATGGGCGGTGGTCGCGCTTCGACTCCAAGCCAAACGCAGCATTCCGGTCTGGCTGATTTCAAGGCGAACGCAGAGAACAAGCTCAACCTCAAGGCCAAGAAGCCGATCGTCGAGGAAGAAGCGCCTGTAAAGAAGAAGGGACTTGCAGGGCTTGAGTCTAGTCGCAAGGACCGAGGGCCCCGTATTCAAACAACTCGTGACTTGGCTTCGCTCGAAGACGATGATCGTGGTGGATACAAAAAGAATCGCGGGCATCGCAAGGCAACGCCAACGGCAGCACGCAAAGAAAAAGTCATTCTTGCGATGCCGTGCACAATTCGAAGCTTCTCCGAAGCAGCGGGCGTTACGGCGGCGAGAATTTTGCGTTCTCTGATGACCATGGGAACGATGCAAAACATCAATTCGTACCTCAATCAAGAACAGGCGGAATTGATCGCAGCGGATCTTGGAGTCGAGCTTGAGTTCCGACAAGCGGAAACGCTCGAAACGAGCTTGATCGGCAAGATGGATGACATCGAGGATGATGCTCAGGATCTCGTCACTCGTCCACCCATCGTTACATTCCTTGGTCACGTTGACCACGGCAAGACTTCGTTGCTCGATTATTTGATCGGAACCAAAATTGTTTCCGGCGAAGCGGGTGGTATCACCCAGCAGATTCGTGCCTATCAAGTCAAGAAGGATGGCCGAGCGATATCGTTCGTCGATACACCGGGTCACGAAGCGTTTACTGAAATGCGAGCACGCGGTGCAAACGTCACTGACATTGCCATCTTGGTTATTGCAGCGGACGACGGCATCATGCCTCAAACAGAAGAAGCGATCTCGCACGCGAAGGCAGCCGGGGTTCCGATTGTGGTCGCAGCCAACAAGTGCGATTTGCCTGGCGCCGACATCAATCGCATCATGACGCAGATGACCGAGTATGGTTTGACGCCGAGTGCTTGGGGTGGTGACGTGGAAGTTGTGCCGACGAGCGCGATTACTGGCGAAGGGATGGACGAGCTATTGGAGACCGTTTTGACGGTCGCCGAAATGCATGAGTACAAAGCCAATCCAAAACGCGCGGCTATGGGCGTTTGTTTGGAAAGCGAGCAAGCTTCCGACCGAGGAGTCATCGCCAAGGTAATGGTCCAAAGCGGTACGTTGCGAGTTGGTGACATCGTAGTTTGCGGTTCGAGCTTTGGACGTGTCAAGGCATTGTATGACACGATGAAGCGAAAGAAGCAAATGACCGAAGCAGGTCCATCGATGCCGATCAATATCACGGGCTTGGACAAGGCACCTGAGGCCGGCGAACGTTTTTATGTTCTGGACGATATCGGCCAAGCGCGTCAAATCGCAGCTAGCCGCGAAGTGATCGTTCGATCGCAGTCGTTGTCGGGCACGTCGCCTAAGGTTTCGTTCGAAACTTTCCAAGAGTTGCTGCAGTCCGGCAAGCTTGGCGTAAAGGAAGACAAGGTTGTTTTGAATTTGATCATTCGAGCAGATGCACGCGGATCGCTTGAAGCCATCGAAAAAGAATTGACCAAACTGGACCATCCCGAAGTCGAAATCAAGATCCTTCAAAAATCGGTCGGTGGTATTTCGGCAGCAGACGTGACCCTTGCGAGCGCTTCGCAAGCTGTCATCGTTGGCTTTAACGTGATTCCGGACGAGCCAGCTCGTCAGCTCGCTGATGTTCGCAACGTTGAAATTCGACGTTACGACATCATTTACAATTTGGCTCTCGACATTAAGGCCTTGATCGAAGGTCGTCTAAAGCCAGAAGAGCGAGTGGTGGAACTCGGTCGTGCGTTGGTCAAGCAAGTGTTCACCGTGTCGCGGGTTGGAACAATTGCTGGCTGCTATGTTGCACAAGGTGTCATCGAGCGAGGTTGCCGAATTCGTGTGAATCGCGAAGGACGCCGAATCGGAGATTATGCACTGGATACTCTCAAGCGAGTGAAAGACGACGCAAAAGAGGTTCAACGCGGACTCGAATGCGGTATCCGGCTCGCTGGCTTTAACGACATCAAGGTCGATGACGTATTGGAAGCGTACCGCATCGAAGAAGTCGCGAGAGTACTCGAGTTGTCGAGATAGTAGATGACGTCAGTTAGCGGGTTGCTGGCCCTGCGAATCGCGGGGCTAGCAATCCATCCTATCGGTGAGTCCAGATTGGGCTTACTGAATCAGTTTGGTTTTCGCATCCGGTACGATCTAGCAGTTTTATGAGCGCACGCAGGTTATTAAAAGCAGGGGAAGCAATTCGCGAGGTTGTCGCCATGGCGATTTTGACCGAGATTCGCGACCCTCGCGTCAAGAACATTACCGTTATCGGTGTAGAAGTTGCACCGGATATGCGTGAAGCAAAAGTGCTGATCAGCATCATGGGTAGCGAAAGCCAGCAAGCGACTAGTTTGCGTGGCCTACAAAATTCGGCTGGTTTTTTGCAAGCAAAAATTGCAGAACGCATCGATACCCGTTACACACCAAAACTGACTTTCGTCGCGGACGAAGGTGTTAAGAAGTCGCTCGCGGTCGCGCAAATACTCGACCAAATTGCCCTGGAAAAACAGAAGAGCGAATCGGCCGCCAAGCCGTCCGAAGATGCCGTTCATTCCGACGAGGACTTGACGGTGGGTGAGTAACTTTCATCCGAAAAAGAATCGTTTCTAAAGCGTACCCCGCCTTTGCCCCAAGCAACATAAGACCCACATAATCGACAACATGAGCAATCGAGCCGCGAAATACGAGCAACTCCACAAGTCCTTAAAAAAGCACTTCAAGCCGCAATCGGAGCCTGGCGAGCGCAGCGTTTTGGAGCACTTGATCTATGCTTGCTGTCTCGAGGACGCCAGGACAGAGCAGGCCGATGAAGCGTTTGCGAAATTGCAACAAGCTTATTTCGACTGGAATGAAGTTCGCGTGACGACCGTGATTGAATTGGGCGAAGCTCTGAGCAGTTTACCAAACGCGAGCCAAGCGGGACATCGCATCAAGCGATGTCTTCAGTCCCTCTTCGAGACTCGCTACGACTATAACATCGACGACATGAAGAAGGCGAACCTCAGCAAAGCGACGGATGAGCTAACCGCTTTGAAAGGAGTCACTCCATTCGTTTTGAATTACGTTTCGCAAAATGCACTGGGTGGTCATGCCATTCCCGTCGATACGCTTGCGCTTGAGATCATGGTTCAATGCGAAGTAATCACAGGCGCGGAAGCCGAAAAAAGAAGTCTTCCAGGCGTTGAGCGAGCCATTCCGAAGAACAAGGGTTTTGAGTTTGGATCGCTGCTGCACCAATTTGCGGTCGAGTTTCAGCAGAACCCGAAAAATGCAGAAGTTTTGGCTGTTTTTAAGGATATGGGGGTTTCGCCTAAGGCCAAAGAAGTAGAAAAACCTGCTCCGAAAAAGGAAACCAAGAAAGCGGAAGTTGCCAGTCCAGCATCAAGCAAGACAAAGTCGGAGGCAGAATCCTCGAAGCCGGAAACCGGTACATCAGCGAAGAAATCAGACAAGCCAGCGGTAGCAGCCAAAGAGTCTGCAGGCAAGTCAGAAGCGACCAAGTCTGTCGACTCGAAGAAAAAAGTTGATGCGAAAGCTGAGGAGACGAAGAAACCTGATCCCAAGAAAGCCGAAGGCACTGATGTGAAGAAGCCTGAGGCAAAAAAAACCGACGCAAAAAAGCCGGAAGCGAAGACTCCTAGCAGTAAAGTCGACGCGAAACCAGCTGCAAAAAAAACAGATGCAAAACCTGCAACAAAAGCGGCTGACAAAAAAGAAACACCCGCGAAAACAACAAAGCCTGCACCAGCTGTCAAAAAGAGCGCCCCGGCAAAAAAACCGGTTGAAACAAAAGGCGCGCCCACCAAGAAGAAGCCTCGTTGATTCAACGAAGCTGGACTTCCACAAAATAGAACACTGAACCAAGACTCGTGACTTCTCCTTTTCAGGAGCAAACGCATGGCCGGACATTCACAGTACTCAAATATCAAACACCGCAAAGCGCTGGTCGATAGCAAGAGAAGCAAACTCTGGAGCAAGTTATCGAAAGCCATTATCGTCGCGGCTAAACTTGGAGGTGGTGACCCGAGCGGTAACGTTCGGCTTCGCACTGCCATACAAGATGCAAAAGCAGTTTCCCTGCCTCGCGAAAATATTGAGCGAGCCATTAAAAAGGGAACGGGTGAGCTTGAAGGTGGTGACGTCGAAGAAATTCTGTACGAAGGTTATGGACCAGGAGGAGTTGCGGTTCTCTGTGACATCATGACTGACAATCGCAATCGAACCGCTCCTGAGATGCGAAAGCTTTTTGAAAATCACGGCGGCAAGCTGGGATCGACGAATTGCGTTGCCTATCTCTTTGAACGCAAAGGACTGATCGCAGTAAAGCAGTCTGCGGCAGACTTGGAAAAGCTCATGGAGATCGCGTTAGAAAATGGAGCGGATGACGTAACCGAGGTTGGTGAACTTTACGAGATCACCTGCACTCCAGATGTGTATACGACTGTCGTCGACGCGATCGAGGCCCAGAGTATCGAGATCGAACTCAAACAAGTGACTCGAATCCCTAGCAACACGGTCGAAGTCGACTCAGAAACAGCGGTTCAAGTAATGAAACTCCTCGAGCTGCTCGAGGATCATGATGACATCCAATCCGTAGCCTCCAACGTGAATTTTTCGGAAGAGCAACTGGCATCGTTCGGTTGACACAATAAAACTCAATGAATTCCAATTCGCTTTGCATCGAGCGACTCGATGCCAGTCGTGCAAGTTTTCCGGCCGACATTGCAAAGCTTCGAAAAAAGCTAAGCCCAGATGGTTCGGTTGTTTCGGAACGCGGTCGGCAGCTAACGTTGAGCGTCTTCGGCGAGGCCCTCACGCCTCAGAGCGTTGTTGAGCGAATTTGCAATGACGTCCGCGTCAAAGGTACATCTGCGGTCTTGCAGTATGCCAGGGCGTTGGACAACAAAGATACAACGGCCGATACGCTACGAGTTCCCACGAAATTGATGGAGCAAGCGCACGCCAACGCGTCGCCAGAATTTTTAGAAACCATACGCCGTATTCGTGCCAACATTGTCGGTTTCCAGTCAGCGATCTTGCACAAAAACATTGTAACGAGACCAAGCCCCGGAGTGGTTTTGGAACAGCGTTATACGCCACTGCATCGCGTTGGGATTTGTGTGCCTGGCGGCGCAGCAGCATATCCGTCCACGGTCTTGATGACCGCCATTCCGGCACAATGTGCTGGGGTGAAGCAAATAGCCATCGTGGCGCCGCCCACTTCCCTTGGTGCCTACAACCCAGATGTTTTGGCAGTTTGCTGCGAGTTGGGAATTCAGGAGATTTATGCGGTAGGGGGCGCCCAAGCTGTTGCAGCCATGGCCTATGGCATTCCAGAAATTCCTGGCGTAGACAAGATTGTTGGGCCTGGAAATCTCTTTGTGGCTCTGGCGAAACGATTTGTTTATGGGACTGTCGACATCGATTCGATCGCAGGCCCAAGTGAAGTTGTCGTCATAGCGGACGAGACCACCAACGCGGATTTCGCAGCCTCCGACATGCTCGCTCAAGCAGAGCACTCACCTGGTGCGAGCATCCTAGTGAGCTGGGACAATCGGGTTCTAGATCGTGTAGAACAGGCTATGGCAAGGCAACTCATGGGGCTCGAGCGAGCAGAGCTTACGCTGGCATCGCTGAATGATTTTGGTGCTATGATTCTTTGCCGAGACGAAGCGGAAGCTTGTGAGGTAACGAGCCTCATTGCCCCGGAGCACCTTCAGATTGCGGTGGAAGAGCCTCGACGCTTATTGGCGAAAATTCGCAATGCTGGTGCAACGTTTCTGGGCCATTATTCGCCCGTTGCGTTGGGCGACTATGCAGCAGGTCCATCGCACGTTTTGCCAACCGGCGGCACTGCCCGGTGGGCAGCAGGATTGTCTTCCAATCACTTCCTTCGTTCGAGTAGCGTGATCGAATTCGACCAAAGTGCATTGCAGGACATTGCGTCCGACATCGCTCTATTGGCCGACAAGGAAGGGTTAACTGCACATAAAAATAGTGTGGTGATGAGGGGTAAGGCTTAAGGAGTAAGGAGTACGGGGCTTTTGTGTAGCGAAAGTCGTCAAGACTTTCGGTTGCTTGGACGAAAGGACCGAAACTAATGACGAGTTTCGCTACCTAATGTTGCCCAGCGCTACCTAATGCTGCCCGGCGCTACCTAATGCTGCCCAGCGTTACCTGGGTGTGCCTGGGTGCAATCGGCCCAACATAGTCGCTCGCGGTACAATTCTCAGTTTTCCAATATTCGATTCTGGTTCGGCAACTCAGAAATGAACATCTCCAAACGCTTGCATGTTTTTTCGGAGCCGCACATTTCGACGGCGATTTGGCTGACGCAGTTGCGTTGGATCGCGGTCGCAGGTCAGTTACTCGTGATTGGGTACGTCTGGTTTGTATTGCAAGTTCCGTTACCGATTCTTGAGTTGTTGGTGCTAGTGACTGGCACCGCGATCAGCAACACCGTGCTTTGGCTCTGGGCGAGGAAACTAAGGAGAGCAAGCGATGTTGCAGACACCAAAGGGAACGGCGATGACACGATCGGTAGTCGCGCTATTGGCTTGTTGATTGGAATTGACGTCTTGACGTTAACAGCGCTCCTGTATTTTTCTGGAGGCGCTGCCAATCCGTTTATCTCGTTTTATTTTGCCAACGTGGCAATTGCGGGGATGATCTTGCCGCCAATGTGGGCTTGGTGTATCTCGCTTGCTTCTGTTTTGGGAGGTGTGTTCTTGCTGAATCGTGGGTACACGTTAGAAGTTTTTGAAAGTTCTCCTCTTGCGCACGACGCTTTTTGGGGAGTGACCAAGTATGCGTTTTTGATTGCATTTTCAACTTGTTGTTGCGTCATCACCTACTTCGTTTCCATGTTGGCAATGGAGTTGCGGCAACGCGAGGTCCAGTTGGCAGTCGTTGAAAAAGAGCGAGAGCGATCGCAGCGTCTCGAGGCGCTCGCAACGTTGGCGGCTGGGGCTGGACATGAGTTGGCGTCTCCGCTGTCCACGATCGCGGTTGTAGCCAAGGAGCTTTCACGAAATTTGGATAAGACAGACGCGTCGCCATCGGTCCGTCGCGATGTCGAGTTAATCCGAGAAGAGCTTAACCGTTGTAAAGAAATTCTTCATCGTATGAAAAGTGGTGCAGGCGAAGCGGCTGCGGAGAATTTGCGCCCCGTAGCGTTGAACGAGATCTTGCGTGAGACGGTGCAAGCGATGCGTGAGCCGCAGCGAGTCAGAGTCCACATGTCCAACAGGGTCGGGGAATCGCTTGGAATTTTGCCCAAACAGGCGTTATCGCAAGCGCTGAGGAATTTGCTGCAGAATGGACTCGATGCGTCAACTCCTGATCAATCAATCGATATGCTGGCAGAGGTTGAGCAGAAGGCAGGTTCGAAGAAGACTTCCGAAGTTTGGAGACTGACCATTACCGACATGGGGACTGGGATGACCGAAGAAGTTCATCGACGGATTGGCGAGCCTTTTTTCACGACAAAGGAAGTTGGGCAGGGCATGGGTCTTGGCGTTTTTTTGACAAGGAACGTGATTCGCGGCCTTGGTGGGGAAATTAGCTTTGAACCCGCTCCCAACGGTGGGACGATTTGCCGAGTCACATTGCCGGTTTAGATATCAATCTGCCCCCCATCCCGATCGCCTTCGTAGCTGATTTCGTGAGAAATCGGCAATCAAGAACCGCTTCGTTCTATCCGTTCTCTCAAATCGCCTTCCTTGCTGAGCCCCCCAGTCAGAGTGGCTTAGTCGAAAATCTGTTGGCATACGTGACAAAGCCGTTACAAATAGCCCTGTCGTTGTATGTGTCTCGAAATCCGGTCCGAGATCAAATGCAAGCAATCAGAGAGCAAATCATGCCTAAGTCACGCCCACGCCGCCGTAGTTCGTTCCGAGTGCTTTTTCTTGAGAGGCTTCAAGATCGACAGCTTATGGCTGTGGACATGTTAGCTCCCATGGCCACCTACAGGTTTGATGCTTCTATGGACGTTACGGCGAACCACGCCCTCGCCTTGACTTCAGCAAGCACAACAGCCGCAAGTACGGCGGACGCATCCCAATCGAATGCTCTGCATTTTCAATCCGAATCGGAGGCTGTGGCCAAGCTAAAAGAACGCGCTGTGAAACAGTGGAGTTCTTCTTTTGGCAAAAGTTCCATTTTGATGGCATACCATCAGGAGATCGATTTCGATTCAAGGGATGTTGCGTCGCTCCGTTTGGCGTCATCGGATAACTATAACTATGGCGCTATTCCAGCGCACATCCTTGCATCTCCCAACTACACCAACGCTCAAACGGTCGGAGTTGACGAATCGGACATTGCAGCGTTTTCCGACGATGGCTACGCGTTTGTTTTTCGCGACCAGTTGATTCGCATTATCGACATCAATGATCCGAAGAACCTCAAGGAAGTTTCGCGAATCGAACTACCTGGCCAGAGTGCAACGATGCATTTGGTTGGCGACAAGCTGGTCGTGATTTCGCAGGGGTTTGATTGGCAAACGGCTCTAGATACTTCATCGCCTATTCAGTACACCCAAGTGAGATTCTTTGATGTGACAGAACGAGGAGCTCCCGTCAGCACCGGCAGCATGAAAATGGAGGGCTCGATATCAGCGTCTCGAGTCGTCAATGGACAATTGGTGCTATTTCAAAGCTCACGGAACGCGTTACCTCAGTTGCTAACAAAGGATTCGTCGCAAACCCCCGATGGTTGGGGAAGTCGGTACGAAACCAAACAAGAGTACTTGGATCGCATCACACCCACGATTCTGGATTCCGCGTCCGTGAAGTATCAGCAAATCGGACCAGATGAGAAAGAAATCTCTTCAGGAGTTATTGGTGATTGGCGCGATATTGCCGATACCGGTGGCGAATCCTACACGACCATCGTCGCTCTGAATCTCGATACCGAAATCCCAACGCCGAGTTCGGTGGAAACGGTCCTTGGAGGCTGGGTAAGCAATAACTATGTCACCGAAAAAAGTATCTATTTGACATTCGGACAATCGGACGGGCTTACGCGAATCGTTCATCTTAGCCTCCGCAATGAGAACGGGAATTCCGAAATTTCGGCAGATGGTTATGGCGATGTAAAAGGGACGATTCGCAACTCGCGATTTTTGGATGAGTTTGATGGGTACCTCAGGGTTGTGACCAGCGAGGATGGTTCGAACAGCGGCGGAAGAATACGGAATTCAGCCAACGTGTTTGTGATGAAGGTTATCGATGGCGAATTGAAAACAGTCGGCTCGGTCTTGGATATTTCACCTGGCGATCAGGCGTACAGTGTTGAGTTTGATGGAGAGCGAGCGTTAGTCACGACAGGCTTCATCCAACCTTTCGAATCGACTTGGAGGTACAGAGATCCACTTCATGGAATCGATTTATCTGACCCTACTCAACCCAAGGAGCTCAGCGATGTTGAGATCCCCGGTATCAACAACTATGTTCATTGGGTGGATTCCAGCCACCTGCTTGGCGTCGGGATGGTGGAAGACGAATCGCTGTGGTTCACACAAGTTTCGTTATACGATGTGACAGACCTCTCCAACCCGAAAACGATTGACGTCTGGCGGGGCAACACCCAAGTTTCGCCATGGAACTTCGGCGCAGATCAAGCGATGAACATCCGCTACGATGCGCAATCAAAGACGCTAACGATTCCGCAATCTCAAAACCAATTTTTTCGAGTTATGGACTGGCCCGTGGCAGTCGACATTGACTCGATTCAACCGATTTGGTCACCCACGGGCCTGCCGAATCCAGCATTTTCCGATGTGCTAGTCCTAAGCATTGACGTGGAGGCTTCCGATTCGATCACCCTCCGGGCAGAGGTAGGTGATGGCTCTGGAATGGGACGCGCCGTGATTGTCGGGGATACGCTGGTCGCTTTGACCAACATGTATTTGTCGACCTATGCGAAGGAAGATCCGACGAAGGTTTTGGATCGAATTTTGTTATCGAATCCTTTGAATGGTGACAACTATAGCATCGCCCCCGACACGCAGAAAACGATCCTTGATGTTTTAGCAAACGACTCCCGTTTGGTTGACCTTAAAATAACAGCGATCCATGGAGCGATACTGAAGGGGTCGGTCCGAATATTGGCCGACCAGCGATTGGAGTATACCAATCCTACTTCGATCGGTAGTATTTCCAATGGATGGAATGATTTCTTTGAGTACGAAGTAACAACCGCGGATGGTGCTAAGTTCAAGTCGTATGTTTCGATTTACGGCCAGCCTTCCAGAGTTGAGCCGCAAGGTGTTGGGGCTGCTGCCGTTTCGCTGAAAGCC
>CANHVO010000165.1 GCA_947463915.1 Planctomycetaceae bacterium
AGGTCCTGGTTCTCCGACTGGTACGACGTTCGGATATGGCGCCAAGTTCCCTGCCAAGTATCAGAAGGCCTTGTTTATCCTCGACTGGAGCTGGGGCAAAATGTGGGCGGTTCAGCTGGCCCCAAGCGGAGCAAGTTATACCGGGACGAAAGAAGAGTTCTTGTCCGGATCGCCGCTTCCGATTACCGATGCGATCATCAATCCCGCAGACGGAGCGATGTACTTTGCCATCGGTGGCCGTCGCGTTCAATCAGGACTGTATCGCGTAACTTATGTTGGCAGCGAATCCACCGCTTCGGTTTCCTCAGCGAATGCAGGTGCTCCTCTCACTCCGGAAATCACCGCTGCTCGCGAGATTCGCAAGAAGCTTGAGTCCTTTCATGGCAAGCAAAGTCCAAATGCCATCGCGACTGCTTGGCCACACCTAGCCAGCAAGGATCGATTCATTCGATGGGCGGCTCGTATTGTGCTGGAGCATCAGCCCTTGAATAGCTGGTTGCCGAAAGCCATCGCCGAAACCGACTCAGCAACTCAGGTAGAAGCGATTCTCGCTGCCGCTCGCGTCGGCGGAATCTGTCCATCGCTTCGGACCGAAAGTTCACCAGCAGTAGACACAGAGCTGGCTGGTAAGTTACTGGCGGCTATGGAAAAGATCGACTGGATGAAGTTGCCAGCAGATCGACAGCTAACCTTCGTTCGAACGCTTGAGATCGTCTTCAATCGCTTCGGACGGCCCGACGAAGCGACCGCTGGACGGTTTATTTCAAAGTTGGAGCCTGCGTTTCCTAGCAAGTCATTTGATTTGAACTGGCTGCTTTGTGAGACACTCGTCTATTTGCAATCGCCAACGGTTGCAGAAAAGGCGATGGCGTTGATCGCGCGATCACCAAGTCAAGAGGAGCAAATCGAATACGCACGATCGCTTCGAGCTCTTAAGAAGGGCTGGACCAAAGAAACGCGAACGGCATACCTAGAGTGGTTTCTCAAGGCAGGAAACTTCCGCGGCGGCGCTAGCTTCGACAAGTTCATTGAGTTTATTCGCAATGATGCATTGAGCACTTTTACCGATGCGGAAAAAACAGAGTTAGCTGCTTTGATTGAGCAGAAACCTGTTCGAAAATCAGCCATTGAGAATGTCGGCGCGATTTTCGCAGGTCGAAAAGAAAACAATTATTCATTAGACGAACTCGTCGCGATGGCGAACGAAGGACTCAATCATCAAGGATCTTTGGCTGATGGTTTGCTCAAGCGTGACCTAGAGAATGGTCGCAAAATGTTCGGCGCAGCAGCTTGTTTTACCTGCCACCGTTTTGGTAACGAAGGGGGCATGACAGGTCCTGACCTTACAAGTGCCGGTCGACGTTATTCGATAAAGGACCTCTTGGAACAAATTGTTACCCCAAGCAAAGAAATCAACGAACAGTTCGTTCCGATCGAAGTCGTTACCGAGGATGATGAGCGATTCCGTGGTGTCGTCGTCAACTTAAATGGCGATACGCTTATGCTCAACACCGACGCTTCCGATCCAAACCAACAAGTTGCTATCGATCGAAAGAAAGTGGTGAGCATTGGAACTTCGAAGGTTTCGCCGATGCCTCTCAACCTTTTAGCGATGATGAGCAAGGACGAAATTTTGGACTTGCTCGCGTATATTCTTAACGGAGGCACTGGAGCAAAGTAGCTGGTAAATGGTTTTGTTTGTACGCAATCGTCGCGGAGCGACGAGCGACAATGTCGGTCTTCGCTCCGCGAAGGTGACGCGATTCTTGACTAGCACGACGCACAAGCTGGTGATTCTACATCCCGATTCACTATCTAGCGCTTCGTGCTAAGGAGGCACGAGTTTGCGAGTCGCGCTAAGGAGGCACGAGTTTGCGTGTCGTGCTTAGGCAGTACGGCTGCGGCTAACTGTTAAACGAAAAGTGGAAAAAACCTTGAACCTCACCCCACAGGGCTGCCGAGGCACTATACTTAGGCAACTGAGGTGCTTTATTACACCTTGGCCCCGCCCTCATAATCCCACCAACACCCCTCCCGTCCTATCTGCCGTAAGGAGTTCTACGATGGCTTCTGCTGAGCGCATTATTGGTTCGTTCCAAAAGCAATTGCAATCCCGGCGTGGTTTTTTGAACGCGTTCGGGGTTGGTTCGTTAGGGCTAACCGTTCCTCAATTCCTTTGGCAAACCCAGGCTATGGCCAATTCTGGACAAGCCAAACGGGATGTGAATTGCATTTTTATTTGGACACAGGGTGGTACTAGCCATCACGACACATTGGACCCAAAACCCAGAGCGTCCGAAGGTGTTCGCGGTCCACTTGCTGCCATAAACACAGCTGTGCCAGGTGTTCAATTCACGGAAATTTGTCCAAGGCTTGCAAAAGAACTTGGCCGATTCTCGTTGATGCGAAGCTGGAACCCAAAAAACGCTGGGCACGGGGCCGCCGACCAATGGTGCATGTCAGGCCGTCCTCACTCGCCGACCGTGGCTTATCCGTGTGTCGGATCGGTAATCAGCCATGAAAAAGGCTTCAAATCCCCACTTCCTCCGTTCATCCAACTCGGCAACCACGTTGACCGAACGTTTCAAGGCGGTACGCCAGGTATTCTTGGACTGGAACATGGACCATTCGAGATCCATGCCGAGGCCAACGTAGATAAGTTCTCGGTTCGCGACATCACACCGCCACTCAATATCGACCTTGGGCGCATCGATCGCAGGCGAGACATCCTGGCCAAGCTAGATCAGATGCAAAGACGTGCCGATACGCAGCCCATTGCTTTTGATGCGATGGACGAGCACTACAAGACGGCCTTCAAAATGATCACCGCACCTGAAACGAAGCGAGCCTTCGATATCGGTAGCGAAGATGCAGCGTTGCGAGATCAGTACGGTCGAACGTCGTTTGGCCAACGCATGTTGCTAGCGCGACGACTTGTGGAATCGGGCGTCCGGTTTGTTACCGTTAGCGATCCAGGCTGGGATCACCACACGGATTGTTTCAACGGAATCAAGACGCACCGGATGCCCCAAGTTGACCAAGCGCTACCGCAACTGCTCATTGATTTGGAACAGCGAGGACTGCTGGATACGACACTGGTTGTTTGGATGACGGATTTTGGTCGAACTCCTAAAATCAATCCTGCCAGTGGCCGCGATCACTGGGCGACGGCTGGCTTTGTCGTCATGGCCGGGGCGGGAGTTCCTGGAGGATTAGTGATCGGAGAAACCGATGCAGATGGCGGTGCTCCCAAGAGCCAAGAGTACTTTACCGAAAACGTTGTTGCGACCATGTATCACAAACTTGGTCTTCCGCTGGACTTGACCGTACAAGCGTCCGATGGACGCCCCGTGCGATTGATCGAAGGTGAACCAGTTCGGGAATGGATCTAATGGGAGACGTAAAGATGCCATCACTCCCAAATAGAATCGTATCGACGGGGCACGACATCTCCGTGGTGAGTCACGGGACGGCTTGCAGATTGTCGCTTTATTCGTTTAACAGTCGGTCGAAGGCGTACTTTGCTTCTCTGACAGTACGCCTACGGCTGACTGTTAAACGAGATGCATTTAGGCAAGTATTAAATCAACAAGTCCCTGTCTCAGTTCCGCAACGGCTAGCGGCGGGAGAGTGCACACCGCGATTCGTAGCTGGAGTCGCCAGCATTCAGGACGTTCTTACTTCTGGCGAGTCCAGCTACGGTAGTTTTCCGCCAGCAACTCGCCCAACACGGGTCATGCCAACTGCGGTTTATCGTTTGATATTGCTGATTGCAACATGCGCCGCATTCTGCTTCAACCAGTCCAACACCACAGCAGCGGATGACTGGATCGTCGATCCTCCTTCCATACTGCTCCAAAGCAACTTCGAAACCGCACAGGTGTTGATAACGAGACCAAATGCAATTCAATCGTCTGACCTCACGCGTGCCAACGATCTGACAAGCCAAGCTTTATTCGTTTCATCAAATCCAGCGATCTGCAAAGTGGATGTTAGCGGTCGCGTAACCGCGGTTACGAACGGTGACGCGGAGCTACAAGTTACGATCGAAGGAACCACAAGGGCAGTTCCTATTCATGTCCAGGGAAATTTGCCTGTCCCGCAACTCGACTTTGTCAACGATATCCAGCCTGTACTCTATCGAGCCGGATGCAACTCAGGTAGTTGCCATGCCAGTCAATATGGCAAGGGTGGATTCACGCTGTCCGTCATGGGATTCGACCCGATGATGGATTACAACGCCATGACCGTCCAATCTCGAGGTCGGCGCATTTCATTGGCAAGTGCTGAAGATAGTCTCATTTTAAAGAAGGCCGCAATGGCGATCGCGCATGGTGGCGGTGAGCGACTGCCCCTGGGGAGCAACGAATTTGAAATGATCAAGGCCTGGATTTCATCCGGGGCAGTCAAGCCTGATCTACAAGCACCCAGTGTCACCAAGATAACGATAACGCCCGCACAACGCGTGATCGCCGTGGGAGAGCTTCAGCAGTTCCGCGTCTCAGCGGAGTACTCCAATGGCCGCGTCCGCGACGTAACAAGCTTAGTTCGGTTTGACAGTATGGATGAGTCGGTGCTGAGCGTCAACCGGCAAGGGCTTGCCAAGGCGACAGGCAAGGGACAGGGGGCGCTGATGGTTCGCTTTGCGGGCCATGCTCAAGTAGCGACCTTGGTCGTCCCTTTCTCGGATCAAGCAAACTTGGCCAACTGGCAATCACAAAACTACGTCGATGAGCATGCAGCGGTCAAGTTCCGGGAGTTGGGGCTAAGCCCATCTGGGCTCTGTGATGACGCGACGTTTTTGCGCCGTGTGTATTTGGATGCCATAGGTACCCTACCTAGTTTGGATGAGGCCAAGGTATTTCTTGAGTCGACCGAACCGGACAAACGTCACAAGCTGATCGATACACTTTTGGGTTTTTCAAGCGACCCCGCCGCCGCGAAGCATACGGATGCGTATGCCGCATTCTGGAGTTTGAAGTGGGCGGACTTGATTCGCAACAACAGCACGGTTGTCGGCGAAAGTGGCATGTGGGCGATGCACAACTGGCTCCGAGATTCCTTTCGAACCAATAAGCCGGTAGATCAGTTCGTGCAAGAGTTGGTAACTGCCAAGGGCTCTATCTTCTCGAATGGTCCCGCCAATTACTTTCGCATTGCGAGCAATCCTCCCGATCTCGCTGAGTCGACGGCTCAGTTGTTTATGGGAACTCGTTTGCAGTGCGCCAAATGCCACCATCATCCGTACGAACGCTACAGCCAGTCTGATTACTATGGCTTCGCGGCGTTCTTTGCTCGAGTCGGAAACAAAGGGAGCTCTGAATTCGGAGTATTCGGAGGCGAAACGGTCGTAACGGTTAACTCTGGCGGTGAAGTTACTCACCCGAAAACCGGAGCGGTCATGAAACCAACGCCGCTCTTCGCGGAGCCAGTGGACGATCCGCAAGACCGTCGGGTTGCGTTGTCGAAGTGGCTAACGAGTACCGACAACGAGCTATTTGCACGCAATATTGTGAACCGATACGTCGGCTATCTGCTTGGTCGTGGGCTAGTTGACCCTATCGATGATTTGCGTTCCACCAATCCACCATCGAATGTTGCATTGATGGAAGCGTTGGTAGCTGACCTCCGAGCAAACAAGTTCGATGTCAAGCAATTGATGCGATCCATAATGAACTCGCGGCTTTATCAATTGGACTCGCAACCCACCGTCGAGAACGTTACCGATGAACGCTTCTACAGTCACTACAAAGTGAAACGGCTAGGCGCGGAAGCTCTTCTAGACGGAATCGATTTCGCGACGGGGGTCATGACCAAACACCCAAGCTTGCCGCTAGGAACGAGAGCGATCGAACTGCCCGATGCCAATACCGCCAATCCGTTTTTGATGGTCTTTGGCAAGCCAAAGCGGGCTTCCGTCTGTGAATGCGAACGCACTCCGGACGAAAACCTGTCGCAGGCATTGCATACGCTCAATGGCGATATCTTGGCAACGAAATTGGCGGACGCAAATGGTCGTGTTGCTAAACTCGTTGCAGCCACCGTATCCGATGACGCGAAGATTCACGAGCTGTACATGTCTACATTGAGTCGCCAAGCGTTACCGAATGAATTGGAGGCGGCAAAAAGTTTGGTCGCATCGAGTCCCTCTCCTACCGAAGCCTACCAGGACCTACTATGGGCACTGATCAATTCCAAACAGTTTTTGTTTGTCCACTAAGCTCGATGGTTCTTCATCGATACTTGGCGATTGCCATAATCGTCGCGCTGGCTTCGGGACAACTTTGCGCCCAAACCAACAACTCGTACCCGATGTTGATGAGTCTCAAGCCGGCAGCAGCCCAAATCGGCCAAACTACGGAGCATGAACTCAACGCACGCTACAATTTGGCGGGTGCAAGTCAAGTGCTAGTGACTGGCGATGGGGTACTCGGTGAAGTCATCCCCAACGAAAAGGAGACGCCGGAAGATCGCGCCAAGAACGATGTCATGGGCTCGAAATGCAAACTGAAATTCACGGTCTCAGCCGAAGCACTCCCCGGCGTAAGGGACTTTCGTGTGATGACTCCGCACGGCGTTAGCACGCTGGGGCAATTGGTTATCGCTCGCGACCCGGTTGTATCGGAAACAGCCGAAAATGATACGCAGGACAAGGCGCAAACCTTTGTGGTTCCGTCGACACTCTGTGGGACGATTGAAAAGGGGGAAGATCTGGACTGGTACCGCTTTTCCGTAGAAGCGGGTGCGTGTCTGACTTTTCATGTTCGTGCGCAAAGACTTCAGAATCGATTGCATGATATGCAAACGCGAGTCGACCCGAGAATCACTCTGCGAACTGCTCAAGGTGCGACGGTCGCTGCGAGCGACAATTATTATGCAGGCGATCCGCTTCTCAACCACACATTCGCTCAAGCAGGAGATTATCTGTTGGAGGTACGCGATGTGCGATACCAGGGTAACATTGACTGGACTTATTCCCTCGAGGTGAACGGGCGGCCATTTGTCACACAAGCGTTTCCTCCGGTCATGATGCGTGGGACAGCATCAACGCCGATGAGCTTGATTGGCTTCAATCTTGGACCAACTGTCTCCCAGGTGACTTTGCCTGAAACGAGGCTTCACAGTGCGATTGCCACCGTTGCGACTTCTTGGAATGGACATCCGACGAACGAGTTCTTTGTTCTAAATTCGGCGGCATGCAGCAGTGTAACACAGGAGAATGCACAACCGGTTCCAGCTTTGCAAGCGGCAGTAACAGATGGGACGCAGCCTCCCGCAACGCAATCGGCGTCAACGCCGTTTTCCATTCCCGCGGTTGTAGCAGGGGTTATTAGCAATCCGGGAGAGAGCGATAAGTTTGTTTTCGAAGCAAAATCGCAGGAGAAGTTTACGTTTGAGGTTTTTGCAAGAAGACTTCAATCGGGTTTGGACCCCAAGATTCGCATCACCAACGAACAGGGGGGCCTTATCTCCGAAGCGGATGATGCGACTTACCAACGCGTGATCAGTTCCGATTCCATTTTGGAAAACTGGACGGCACCAGCCGACGGCAAATATATTATGGAAGTGCAAGATCTCCATCAGCGAGGCGGGCCATCATTTACTTATGCGGTCGAAGCGACACGGGCCGAGCCTTATTTTTTGCTTGAGGTCGACACGGACAAGACGCTGCTATCGCCGGGCATGGGGGGCGTCATTTACGTTCGCACTTTGAGAAAGAACGGCTTCACAGGTGAGATTCAATTGGAGGTAGAAGGTTTACCGACTGGGGTAACAGCTATTTCCGGTCGAATCCCGTCCGAGCTCAACGATGGAATGATTCACTTAACGACGGCCATGGATGCCCCCAAGGGAGCGTCGAACATCCGAGTGGTGGGGCGAGCTGTTGTTGTTGCGCCAGGCAAAGAAGAAAAGGCTCTCGTAAGTTACGGGAACGTTTTTCAAGAATACTATTCACCAGGCGGCGGGCGTGGGAACTATCCGGTCGAAATGCATACGGTTTCGGTAGCGGAGCCTGGTGACGTGAGAAAAATATCGTTGAGCAAGACGGATATCGAATTGCGACCGGGCGAGTCGCAACGGATTGAAGTCGAGATTGAACGAGCTCCGGACTTCAAGGGCAATGTTACCTTGGACATGATTTATCAGCATCTTGAACAACCGTATGGGAATAGTCTTCCTAAGGGAGTGACGGTCGACATTGCCAGCAGCAAAACGTTGCTCACGGCTGCGGACACCAAAGGCTACATCACGCTCAAGGCGGCAGCAGACGCCCCCGCGATTTCGCAACAACTTGCTCCGATCAACGTGCACGTTTCGATCAACTTCGTGATGAAGCATACGTTTTGCGAACGTCCCATCAAAATCACCGTCATACGGTAGCGGACCGGTTCTTGGGCACAATTAACCATTTCTTAACAAACCCCTCCTAGTGATTTCTGGGGTTTCTGGAACAATTCCGACCATAGAATGCTATCCAAACCTCGGAGACCATAATGACTGCTCGTTTTTCCTTCCCAGCCTTTATCGCCGCCACCCTTATTGGCCTCGTTTCCCTAGGAAATGCCTGGGCTGACGGGAAAGTGGATCCAAATCTTCCCAAATACAAGCCTGCTCCGGGCCTATCCGGGCAGATCAAGTCTGTCGGCTCGGACTCGATGAACAGTTTAATGACTCAATGGACCGAAAAGTTCAAGGAGTACTATAAAGGGGTAAGGACTGAAGTTGAGGGGCAAGGTTCTTCCAAGGCGATGCCGGCCCTGATCGAGGGAGCAGCTAGTTTCGGGCCGATGAGCCGCGATGCCAAAGCCAACGAGATTGCCGACTTCGAAAAGAAGTACGGTTACAAGCCCGTTCTTTTGCCAACATCGATTGATTTGCTGGCGGTTTATGTGAATCGCGACAATCCTTTGCAAAGTCTCAGCATGGAGCAAGTCGACGCGATATTTTCTAGCACTCGCAAGTTGGGTGGCGAATCGATTGACAATTGGGGGCAGGTTGCACTCAAGGGAGACTACGAAAAAGAAGCCATCGCTTTGTTTGGTCGCAATGCAGCATCCGGCACCTACGGCTTTTTCAAGGAAAAGGCGATGGGCAATGGCGACTTTCGAGACAAAGTCAACGAGCAACCAGGCAGTACGGCTGTGATCGCTTCTGTAGGAGAAAATCGATTTGCAATGGGTTACAGCGGTATCGGTTATAAGACCGAAGCCGTAAAAGCTCTGGCTCTGGCACCGAAGAAGGGTGAACCAGCTATCGAGCCAACCGAAGAAAACGCTTACAATGGCAAGTATCCGTTGGGACGCTATCTCTTCCTAGCGGTAAATTATAAGCCGACGAGTAAGCTTGAGCCGCTTCGCAAGGAGTTCATCAAGTTTATTTTCAGCAAGGAAGGCCAAGAGATAGCTGTCAAGGATGGGTATTTCCCAGTGGACGCAAAGACTGCGGCCAAAGCATTGAAGATGGTTGGCATCGATCCTTGATCGGAACTAAGGCGAGCGGCAGGCGGAAAACTGCCGTAGCTGGATTCGCCAGAATTCACAACGTATTGAAATCTGGTGAAACCAGCTACGAAATGCGGTCAGGCTTTGCCACCGATGACTCCCTACTCGTGACAAAGCACTTGTGAATAACTCGCAAAGACAGACAAACCGACACCGCCGAGATCGCAATTCATCTTGGTGGGTTAGGGTTTCGGATCGTGTTGCAAAACAAGTGATTACCGTGGGTGGTGTTGGAACCATCTTGGTTGTCATGCTTGTCGTTCTCGTTTTGCTCGGGAATGTTCTCCCACTTTTTCAAAGCAACTCGGTTACGACCTTCTCGCCCATATCCATTCAGCCGAACTCTTCGCAAAGTGATGGCTTAGGGAAAGCGGCCATCGATGTAGATGGGGCGAGGCCGGTAGCGGCTGGTGTGGACGAGTATGCCGAACTTCTTTGGGTGCTTCATCGAGGCGACTACTTGACGGTTCACTCAGTCGCCACTGGAAAGCAGCTCAGTTCTCACCCAGCATCGGGCGAGTCTCTTGGTAGTATCGAATGTTGTGCCGTAGCAGATAACGATGCCAGTATGGTGGCCGGGTACTCAAACGGTTCGATACGCCCCATTACCGTCACAATTCAAGTCGAGTTCATTCCGCTCGCGAACGTGCCTGCAGAAATTGCAACCGAACTAAAATCCGATGTCGTCACGCACGAGGGCGTTTTGTATCGTGCAATGGCAAGTGGTTTGGTTCGCAAGCAAGCGGTAAGCGAAGTGATGTTTCACCCGGCCGTTCCGCTCTTCAAGAAAACGGTCATCTGTGTTGACTGGCGCAATCCGCAAGCGGCTTCCAGTTTTGACGAGTCGCAATCGTGGACTTGGGGGGCAACCGATGGCCATTCGCTTGCGATGGGAACGATCAACAATAAAGTCAACAGTTTCTCTGGGGCCATTACTCAGGAAACAGCCACATGGACGCATGTATCCAACGAGGCTGATTCGGAAAAATCTCCTTCGATCCTTGCTCTTATGATTGGTTCACGATCGGAACAGATGCAAACGCTCGATACAAAGGGCAAAGTGGTTGCTTGGTCACCTTCGGGCGACAAGGATTTGGTTTCTGGTTTATCGCATACATCGTTGGCTGGCTCCGAAAGCAAAGCAACGGTGGGTGTGCCATTGCTTGGCCGATCAACTTTCATGATTGGTAGTCAATCGGGATACATTGAAAGCGTTGCGACTACAGCCACTGCAGGTGGCCAAGAGTTGTTATCGATACATCAGTTTGGAGGCGAGGATGGAGCCATTACGGATTTGGCGGCTTCACCGGAAAGCCGGATTGTGGCTGCACAGTTCCAAAATGGCAAAGGGGCCGCATACTATGTGCCGACGAATCGCCAATTGATTTCCTGGGATGCGAAAATGGAAGGAAGCGAAGGCTTCCGTCCTCGTATTTTCTTTTCGGCGAATGCCGCTTGTGTTGGACTTGTCAATGAAACCCATGTCGATCTATGGCGGTTGAGTGTCCCATTCCCTGAAGCGTCATTAAGTTCATTCTTTAATCGCATTTGGTACGAGGGTTATGGATCGCCACAACACATTTGGCAGAGCAGTACCGGAACAGTCGAAGGTGAATACAAGTTTGGTTTCTGGCCATTGATTTTCGGGACGCTCAAGGCAACGTTCTTTTCGATGCTGATCGGTGCCCCCATCGCGTTGATGGCGGCTATCTTCGGTAGCGAGTTCATGAGCAGTCGCTGGCGAAGCCGAGTGAAACCAGTGATTGAGTTGATGGCGAGTGTGCCCAGTGTTGTCTTGGGTTTTGTCGGGGCATTGGTCCTTGCACCGATCCTGCGAGACAATTTGATGTGGGTGTTACTATCGGTCGTTTCCATTCTTTTTTTATTCCTCTTGGCATCGCATGTTTGGCTTGTCATTCCAGGCGCTATTGCTATTCGAATGCGGCATTTTCGGCTTCCCATTTTGTTTTTGCTGATCCCGCTTGGGATGCTCCTGGCCAACAGTCTTGCTCGTTCCGTCGAATCGGTTTTGTTTCGAGGCAATTTGATTCAATGGCTTTCCAACAATGATGGTTCAGGTTGGTCTGGCTGGTTTTGCTTGGCGGTACTGCCTGTTTCACTGCTAGTAGCTTGGTTGTTTTCTGGACCGCTTAGCCCATTCATTCAGACACTTTCGAAGCAGATGAGTCCGATGCGATTTTCGCTTGTCAATCTCGGGTTGTTTGGATGCGGAACGCTGGCAGTGCTTCTGATTTCGGCTATTGCTGCGTGGGGTTTCACCATTGCAGGCATGGACCCGCGAGGCTCGGTGCTTGGACCGTATCAAGAGCGCAATGCGTTACTGGTTGGGGGTATTTTAGGCTTTGCGATTATTCCGTTGATTTACACCATTTCCGAAGATGCGCTTCAGTCAGTGCCTCAGCATTTACGAAGTGCATCATTGGGATGTGGTGCAACGACGTGGCAGACGACGATTCGAGTTGTCGTTCCGACGGCAATGAGCGGGCTCTTTAGCGCAATGATGATCGGCTTTGGGCGTGCGGTAGGTGAGACGATGGTGGTATTGATGGCCGCGGGAAATACGCCGGTGATGGATATCAACCCGATGAACGGCTACCGGACATTATCTGCGACTCTTGCTACCGAATTGCCCGAAGCGGCTCGAGGCTCAACGCACTTTCACGCTTTGTTTCTGGCTGCGTTTCTTTTGTTTTGCTTCACGCTGGTTGCGAACACCATTGCGGAAGTGGTTCGATTGCGTTTCCGAAAGCGAGCGTATCAACTATGAGAACGCATGCACGAGCTAAATCGACTGGCCAGAGCCTTATCGCACAAGGGGAGCCGATGGTATGGCTCACCGGTGGAATGTTTGCTATCGCTTGCTCCATGATTATCGCTTTGTTAGCGTTGATTCTGGTCAAGGGATTGGCAACTCACTGGCAACGTCCATTCGCAATCTATCCGTTGCTCAACGGCGAATTTGAGGCGGGTGAACTACAATATCAGCAGCCATTCAATATCAGCCGCCAATCGCTCGGACAGCTCGACGAGAAAAGCAGAGTCAAGGCCGAAGAGGTTTTAGCTGGACGCGATCAAGCAGAGTCGACGCAACTGTATTTGCGAACGGGCAACTACGATGTGAGCAATCGGCACTTTGCATTTGTACCGACAGTCTCAATGAGCATCGCCCCCGCCGATATAGAAAGCGGGCGATCGTTCCGGCCCGACGATATTTGGCTATTGGAACGCCGCGAATGGGGCGTGCTTTATGGATTCCCTTGTCGTCTTGAACAAACATTTACACCCGAGTCGGACGAAAGCTTGGCAAACCTGAAAGTACTTTTGGATAACCTTTCAAGCTTGACTGAAGGGGCAGAAGATTCGGCAACTTGGACGGCAGGGTTCTCGAGCGATTTAAATGCTTCTTTGACTTCTACGACCGGGGAGCTAAGAAGTGCTTGGGAAAAGGGACTCGTGGGCGGTAAGTCCTCCAGCGAAATGATGAATACAGTGACAGACGCGGCGGCATTGAAAAGTGCGGTTGAGAAGTCACAGTACAGGCAATCTCTTTTGTTAGGGAAGATCGAAGCAGCCAAACAACGACTGGGTCGACTCGACCGCCAGTTGTCGTCGTCGCGAGTTGGTGTTCGCAGGGCGGAACTTCGAGACAAGACCGATTTGCAGACCATAGCGGATGAGGCAACTCAAGTGGCTACCGCGAAATCGATTTCCGAAGCCATGGGAGCTGACTTGATGACATCGATTCAAGCTTGGAAAAAGCGTTTGTCAAGCCGGCCGGAGAGACAGAGCCAATTGGCAAACTTAGAGCTTGCAGCGAAGAAACGTTTGGAAATAGAGCAATCTGATTTTGCTCCGTCGCTCGCGGAACTGAGGTCGCGCATGTCTGCGATGCCTTACGCTTCCAAGCGAGCGTTAGAGGCCGTTTTGCAGGTGGCGGACTCCGTGACGCGGACTCAATATACGCTGAATTTAGAGATAGCAAGGTTAGAAGCAGGACTGCAGTCCGAGGTGCTAGCCTTGCAAGTGCCGACGTTGGATTGGGTGGGAGAAGTCCCCTTGGCTCCAGCCGCGAGCCAAGTTGCGAAAGTTTCACTGACGACATCTCAGATGACTTTGGAAGCCGAGCTAGCGAAAGTGGTTGGCTTGGACACGTCCGAGGGTGGGGCTAAGCTCGTTGGCGATCAAACCAACCTGAGTGCAACGCAATCGTTGCTCGCCATTGATACCGCTGCGGGTCGGAAGCGAGTTTGGCTTGTTGAGGATACCGACAAGAAATCAACGCGGGTTGCTTCCCTGAGAGAGAAGACCGTTTTGGTGTCGGATATCGTCCGATTGGTAGAGCCTAATCAGCTTGGCGTGTTTGGCAAAGTGCGTTTATACGTCGTACGCTGGCTTGAGTTTTTGTTTGGTCAGCCTCGCGAAGGTGGAATAGAAGGAGGCTTTTTCCCGGCTCTCTGGGGGACGATTGTCATGACGTTGATCATGTCGATCGCGGTTATGCCCTTTGGCGTGATTGCGGCCCTTTATATGCGAGAGTATGCCAAGAATGGATGGGTGTTGAGCATTATCCGGATCAGCATCAACAATTTGGCTGGGGTGCCAAGCATCGTTTACGGTGTGTTTGGCCTGTCCTTTTTCTGTTATACGATTGGTGGTTTTATCGATGGCGGTCCGATCAAGGCTGGCTTTACGCCATGGCCGTCGAGTCTTTGGTTTATCGCGTTAGCGGTAACAGCGTTTGCGGGTACTGGAGCCTTTTTTCTGGCGGCATTAGCCTCAGGGTCACCTGCGCAGATGTCTCCGTTTCGCAAGCGGTTGGCTAGTTTCGGTGGCTTGTTTTGGCTTTTGTGCTTGATTGGGCTGGTTTGCTTAGTTGTTAAGTCGCCGTTCTTCCATGGTTTTTTTCAGGCAACGTTGCCGAATCCGACGTATGGCAAGGGCTGTTTATTGTGGGCTTCATGTACCTTGGCACTGCTGACATTGCCCGTCGTGATTGTGGCAACCGAAGAGGCTTTGGCGGCAGTTCCGAATTCGATTCGAGAGGGTTCGTACGCGTGTGGGGCTGGCAAGTGGCAGACGTTGCAACGCATCGTTCTGCCGTATGCTCGACCAGGAATCATCACCGGTTTCATTTTGGCGATGGCTCGAGGGGCAGGCGAGGTTGCACCGATGATGTTGGTGGGTGCGATTCCCTTGGTGACTGAGTTGCCGCTCGACTTTGACTTTCCGTTTTTTCATGGTTCACGCTCCTTCATGCACCTTGGTTTTCAGATCTATTCGCTTGGATTTCAGAGCCAGAATAGCGAAGCGGCCAAGCCGATGGTGTTTACGG
>CANHVO010000166.1 GCA_947463915.1 Planctomycetaceae bacterium
AATTCGTAGCTGGATTCGCCAGAATTCGTAGCTGGATTCGCCAGAATTCGTAGCTGGGTTCGCCAGAATTCGTAGCTGGATTCGCCAGAATTCGTAGCTGGATTCGCCAGAATTCGTAGCTGGGTTCGCCAGAATTCGTAGCTGGATTCGCCAGAATTCAGTGTTCTGAATCCTGACGCATCCAGCTACGGTATTTTATTCCACTGCTCGCCTTAGTGAGACGCCGTAAGGCAGTTGAAAATGCGGAGTTGTCAATGCATGCTTAACGCAAGCCGGAGCCTCGAAAGCCGTACGTTCCAAGAAGTAGCCTTGGAACGAGGGGAAAGCCGGATTCTAAATCCAGAAAGGGACTTAAGAATTCCAGCACTATTCCTGCTGGTCGTCCTCTATCTGAGCACGTAGAAACGCTTTCGCGTAAGACCAATGTCGATGAGCAGTTCGTATAGAAAGGTTTAAAGCAGATGCGCATTCATCCATAGAGAGACCGGCGAAGTATCTGAGCTTGACCAGTTTTGCAATGCTAGGATTGGATATTTCGAGTGAGTTCAATGCGGCATCGACGTTGAGCAGCGCCTCACTTTCCAGCGGTCCTGAGATTCTGTCCAAGTCCTGGACCTCGCGGTGGACCATACCTCCTCGTTTTATTGACAGTTTCTTTCTAGCGTTGTCTACCAAGATGCGACGCATCGCTTCGGCTGCGGCGCCGAAAAAGTGAGCTCGTCCATTCCAGCTTTGCTGATCGGCCCCCTGAACTAATCTCATATAAGCTTCATGGACCAGTGCAGTGGCTTGCAGAGTTTGGCCCGGTTTTTCGCGGGATAGTTTGGCCGACGCGAGTCTGCGCAGTTCCTCATAGACCAACGGCAGTAGTCTATCACTGGCCTGGCTATCGCCGTTTTGCAAAGCGTCCAGTATCTTTGTGACGTCGACCATTCTTGAGCGTTTCTACGAAGCGAATGACTGAGGGGCGGAGTTCGGTGAAAAGATTTTACTGTGATGACAAAGAATACGGAATTGTTCCGAGATGGTTGGCAGTTATTTTGGCTGGATTACGCACAAAGATTAGACTGGATTTTCATTCGAGTTAGCAGGGTTGACTTTTAAAGAGTGTCATCAATGTCCGAAAACGTAATTACCGAGCCTGAGCTGTTCTCCATTGCTTCCGAGATCAAGTCGGATGCTGAGAGGGAAGCGTACTTGATCCAAGCTTGTGGGGACAATCGAAAGCTCAGAGACCGTTTGATGCGACTGTTGAGCTATTCTTCTACCATGGACAACTTCTTGGAGGTTCCTCCGCTGCTGTCGGGATTGCAAGACAGCAGCAATTTTGCTTTTGAATCCATAGGTGACAAGATTGGTCCCTACAAACTCCTTCAGAAAATTGGCGAAGGGGGAATGGGTAGCGTCTTTATGGCCGACCAAGCGGAGCCAGTAAAACGCAAGGTTGCCATCAAGGTGATCAAGCCCGGGATGGACTCGGTCCAGGTCCTATCGCGTTTCGAAACGGAACGTCAAGCACTGGTAATGATGGACCATCCTAACATCGCTCGAGCGTTGGATGTTGGGACAACGGAGCGAGGAAGACCCTATTTCGTGATGGAGCTCGTCAAGGGGATTCCGATTACCCGCTACTGTGACGAACATCGTCTTGACACCGATAAACGCTTGGCCCTCTTTGTGCCGGTCTGCTATGCCGTACAGCACGCGCATGTCAAGGGAATCATCCATCGCGATATAAAGCCATCAAACGTCTTGGTCGCCGACTATGACAACCAAGCTGTTCCCAAGGTCATTGACTTTGGGATTGCAAAAGCGATCGATCAGCAATTGTCGCAGCAGACGTTGTTCACCCAGCTCGGTCAAGTCGTTGGGACGTTGGAATACATGAGTCCCGAACAGTCCAAGGTGAATCAGTTGGATGTGGATACGAGAAGCGACGTCTACTCGCTTGGCGTATTGCTCTATGAGCTGTTAACGGGCAGTACTCCCATCCAAAGCGATCGTCTCCGACACGCGGCGTGGGACGAATTGACCAAGATGATTCGCGAGGAGGAACCGCCCGTTCCTAGTATGCGAATCAGCAAGTCCGAAACGATCAAGGACATTGCTGCTAGCAGACAAACCGAACCGGGAAAACTGAGCCGCGCTGTCAAAGGTGAATTGGATTGGATCGTAATGAGGGCGCTCCACAAGGATCGCGCTCGACGATACCAAACCCCGAACGAACTCGCTCTCGATTTGCAAAGGTATTTGAACAACGACCCTGTCACGGCATGTCCACCATCCACCTTTTATCAATTGAGCAAGTTTGCGAGGCGACACCGCTACGCGATGATCTCTGGGATACTAGTTGTTTGCTCCCTTGCGCTTGGCTTGGTAGGTACCGTGTGGCAAGCTCGCAAGGCGAATCGCGCGGCCAGGATTGCTGAGGAGCAACGCGATGTCGCGAGAGGGGAAAGTGAACGTGCGCGACAGGCAGAACGCGCGGCTTCGCAGGCCGCGGAACAGTCCCGTCGAGAAGCCGAAATCAGCCAAGCGATTGGCAAGTTCGTGAACCAGGATCTTCTTGCGTTTGCTGACCCTGACATCGAGCCGGATCGCAATATCCAGTTGCGTACGCTCTTGGATCGGGCTGCTAAATCCGTTTCCGATTTGCAAAATGTTCCGCCAGTCGAAGCAGCTCTGCGACACACGCTTGCGAATGCCTACCTAAATCTCGGCGAGTATAACGAATCCAACTCGCATGCCGTTCGTGCACTTGAATTGCGAAGAGCAACGTATGGTGAATCCGATCCGGATACGTTGGAGTCACTTTTGTTGCTTGGGGAGATTCAGCTTCGGTCTGCCGTGTTTCGTGACGCCCAGAAAACCTTTCAGGAAGCGATTGAGCATTGCAGTAGCAAGCTTGGACCACATCATACGCTTTCGCTAAGGGGACTGCATGGGCTTGGCGTATCCTGGTTTCAGTTGGGAAGGCTTGATGTTGCACGCGATCATTTACGACGCCTGATGGAAACGCAGTTGCAGGTTTTGGGAGCCGATCATCGCGATACCTTTGAAACCCGACGCGAACTTGCCGAACTGCTCCTAGCAAAAGGACTCTACAAAGAAGCACATAACGAGTTCTCCACCATGTTATCTGAAATGAACAAGACGCTCGGCGACTCACATCCATTGACTCTGAAGACCAAAGGTGGATTAGCATCTGTATTGATGACTCTTGGCAAGCTGGGCGAATCAAAAAAGGCCCGAAATGAGATTTTGCAAACCCAATCAAAGGTGCTTGGGGCGGAGCACCCGGAGACGCTCTTGACGGCTTCGATCCTCGCATCCGTTCCGATGATGCGAGGACGCATTGCAGAAGCAGAGCAACAGCAACGAAAACTGCTGTCCCTGGCGAAATCCCGGCTTGGTGACCAACATTTGATCACAATACAGATGTCGACTACGTTGGCGGACATCCTTACAGATATCGGCAGCCTAATCGAGTCAAAACAGCTCTATGTCCAAGTCCAAAACGCCGTTGCCACGCTCCTGGACCATGACAATCCTATCTCACTTCGCTTGAAGTTCCGTCACGCTGGATTGGCGGCGTTTGCCGGGCAGTATGGCGAAGCCCTTTCTCGCCATCAAGAAGTTCTTGATGCCCAAAGATTGGTGCTGGGGCCAAGCCACACCGACACGCTCCTGTCGCTCGCCGCCATCGCTGAGATTCAAATGAATCAGAAGAAATACGATGAAAGCGAAGCACTGATCAATGAGTTGATTCTTAATGCAGAACGAAGCCTCGGTGCCTCGCATCCGTTGGTCATCCAGTCCAAGGGAAGGCTATACACCCTGCGCAGTGTCCGCGGAAATAAAGCGGATGCCGTTGGTCCTTATCGGGAGCTACTTGCATCCTGTGATCGTGAAAGCGGACGGAATACTCCACTCTCAATTGAGATCGCAACGAGTTTTGGCGAAGCGCTAGGGCGATTGGGGTTTGCAAACGAGTCGTATCTGACTTTAAAGGAAAGACTCGTGGACAGCATCGATCTATATGGACCGGAGCACCCAACGACACTTCGCATCCAGGATAGTCTGGCCAATGCACTGCAACTTCTGAAGAAATTGCCTGAAGCCAAAGAACTGAATGAGCAAGTTTTGGAGATCCGCAAACGAACACTAGGGGAAACACATCCGCTGACTTTGCGAAGCTTGAATAACATTGGAATGTGCCTTGTTGAAGCAGGCAACCCCAGCGAAGGAGAGAAAATGTTTCGCCATGCGTTCGAATCGTGCAAAGCGAATTTTGGTCCAGTGTTCCCCGCCACGCTAGAGTACGGACAGAATCTTGCAGGTACGCTGGGCCTTCTTAAGAAGGGGCCTGAGTCCGTAAAGCTCTTCGATGAGATCCTGAGCTCCAAGAAGAGATTGCTCGGCGAAGCACATCCCGACTTGTTATTCACGCAGATGGGGCTCGCTGGCGCGTTCTCGCAACAGTTGCGATTGGTTGAAGCGGAAAGACTTTACGCTAGCGTCCTTGAAGGTCAACGACGACTCATCGGCGAGGCACATCCGCAAACGCTTCAATGCCTTGAGAAGAATCTCGTGATACTTGGGCAACAGGAACGCTATCAAGAGGCAATTCAATCATGTAAGGAATACCTTTCCCTCGCGATGCAAAAATATCCCGGTTCACCAAACGCCCATAGGGTAATGCACTCTTGTATCGAGTATCACATCGTTCAAGGCATGACGCTGGATGCAAAGCCGTTCTTCGAACAATCCCAAGAATGGATCGATCAATTCGGATTGCCTCCCGACTGGATGATTAACGATCTTCCCTTGCTTGCTTACTCGCAAATTCAGTCAGGGGAACTCGATGCCGCAGAAGTCAGCATGAAACGACATGCAAAGAACTGCGAATCCCGATTTGGAGCAACGCATCCAATCACAATGCAAGCTGAAGTCCAAGTGATGAACGTTTTAAAGAGACGCAAAAAGGATGAAGAAGCAAGCCAGTTGCTAAAAAGCCTAGAAGCGAAGCTTGGAGCTATTGAGGCTGCAACTCTGGAAAGCGATGCACGGCTCGTATTGGTTCGTGCCATGCTAAGTGGCAATCACGAGGAACTGGTATCCCTTGCAACTAAAGCAGCCTCGCAGGGGAATTGGCTAAAGGCGACCGCACTCTACTCGAATTGCGTATCTATTGCATCCGAACAAGTAGATGACCACAAACGAGTTTCAGTGGAGTTCGCTGAAAAAGCAATTGAGGCACTAGAACAAGTTTACATTAAGGGCAAGATTACAAAACGGCGAGAACTCTCAACGCTTACGTCTACCGCAGATCATGAATGGCTCCGGAAAGACCCTAGGTTTCCGCAGTTGATTGCCAAGATAGAAGCTAGGCTAAAGGCTAATGCTCTGTTGAGCTCCGCATGGAGCAACGCGATGGCGGGAAACCATGTTATTGCGAAGTCCAAATTGGAAGAGGTCGCCAACTTGAAAGTCGACAGAGATCAGGCGAAACTAGATGGCTACAACTCGGGTTGCGTTTTCGCAAGGTGTTATGAAGCCGCCCTACGCGAGGTTGGAAAGCAAAGCGATTTAGATTCTGCCAACAAGGCCGATGAATACTTGCAGTTGGCGATCGAAAAGCTTGAGGATTGTTGGCAAAATGGCGACTTCACGCCAAGTGATCTCTTGGCCCAATTAAAGACAGATGACGATCTTGGCGCCATTAGGTCGACTGAGGAATTCCTGGCGTTGATGCGAAAAATGAGTGAATAAGCGCTCGCCAAAGCCGTGTGAATGTAGCTAGGAGACGCATTAAACAGTTTCGATAAGATTAAGCCAAGCACTTCCAACTCCGTTTTTTGTGCTGCCTCGCCCTTTTTAGAAACGTAGTGAAGCATTTTGTAGCGAAACTCGTCAAGAGTTTCGGTGGATTATGCAAAGCAGCCGAAACTCTTGACGACTTTCGATCGACCCCAAGGTAGCTAGCATTCTAGATTACATCGGGAGCTGGGTAGTGATTTGTTCTTGCCCCAAAAGACTTGTGACGACATGCTTAGTGACGACATGCTTAGTATGGAGGAGCAAGTCTTCGAAACCCGTGAAACAACACTACGCTCAAGAACAAAACATTGCGGAGCAGGACCGCTATCGGATTGACACGAGGCGACTTCATTGCCGTTTCCTTCGCCATCGCATCAGCTAAACCACTTCCAAGCCGCTCCATCCATCGAACACTGCGGGGCCACTCGAATAATCCTTGCGTGAGTTCCGCAGGGATGCCCTGTTGCCCCACTCCGCTGCCCACAATGCCTCCTACAATGGCCGCAGTGGTATCGGCATCCCCACCGCATTCGATGATGGAGGCCAAGGCACGTTGCATGTCGCGTGGGTGACTCAGCCAAGCATGAATGCAGACAGGGACTGTGTCATAGGTGTAACCTGATACACCTCGAGATTGGCCGATCGAAAAACAGTAGTCTTGCGTCGATTCCCCAGCTTCGACACTAGAAATGGCTCGTTGGGCAAGGTCAATAAGCTCGTCGTGCTCGTTCCCGAGTACTCGTTGCAATGCGTCTAGCCAACGCTTAGCATCAATTGTTGCATTGTGTCGTGACTCACGCGCGGCCAAAGCCACAGCGAGCGCTCCTAATTCCGCCTTGGGGTCGCGATGAGTGAGGCTGGATGAAGCTCGCACAAATCGAATCATCATGTCTTCATTATCGATGGCCGCACCAAAAATGGCCGCTCGCATTGCAGGCCCATTACCAGCCGAGTTCACTCCGGATTTTTCGTAGTGGTATCCAAGCCAAAGCTTCACGCAGCTGATCGCCGTCGCTTTGCCAACACCAGCAGGCAACGCCAATAGCCACCACCGAAGCCTTCGGGCAAAGCGTTTGACGAAAACATCAATATTCCCTCCTGATTCGATTAGCGATTGAGCGACCATACACGTGTGCTCCGTATCGTCCGAAATCATCCCACGACCAAAAAAGAATCGGTATCGATCTGGCGGACCGAGGAAAGGAACCGCTCGACTCCGTGGCAAGCCTTCGTATGGCAGCCCTAGGGCATCCCCCACGGCAGTTCCTAAAATGCAACCAATGATCGCCGAATTCTTTGAGTTCATGGGAGCAGTACGTGATTGGATTGGATGTCGTGATGAGGGCTTTTTACCACTTTGCTATCATGCAGTTCCAAAATTGATGAATGCGGCTGGGATTTTATTGGTTAGTCAGACTCCATTTGCGGACAAATAAAATGCTTAGCCGGCTAAAGCGACTAGCACCGAACGGTCGTTTTCGTCAAAACATTTCCGCGCATCGAGTCACATTCTAACAATCCTATTGCAATTAGGTATCGGCTCTAGTGTCCGGCTTCGTCCGCACAACCGATACAATCGGATTTGTTTGCCATCAAATTCTTGGCGAGCGACTGCAAACTGTTGGAATAGATTTGCAAGCGACTAGTCTGAGTCCTATGAGCACACAATCTTACTTAATCGTTCGAATCGCTACTTTTGCCTTAGCAGCTTTTGCGTTGAGTTGCGATGGTTACGCGCAGACCGAATCGCTGCTCCAGAAGAAGCCACCGACCAAAATTGTGATGGAACCGGCTTCATGCGAGGGCGAAGTTCTACCTATTAAGCGTGCGAAGAAGCCTGCAAAGCCGGTTGCAGCCGACTGGACGACGATGGCGTCAACGTACACTCACGACCAGCAAGGACAACGCGTGGATCAATATGCCATGGCGGTCGAACCTCAATCGAACGAGCGTCCTGATTTTGCGAAAAGCGGCTTTCGCAGCAGCCGAAGTTCCTTGCAAGTAGGATTTAGTGCGGACCACTATCACACGACGGAACAATGGGGACCGCCGGTCCGTCCCTATGGCGAGTGGCGATACCCAAACAGGCCGTTCAGTGTTCCCTATGGCCAATGGGGTCCCCAGTTGCCCCAAGTTGTTGTGGGGGGCAACCAATGGAACGCGATTGCACCAAGAGGTTTCAATCCAGGCATTCTCAATCCAGGGGCCGGACAAGTCGGACAAGCCGGACAAATGGCAATTCCAAACGGAAATGACATCGGGATCGTTAATGGTAACGGAAATGCGCAGTTCGCCCCTAATGGCAACGGTTGGAATGGAAATGGAGGTTGGAATGGAAATGGAGGTTGGAATGGAAATGGTCCGCAAAACCCAGGATGGGGACAAAGCAATGGAACGGGAATTGGGTTGGGAGTAGGTCCAGAAAATGCGTTGCGTGCAGGCCAGGACGAGTATTATCAAGAGGCGCCAACGTACTATCCGCCGAGCAGCGGTTTCCAGTCGCCATTTAGGAATTAACATGTTCGAGAGCTTAGGGTGAACATCCCTTGAAATTCTGATCTGATGGGCCTTGCTCAGAATCGTACTAGACCGTAGAACAGTGCTTAGCGCACCTATAGCTCAATTGGATAGAGCATCGGTCTACGGAACCGAAGGTTTCTGGTTCGAACCCAGATAGGTGTACTGAACCTAAGTACTTACGAACGCTGAACTTAGCGTACCGATCTTTTCGCAGATCGAGCGACACTCAAGTCGACTTTCCTCCGTAAATTACGGAGCAATCGACTCATCAATGGAGTTAGCTCGAATGAAAAGCGTAAAGGGAACATCTAAACGGGTTCCGAAGTATTGTCTGCACAAGGCATCTGGAAGGGCTGTTGTCCGTCTAGCCGGCACTGACCACTACCTTGGACCGTACGGTTCAGACGAAAGCCACGAAGCTTACAACCGTCTAATCGCTCAATGGGTTGCGGTTCGAAAAGAAAAGCAATACATTTCGGAACGTTCCAAACTTAATGAGCCGAGGCTGTCTGTCGGCGATTTGTTGACTCGATATCGATCTTTCGCTGCGTCATACTACGTTTACCAAGGCAAGCCAACCAAAGAGTTCGTGAACCTAAAGTATGCAATGACCCCGTTACGGAGGCTGTACGGAAGTACATTGGCTGCCGACTTCGGGCCTCTCAAACTAAAAGCCATGCAGCAACATTTTGTCGGCCTAAAAATCTGCCGTACGCAGGTAAATCGCAGGATAGACAAGATTCGGCGTATGTTTAAGTGGGCCGTGAGTGAAGAACTTGTACCTTCGTCCGTGTTGCACGGATTGCAATCGGTGCCTGGACTTCGTTTCGGGAGAACCGAGGCGAAGGAGTCAACGCCAATTCAACCGATCGACGACATCTGGATTGACGCTACCCTGCCGGCTGCAACTCCCCATGTAGCGGCAATGGTACAAATCCAACGCCTGACGGGAATGCGTCCCCAAGACATCGTAAACATGAAATTTTGCGAACTAGACCGGTCAAGCTCTGTCTGGCAATACGAGCGGGAAGAGCACAAAAACCGCTGGCGCGGGCAACGGCGTATCATTTACTTAGGTCCGAAGGCGCAAGAGATTTTGAAGACAGTCTTGAATGAGGGTGTCGAACGAGAGTACATTTTTTCGCCCAAATGCTCCGAGGACTGGCGTAACGCCGAGCGACGAAAAAACAGGCAATCTCCTATGACGCCATCGCAGAGAGCGAGAACCAAGAAAAAAAATCCGAAGCGGGCCAAACGTACATGCTACGACGTGGACAGCTATCGCCGCGCAATAAAGTACGCTATTAAAAAAGCCAACAAAACCCGGGAACCAAACGAACAGATTCCCCAATGGTGTCCCTTGCAAATTCGTCATACCTGCGCAACTGAAATTCGAAAGGTTGCTGGACTGGAGGGCGCACAGGTCACTCTCGGACACTCCAGGGCAGACGTCACTCAGATATACGCGGAACGCAACCAACAACTTGCCATCAAGATCGCATTGGAGCACGGATAAGAAGTGAGCCTCGAAAAACTCCCACACGACATTACTCCCTCACCCCTGCCTCAGGCTTCCCCTGAGGGGTTTCATTTACTCTTGGATAACAAGTTTGAGGCTGCTTTTACGGCCGGTAGGGTGATCAACATGATTAACCATCTTGAAGCAGTTGAGTTAATGCGGGGAAATGCTCTGAATAACGATCAAGTGACCTATTTTGTAGGTTGTCTAACAGATTGCTGCAACAAACTCGAACGTCAGCTCGACGATATGTCATCGATTGCCAATTGCATTTCTGACCTCGCACTCGCAATCAAACCTACGCCCGATGACCATGAACGGTCCCGAGACCAAAGCGAATACGTTGAGGCCTGGTTAGAGGAGGAGGCAGACTCCCTTTATCCCTACACTCCCCGTACGCGTTTCGAACGCACTGGCAACGATGCCCTTGTCAAGATTCTGGAGATGTTGAAGAAATTTGAGGACCTTGAATCATGGGTGAGGTTTGGATTGGAGATTGATCAAGTTTTTCGTGCGGACAAGCTTCATCAACGGTTGCATAAAATCCCATCTCGATCGGTCGACTCTCCTGTCCCCTTCGGGGCAATTACTGAAACGCAGAGTGTGGCATTACCTCCAGCCCCAACCTCTCCAATCCGTCGTCGCGATCCGTGGCAAGCTAACTTCTACCCAGGGTGGCAATTGTTAGGAGAAGTCCATCGAAATCAAACGATTAATGGTATCTTTGAAAGATATAAGGGACAATTGCATTTAATTCCAATGGAATCAAGAGAACCTGATGAACGATGCGAAGTCATAATTGCGAATGCTGTTCGGGAGCAAATCCGATCGGTCGTCCAAAATGTCAGCACAGACGAGGCGAATAGTTTTAAGCCCCTTCAGATTGAATGCCTCCCCGATGGCTCCCTAAAGCGAAATGGAAAAATAGCTAAGTTGACGGACACGCCGCTTCGACTGGTGAGGTTGTTACTGAACGACAAGTGTCCACTTGCGGTTGGTAAACGATCACTTAAGGAGAAGCAATTTGTTTCAAAACCGGAAATTGAAAAGGCTATGAACTACGAGAAAGGTTCGGCGCCCCTAGGCACATTGACCAGTCGAACAAACGACGAGTTGGCTAAAATAAACTTACAGATCATAAGTTTGAAAGGAAGTGAAACTGGTGTGCCGGGAAAGTGTATTGTTGATTTGCTAAATCAAGACGACCGGTTGTATGCAGATCGGCGGAAAAGTAGCAAAAACATAAAGGTGAGAGAGCCAGTTTAGTTTGGATTTCAATTCGATGGCTAAGGAAATCAATGGACCTAGCTAGCGGTCCAAAGAATGGACAACGCAAAAGGGATCAATCATGTCTCGGCGAGCATCAAGCGAGCATCAGTCAAGAGACGTTTGGCAAGGCGCAGTCGCTACTCCAACAAAATGGGCGAAATAGCGACTCCGTCGGATGCAACAAGCACGATCCGTTGCTTCAGGGCATCCTTCAATGAGCTTCCTGCGACTGTGGAATGAGCCACATGGAACTTATATTCCCCGAGCCAATGCGTACTCTTTGGAGAAGTCGATCCCAACGTCTTCTCCCGGCGTGAATTCTTTGAATGCGGCGTACATGATCGAGCAAAGATGTAACCCCGTAAACTCGCCTGGCAAGGATTTGAGCGTGTACTTCTTGCTCGGGTCGTTGATGTCGAGACCGCTCTGCCCAAGTATTGCAATCTCGAAACCTAAGTTTTGGATCTAACTCGCAGACATATTACTGAACTTCTCCAGCGCGCCAGAGATGTACATCATAACGTCGGGACGAAAGCCTCCTCCTCGCTGTCGCATGATGTTTTGAGCGATAGCAGTTCGGCGTTCCATAGCCAAATCTAACATCGACTGGGGGCCGCCTTGCTTAATTGCCCTTTCGTAAATTTCATCGGCATCATCGGACTTCCCGACTTGTTCAAGCGCTTGGCCAAGCCCAATCATCGGCTGTAAGTCCTTCGGCGAAGCATCGATCGCTTTCCAAAGGATATCAATGGCTTCTGCAAAACGCTCTTGCTTTAGCAGGCAACCACCGAGATTTCGCAGCGCCCATGGATTGTTTGGTTCGAACAATAGAGCTTTGCGAAGCGATCCTTCTCCGAAAACGAGTTTTTCCGTTCGCGTAAGTGCGACACCTAAAGCAATAAGACCGTGCACATGTTTGGGATCGCGTCGTAGCAACTCCTCCAACATGGCGATTGCTTTTGGGTATTCGCCCACTTCACTGTAGGCTACGCCTAAATTGTAATAGTTGTCAGTATTGTCGGGCTGTTGCTGAAGCAGAGTCCAAATCAACGGAATCGATTCGCGGATCTTGCCCTGATTCAATGAATCCAGAACTAGATCTCTGCTCCGCTCTTGATGAGTCGCTGGAATTATTCATGCTGATTTCTATCCATAAACTGATTTTGTCATGGCGATACAATCCGACTTCCGAGTCTCGATGGATCTGTTGTGCGAAGCAAGAGAGCTTCACTCAGTTGAGAGTTTAGCCATCTCGTCCCCCTAAGACAATCGCCGGCCATTAAGAAATCTAAACCAGACGAGAGTTTGCAAATACGCGGATGCTAAATTGAGTTTTGCATTGTAAGGGAAACTTGCAATGTCTATGACATCTCGTGCTCCAGCGTAAAAATCGTTCCGTTTTGTAATTGTCCAAGTTGGCTAATGCACTTTGATCACATCCTAACTTGAGATATCGTTGCTTCGTGCGGCTAGGTAGATTCGACTCAGAATGTCAAGTTTGGCGACGACACCGTAATTTAAACAGCTAAATCCCGCCCCGAAACGCGTCATATACGGTGATGGGAAACCATTGCTGTTGGCGACTCTCGCCCATGGCCTTCTCCACGGTCTTTTGGCATCTCTGCCTGCCGTTTCCGCTTCGCTCTTTGAAATGGAGGATTTACTTCATGTCACACATCGTGACCATTCGTACGCAGGTACGAGACCCAATAGCAATCCAGTCGGCTTGCTCACGTCTAAAACTGCCCGTTCCCACCTTCGGGACTGCCAAGCTGTTCCTTACAGAAAAAACCGGCTGGATAGTAAAGCTCGTCGACTGGAGATATCCGATCGTCTGCAACACCAACACCGGTGAAATCGACAGTGACTCGTTCGAAGGCCATTGGGGGCCCGCTCAACGCCTGGACGAATTCCTGCAGGCCTATGCTGTCGAAAAAGCCAAGATCGAAGCTCGTAAGGCGGGACACACCGCGACTGAGCAGCTTTTGGCCGATGGTAGTATTCGCGTTTGTGTCCAAGTCGCCTAAAGGAGCAATCGTGAAAACTATCGAAATCACGGTCTCCGCCAAAGGTGAAACCAAGGTTGAGACCAAAGGCTTTACTGGCAACGACTGCCAAGCTGCCACGCGAAACCTGGAGCTTGCTCTCGGTGCTCGCCAATCCGAATCGCTGAAGAGCGAGTTCTACCAGCCAGCTCGTTCTGAGCTTGAGCAAAACGCCAAGCAATAGCTGCTCAGGCATAACGGTCCAGGACAGCGTGTTCTGCGACCGATCTTTTTGTCCCAGTCAAATTACAAGGAAGATAGTATGTCCACACTTGGACAACGAATGAGCGAGCTCGTCCGAGCTTGCTTCACCGGCATTTGGATAAAATCCTACGAACCGGACGACGCCATCGCTGAGTTGGCTCAGTTGTGTCGCGATGAAAATTGGTCTTTGATGACCTGGGATGTCTCGCAGGGGCTTCGGGCTCCCGGCGAAACAGCCCCTTCGACAGAGTCTGCCGATCCGATAAGTGTTTTGAAAACGCTGGCGGCAATTAGCAATGACGATGCCCCGACGATTCTGGTCCTGCGGAGCTATCACCGGTTCCTAGGCTCTGGCGAAGTGGTAGCGGAAGTTGCCAAAGCGATAACGCAGGGCAAACTCAATCGCAAGTTTGTTGCGATATTGTCACCAATTGTGCAACTTCCGCCCGAACTCGAAAGGCTGTTTGTGGTAGTTGATCACGAACCGCCGACGCGAGCGGAGTTGCAGGAACTTCTCGGTGGCATCGCAACCGATGAAAACGAGATGCCCATTGGCCAGCAGCTTGAGGCAGTACTGGACGCTGCGGTCGGACTAACACGGTATGAGGCTGAAAACGCTTTCTCACTGTCGTTGGTCCGCCACGGTTCAGTAAAGCCAGAGGCAATTTGGGAGCTGAAAACACAGGCTCTCAAGAAGTCTGGGCTGCTAAGCCTATGTCGATCTGAGAGCGATTTCAGTTCACTGGGTGGGCTAGCAGCACTGAAGGCATTTACCAAACGGGCTCTGCTTCGCGCCGGCAATTCCAGTTCCCTAGCAAAGCCTCGTGGCGTTTTGCTGTTGTCGCCACCAGGCTGCGGCAAGTCTGAGTTCTGCAAGTCGCTGGGCAAGGAAGTCGGGCGACCTGTGCTGACATTGGATGTCGGAAGTCTGATGGGTTCGCTCGTCGGCCAATCGGAGGAACGGACCAGAGAGGCGTTACGGATCATCGATTCAATGGCACCAGCCCTCGTTATGGTCGATGAGATTGAGAAGGCCTTCTCGGGTGCGTCCGGTGGCAACGGAGACAGTGGAGTTACATCACGGATGTTTGGCACGTTGCTAACTTGGCTCAATGACCATACGTCCGATGTTTTCGTTGTCTGCACGGCTAACGACGTATCAAGGCTTCCGCCTGAGTTCTCACGTGCTGAGCGATTTGATGGTGTATTTTTCTTAGATTTGCCGGGCAGATCGCAGAAGGATGCTATTTGGACGATGTACCGAAGCGTCTACGGAATTTCGAGCGATGAAAAGCTGCCAATCGATGACCAATGGACGGGGGCTGAGATCCGTTCTTGCTGTCGACTAGCGGCTTTGCTCGATATTCCACTTGGCCAAGCTGCCCAGAACGTGGTTCCGGTGGCGGTAACGTCTGCGGAATCCGTCCAGCGATTGCGAGAGTGGGCT
>CANHVO010000167.1 GCA_947463915.1 Planctomycetaceae bacterium
GAATTCAGACACTTTGCAATTAAGAGGTGGCCAGAATTCTCACGAATTCTGCTACGAAGTTACAAGTGTGCAAATTCAAAACTTGCGCGTCGTGCTAGCCGTGGCATCGGCTTCCAGCCTGTGAAAACATACATACACAGGCTAGAAGCCTATGCCACTTTGGTCGTTTTCCGTCTGCTGTACTCACCTGCAGTTCCATCGATAGCTCGCCGCAACGGGTTTGCTCATGGCATCAATGGCCGCTTTGGCGTCACTGGGATTGGCCATTTCCACAAAGGCATACCCAAGAGAACGATTGGTTTCTTGGTCGACGACGATTCGGATTTTGCCTACTTGGCCAAACCGACCAAAAGCTTCTCGGATTTCTTCCTCTGTGACACGCTGTGCTAGGTTTCCTACGTAGATATTGGTCATGCGGGTGAGTTCCTCGCTCACGCGTCGGGTTATCAAGGACTTCCTACCAGTGTGGACTTCCTAACGGCGTGGGCGCCGAATGAGTTTCGATTTCGAAAAGACGGCGACTATCACTATAACAAAGATTACCAAACCAAGCATGCAGTTTAAGAACGTGGCTATTGCTGTTCGCAATATCGAACCGGCAGAGGTCGATTGTGTCGCACTGGGCGCCCCGATCGGAATAGCACTCGGCATTACCACTGGAGCAGACGATTCGTTCAGGGCAGCAAAGCCTACGATGGGGGAATTGTTCGGTATTGACAAAGCCAACAACGCTTCCTTGGCCGTCTCATCGTCAAAAGCCTGCAATAGCGAGTAATCTTCTTGGGCATCGCTAACGCCTGAATCGGTTTTTTCGGCAAAGACTTCTTGAACTGCCTTGGACAATGCGACATCGTCATCGGCTTTTCGGTAACTGTGCACGCGCGTAGCCAAGGAATGGTGCTGTTTCATGTCGACGCCGATCGCATCGACGACAAGTCCTCGTGATAAAATGTCCGGCAAATACTCTGCTAGCATTTTTGCATCATTGGCTTCCCCATCGGTAACAACGAGAAGACGATAAGTTCCATAGATTTGTTGCTCGCGTTGCTTCAGAAGCGCATCTGCGGCTTCTCGCATTCGTTCACCTAGTGGAGTGGAACCATCGGCCACTACCAACTCAACTCGGCGGGTCGCTTTTGGAACGGAGAGATGCTCTAGAGGGATCGCCCAATGCTGTTTGGCTCGATCGCCATTGAGCAGCAATAGCCCGACTTTCGTCTCGGGTGAGAATTGTCGCAGCACAATCTTGATCGCATTTTTTGCTGCTTCGATGCGCTTGATACCGCCTCGCATCTTTTCGTTCATCGACCCAGAGTCGTCCAGAACGATGACAACGCTGTCGCTGGCGAAACTACTCGTTGCGAATGCAAATGCAATCGCGAAGAGGCAAAGCGGGTATCGGGTTAAAAAGCTCATGGGACTCGACTTAGAAATTGAAATCGGATGGAGCGAGCGATTCAGGATTGACTTTGACAATTCGGAATTCAACTCGCATGTTCTCTTTTGCCTCGTCAATGTTTTTCGGTTTCGGGATAACCGGTTCCATCACCCCAGCGCCGACTGGCACTATTTGGGAGAGGTCGATGTTGACTCCCTCCTTTTTTGCGTAATTTTGCAATTCGGCAAACACATTGTCTGCTCGCGACTTGGACAAATTCATCGCCGCTTGCATCGTCACCGCCGGATCTGGATTGCCGCCACCGAACGTCCCTAACTTGATCAATGCGACAATCTCTTTGGTGCGAGTGAGATCGAGCGGCTTACCGTTCATGAAGTATTTGAAGTTGCCGTTCACGCCATTTTGTTGAATGATCCCTTTAGAGATCCCGCTTTTGATGAGATCCAAGAGTGTCTTGGTCGGATCGGAGTGGCCTCGAATGATCACGCGAGCGTTACCGAACTTGCTCGCTTCTTTGAGGGCTCTCGCAAAATCCGAACCATAACGATCGGCCGAGAAGTCCTTTTGGTCTGGTTCAAACGAGATCGTGAAGCTGACGATGGTGTTGGTGTCGAGATTTTCGCCAAAGAATTGATCGGTGGATTCTGCTTTGGATTTGTCGAACTTTTCCGTTGTTTTGATGGCGGTAAGTTCGATTCCAGCCATGGACGCAATCGAGCTGTAGTCGCTCTGCTTTGTTACTTTCCCCCCAGCATCTTTTGTGTCCTCCAGGGTGAAGTTGTTTGGGTCAAACCCGTAGCGACCTTTGGCGTATCCCCAAGCTGTCGCGAGATCGAGTGCTTCTCCCATCTTGCCTTTGAATCCGCTGAGATTCCCTTTGTCCAAGAAGAACGCAAGTTGGCCATTCAATCCCACAAAGGAGCAGTCGAGCAGGAGTCCGTGCGCATCCTCCTCCAGTGTAGGAATCGTTTCCTTGCCAAAGATACGTTGAGACAAGCTTAGGATTTGTTCGTACTCTTTGGATAGTTTCTTTGTTTCGCTAAAATTACGTCGCAAGACGACTAGCTTTTCTGTCGCTTTGAGTTGCCCCGCTACAAACTTTTTGACCCATTCTCGATTCGCATCGTACCAATCTCGGCGGACGGCATAAACGTCGGCGATGGAGCGACTCATTTGGGCTGTGCTATTGATCACGTGAGCACCAGCAACCGTACCCTCGGCACCGGTCCCCTCTTCGGCAAGCCCTGAACTTAATCCCATCATGTCCGGAGTAATGACACAGCAAGCGTCGATGGTCGGGTCTTTTCGAAACGCTTCAGCTGGTCCATCGGGACCTGTAATGTCTTTGGTCCAAACGATCGTTACATCGGATTTGAGCAGCCCAGCAGCACCGAGCGAATCGTAAAGCAATCCGACGTGGGGGCCGCCTTGTTGGCATGCAATCTTCTTTCCCTTAAGATCGTTCAGCTTGCGTATCGCTTTTCTGGCGACGACATGGTCTCCTGCACTCCATGACAATTGCATGATGATGACCGGCTTGGTTCTTGCATCTTCACCGAGTACTTCGCTGGCAAGTCCAAGCATGTGCATGGTTCCTCTCAGGAACGGCGATTTGCCTTGCACATAGTTTCTTACTTGCCCGACGAAGTCATCGCCGTTGACCAAGTTGATATCGAGTCCGGACTGTCGAAACATCGAGTCAGGCTGGGTCTTGAGGTCCCCATTCGCGAGAAATGTCGCCACATCGCCGCCCCAAAGAATGTAGGGCACATCAATGGGGCCACCCTTAACGACCGGCCCTGTCTTGATCGGACCAAGGAGATCTGCGAATCGCTCTTGCGCTCGTAGAGGGGCTGAAAGGAATAGGTGCGCGAGTAGGAGCCCAGAGCAGGCGAAAAACAAACCGGTTCGGGAGTATCGTTGTGTCATAGCGATTGATTAAGTGAAAACGAGGGTAAGCTCTGGAATTTGCGATGTCGCATCCAACCCATTCGACAGCCTACAGTTAACAGCGGCTGAAAAACGGACACGACTAGGCGCGGATTTCCTCTAAGGCGAGCGGCGAGTTGCAATATAGTTAGCACTTCGGCAAGAGTTTCTCAAGCTAATTAGCCGTTGGGCGCTAGCCCCGGTTTTTCCATTGTTCGACATTCGTCGAGAACCGGGGCTAGCGCCCAACGGCTAATGGTTTTTTCACTTGAAGACTCATTCGGTTGTGCTTAGCGCGACGCGCGAGCTAGTGAATCTGCGGTCCAGTTCACTAGCTCGCGCGTCGTTCAAGCCTTCGTAGTATATCCGATTCAGGAAAACGTCGCTTTGAAAACCGAGGCTACTTGTTTGCATTATTCGGTACGAATGGATTCCACTTTTCGAATCGCGGCTAACTTGGCTATTTCCTCTGCGCTTAACGCTCGGTCGAACACAGCAACTCCACCGATCCAGCCTGTGAAGCCGACACCGCGCGAGCTGTGAATCACTCTACCAATGGTAAATGGCCCGCCAGATCCATCGTTTTTCGGCTCATAGAGATCGTGTGGATACCACCAGGGATTCAAACGAAGGGCAATAAGGTCACGACTGGTTTCGATGAGGTTTCCGTCCGCGTCTTTTTTCAGTGTGACATTGATTTTGGTGTATTGAAATTCGCGTATCTCGGTGCGTTCCTCAGCGGTCTCGGTGACAACGGTCAGCGAGATGACTTTTTCCTCAGGTGGATTGTAAAACTGATCCTTGGGGAAGTTCATGTCTTCACCGGGTTGCTCGCCGGGTAAACGGTGCCAGTACCCTTGCATGTAAGCGTTGTACGCGGACTTGATCAGGTTGTCGTTCTTTGGATTCTCAAGCCAGCGGTCGCCTGAGACTCCATTGAGCCAACCGGTAAGTTCATCGCGCTCGTGATCGAACGTCATGGCGAAGCATTGCCAAGACGCGTCGAGCAACTCGGCGGGTGAGTCGGCTGGAACCTCCGGCGATTGATCAATGGAATTGCATTTATGGAGCGCGTACTTATTGAGAAAGGAACTTGCACCATTCTCGGAAAGATGGCCGCAGGCACTGCCTCCTTTATTAAGACCTGCAAACAACGCGTATTGCCGCTGCCCACGCTGAACTTTCTGGATCGATGCAGTTTCCTGCTGCTTCAGGTCGGTCCCTTCATGCCAGATGCCAGCTAGCGCGTGATTCCCACTCTCGCGAATCGCCCACGCGACAACACTGAGCGATTTCCCTGAGCCTTTGATGTCGAGAGGGGTATCATGTAGTCTCTCACGTGGCACAAACAGAAACGGACGAAAGTTGGGGTCTTCTTCCTTTCGAACACGGATTGCGTTTCCAAAGGGCCCGCGTCCAAGCATCGGGAAGTCCGCATACGAAGCATCGCGCCCTTCGCCCCAGTAGTCTTTGATGTAATTCGCCGCATCCAGAGCAAAGTCATTTCGCGCGTCGGAGGGGACATGAGCAGTGAAGCGATGATTGCCTGCTGGCTCACGCTTAACAAAATCCCAAAACGCAACCAATCCTGGCTGTCCGACCACTTGGCCGACTCGATCAACGCGTTTTTGCTCTAAGGCTATCGGCAAGCCGGCTTCGATTAAGCCCGGGTTTTCGCGAATCACAACCTCTTCGCAGCCTATAGGTTTCGCGATGGTTCGGATTGGCCCTGCGAACGTATTGTTCTCGACCCGCAACATGGTACCACCCTCGGCAAAGGTAATGGCATGTGAAGCGTCGGGGCCGCTTATAAAGGTGTTCCCTCGAACGGTAACGTTTCCGTACTTTCCACCTGGCTCATACGTCGTGAAGTAAAGTTCTGCATAGCGTTCGTAGTCACCCGTCAAGAAACTCCGTCGCCCAAGTTTCGGATCATGCTGACACTTGGTTGTGTTGTTGACAAAGATGTTGTCGGAGAGGATGAAGTTGGAAGGTTGATTGATCCAAGAACCACGTCCACCGCCCCGAAACGTATTGCCTGTAATTACGACATCCTCACACGATTTTTCAACACTCATGACGCGCGAACCGTTGGTGCCGTCGATGGTGTTGCCTGAGACAACCGCGTTCTTACAGAATTCGGCGAGAAAGAAGGCTCCCATGCGCGAGCCGGTAATCTGGTTCCCGTTGAACACAATTCCGTGACTCTTCTGAATATGCATCGTGTCGCCGAGCGCACTTAGGCGACAGCCTCGCACGATCACGTTGTTACAACCTACGAGATCGATCGCACCTTTCCCTGGTCCGCTACCTTGAGGAGCATAGAGAGCAAGATTCGCCTGGAACAAATTCGTAATCAATTTAACGCTCGGCCCGGCACTGCTGGCAAAAGAAAGCGGCTTGCCGCCGGGCGAATCGGCTATTCGAATGTACTCTGGCTGGCTATCCACAACAAAATACTGTCGCCCCCTGACGATATTCGAAGGCAGATCGTCGCCGAAGAAACAGATGGCGTCGTAGCCTCGATCCGCGTCGGCTCCGCTTCGTGGCACCGAGCGCGGTAACGGCTTGGTGTTTTCGAGGTACACACGATCGTCTCCAGATTGCATCCTCAACTTGTCGCGAACGAGGTCGTTGCGAAAGTACTTGGCGGCCATTGCTCGTTCCGCTTCCGTGTATTCTTCTGGCCACACCATGATTTGCCACAAAAATCCGTAGTCCCACATGAATTTACCGCTGCGTTGGAGCGTGCAGTTTTCGATCGTCACGTTCTTTGCGAAAGTCTCGATGTCTCGGTCACTACCCGCCTTCGAAGCCCCCAAGACAGTGATGGCAGCACCGGCTAGTCCGTTGCTGGTGACATCTCGAAACGTCAGATTCTCGGTCTTCCCTCCCGTTGTGGTTGCGATGACAATCGCTCGAGTATTGGCATTGGGTGGCCAAGAGTTTTTCGCTTGATTCGGGTCGAATACATGACCTTCAAAATGACCTCCGTGCCACGTCAAGTTACGAATGTTCTCGCCCGAGAACAAAACCACTCGCGCTTGATCGCTCAGAGACTCAAGGAAATGAAATCTGGCGCCGTAGGCGCTGACGATCGAGTTTGAGTGTAGCGCAATGGGTTCGCGTCCGTCCAAACGATAATCACCGGGCGGAATGGTCACGACCGTGTTCTTTTGTCTCGCATCTGCAAAGAGATCTCGTATGCGATCAAAATCAGAAGAAAAAACCGTAGAAGCGGTTGCGCCTAAAAAGCCAACACTCAACGCCAGAATTATGAATCGATGCAACTTAAAACCCTCTTTCATTGATGCTCATTCTCGCCATATTTGCATATTGCGATAGTCAGGCCAATTGTAATCGAACCGTTACATAGCCCCAAGCATCCACGGACTGCGTGCGTCAAGATGAGGCGATTCGAAGTGCGGGAAGGTAGGCTTTGAAGCCCGGTCGCTTGTACGCAATCGTCGCAGAGCGACGAGCGACATTGTCGCCCTTCGCTCCGCGAAGGCAGCGTGCGGCAAAATCGATTACCCGTCAGCAATGCAAAGCTCGAGAAAATTCTCTCCGCTCCGGATTGCATCTTGGCTACAAATGTAGTTAAATACGACTACGTTTGTAGCTAAGGGGAATGCAATGGAAATAGAGCAATGAGTGAATTGCAAATATCGGACGCGGAATGGGATGTCATGGAGCCGATCTGGGCGTCGGGCGCTTGTACGGCTGCTGAGGTCATTAAAGCACTTCGCGAATCTCACGATTGGAATCCCAGTACGATCCGCACGCTCTTGGCAAGACTTGTCGAAAAAGGGGCGCTGGACTACGACGTAGACGGCTCCAAATACATTTATCGGGCCGCTGTTTCACGCAACCAATGTGTTCGCGTTGAGGGACGCTCGTTTCTTGCAAAAGCGTTTGGTGGAGACGTCACGGCTCTTTTAGCCCACTTTGTATCTGACTCGGCTCTGAGCCCAGAGCAGATCGAGGAACTGCGTCAATTGCTCGATACAAAAAAGAAATCCAAGGAGAAACGAAAATGAACCTATAGCTCGATGCAATTGGAGCCGTACCAAGTTGCGATTGTCTTGAGAGCGACGATAGAACACCCTCGACCAGAAGACCATTTGGATCGATTGGCTTTTGGGGTCTTGGGGTTTGCAGAGGATCGGCCGACCTGACCGGTCAAGCGGCAGGCTCATCGACGGGTGGGATCGGGTTTCATAAGGGCGTGCGGTTCAATCTCTCGCAAATCATTCCATAGACCAGCGGCGGGTAGCAGGATTCGTAAGAATTCAGAACCAACCAATAGCAGTTCGAACAGATGCTGTTTCTGTGACTTTCGTTGCGCTGAATGGCAATTGAAGGTCTGTGGTATTATTGCCCCGGAGAGGCTGTGAAGAAATGTAGGACGCCCCGGCCTGAAAAGGCCGTCCTGCGAATAAATTTACAGCCTCCGGGCTTTGCGGTGCGCGGAACAGGTCGCGATTCAAAATCACTCATCAATGCAAAATAGGGCAGACGTCGAACCAGTTGCGGCCTTGCGCATGCATCCATTCGGTGCACTGTTCTGGTCCCCACATCCCAGGTTCGTATGGATGTAGCGTAGGGGCAGCAGGGCTTTTCCAGGCTGCAATAATTGGGTCGATGATTCGCCATGCTTGCTCGACTTCATCACTTCGAGCGAACAAACCAGGGTCGCCATTTAACGCATCCAGCAAAAGGCGTTGGTACGCATCTGGCAGTTCTTTTCCAGTGGAATCAAACTTGAAATCCAATTCGCTCAGTCTTAGCTTCATGTCCGAGTCGGGGACTTTGGACTGAAAGTAGAGTTGCAAGCCTTCGGCAGGTTGAATTTGAATGACGATTCGGTTCGCTTCCGGGCGAAACGATTTTTGTTCGCCGAAGAGCATGTGCGGTGGTTCGCGGAATTGAATGACGATTTGTGTGGAACGGCAACTCATGCCCTTGCCGCTTCGCAGATAAAACGGCACACCTTTCCAACGCCAGTTGTCGATATAGAGTTTCAATGCGGCAAAGGTTTCCGTTTGGCTGTCGTCTGGAATCCCTTGCTCCGCGCTGTAGCCTGTGTATTGACCTCGGACTCCGAACTCGGCAAAGTCGCTGCCTTTGTAAGGTCGAACGCTTTGAAGCACTTTGACTTTTTCGTCTCGGACCATCTCACCGGTGTATCTGACCGGGGCTTCCATGGCAGTGACCATCATCAATTGCAAGATATGATTTTGAAACATATCGCGCAAGATACCGGCCTTGTCGTAGTAGTCTCCTCGACGGCCTACTTTGACTTCTTCGGCAACCGTGATCTGGACGTGATCGACGTAGTTTCGATTCCAAAGAGGTTCAAAAATGGTGTTGCCAAATCGGAACACCAGAATATTTTGAACGGTCTCTTTACCAAGGTAATGGTCGATTCGATAGATTTGATCTTCGCGGAAGGTTTGGTGAATCGATTCGTTTAGAACCTTTGCGGATGCGAGGTCGGTACCGAATGGTTTTTCGATAACGACACGTCTCTTTCCGTCCTTTTCCACATTGAGGCCCGCTTTACCCAACTGAGCGATCGCGGCTGCGTACAGTTGGGGCATCGTCGAGAGATAATAGACTCGGTCGGTCGTCTGGGAGCCCTCCACTTCCGTCAAGAAGGCCGCCAGTTTGTGGAAATCATCTTCGCTACCGATATCGCCAGGTTGGTAGAAAATGTTTTGCGAAAACGCTTGCCAGCTTTCGTTGTTGAAGTCGCTCTTCACGAACTTGGCGGTCGACTCGGTCAACTGGGCTCGCCATTGCTCCGAGGTAAAAGCGCTTCGAGAAACCCCTACAATTCGAGTCGGGTTCGGCAATCGCCCGCGTTGGAACTGGCGATACAAGGCAGGGATGAGCTTCCGGCTCGTTAGGTCGCCGGAAGCTCCAAAGATCACCATCGTGTGCGACATGAATTACTTCATTTCTCGGAAGCCGATTTGGTTTCGTAAGTTTTCGAACCAAGCTACCATAGCGAGATCCCTATCCTTTTCCGCAACCGTCGAAACACCCTCGTAAGGGGCTGAAGCAAAACGATCCAGCAGGGATGCGGCAGGTGTCAGTTCGAGCACTTGCACAACATAGTAGACTGTTTTGTTGTTATCAGCGGCTACGGTTGTTTCGTTCGGTTTGCAAGCGAAAACAGCTTCCATGAAAGCATTGTCGACAGGTTGCAGCAGTTCCACATTGCTCAATTGCAATCGGCTTTCCGCCCGTGCAAACATCGGGTTAAACCAAGAAAAGTTTGCGGGCTCCAGGATGAGCGCCTTTTCCTCAGGGGTTCCAAGGGAATCCTTGAGTGTGGATGCCGAACCGACTTTCGAAGCAAGTTCTTTCGCCCGATTCTCAGCGAGTTTAAACGCTTGTTGCTTGCGCCAAACATCTTCAACTTGGGTTCGAATACTATCCAACGCAGGTGTAATCGGCAAGGTTTCATCGATCTTCCACGAAACGTAACGTTTATCACCACCGGTGAACCCGCGCGAAGTCACCGGTGTGTAGAGTTCGCCCACTCCGCCACGCGCGTTGACCAGCGCTACAAAGGAAAATGGACGTTGCCCCATCACAAACGATGAACCGATCGGCGAACCTTGGATCGACTCTTGATCCACCAATCCAGTCGTACCGTATTCAAAACCAAATTCTTCGCCAAGCTTGGCAAGATTCAAAGGGGCTGGAGCTTTGGCGCCAGCTTCCTTGCTGGAAACGCTTTGTTTGTATGCCTTTAGTTCGGATTCGAAGATGCTCATGGCTCCCATGATTTCGCTGATACGATCGTCGATGATCTTGTTTGCCGGACCCATCGCTTGATCGCGTGCAATTTGATCTTTGACTTCTTCGAACGTCTTGGTTCGCATGGGGGTACTATCGGCCACGCCTTCAGCTTGAGCATTTTCACCTGTCTGGGGAAACGTTGGCAAAGCCGGTGTCGGCGACGGTTGTCCCGAAAGCTCAAGTACCGAATTCGTGTCGGGCTTTGCAGCTGACTCAGTGGCTGGAGCAGGGGGCGTTGCGGCGGGCTCCGTTTGAGCAGGAGCTGGTGTGGTCTCAGCGGCTGGTGCTTGTGCTGGAGGTTCTGCTGCGGCAGGCTTTTCTTCTTGAAAGGAGACGAGCTTGATATTCGAGTCTTTTCGAGTCGACGATGCCGTTGGCTTGGGCTCCTCGAGAACTGGCGGTTTGTCCGCTGGCGGTGTTCCCTCAGGCGACTTTTCAGGGGCTGGCGTCGTTGCAGGCTCAGGATTGGCTGGCTCTGGCTTGGCTGGCTCTGGCTTGGCAGGCTCTGGCTTGGCAGGTTCAACTGTTGTGGGCGTAGGGCTCGTTGCCTCAGCGGCGGGCGTTGTCGCAGGGGCGGCTGGGTCAGCAGATGGCGGCGGTGTAGCACCAGTTGGTGTTCCTACCGCTTCCTGAGCGATCGGTACGCGAAACTGCTTTTCTTTGACCCGGCGCTCGTACTCTGACTTAAGAGTTTCTTCAGGAACAAGAGCCATTTGTTCAGTGATGATCTTGTCCACATTGATGGAAAGGTACTCGAAGTTCGACGTTTGGGGCCTCATAAAGGCAGGTTGCGTCGAAGCCATCCCACGGGCTCGGATGATGTCTTTCCCGTTCTTGTAGATCTCTTGGTACTCCGTTTCGGTGGGCTTGTTTTTCACCTGAGCTTCGAAGTCGTTGACGAACACCGGGAACGCTTGGATTTTGGCTGTTCGATTGAATTTCAGATAATCTTGCCAGTTTTTGCTCGGCGTCGTTAGGGCGGTATTGGCCAATCTTCTCGCGTCGCGACGATCTTCGAAACGAAGGCTGGCTCCTGCCAGGCGGAGCACTTCGTTTTTTGCCAATTCCTCACGCATCAATCGATTGAAATCGAAAAGGTTCAATCGACCTTCGGTAGATTCATGAAGTGCCTTTTTGATTTCTTTGCCATCCAGCTTTCCATCCACAAACAATTCCAAAAACCTTTTGACCGAGGCGTCATCGAAATGGATACCCATTCGATTTGCCTCAGCAACTAACAGTTTTCGCTCAATGATTCGGCTCGGGCCATCATCATCTTGGTCGCTGTTAATCCCGAGCAAAGTTAGATTCGGATTGAACTCAGGGACATTGGGCATTCCACCCTTTGCGCCAACATCGATGGCCAGTTTTCTCAAAAATCGGTTTGCGTAGATAATTTGCTCCCACTCCAATCGCAAGTCATTGCTACGAATAGAGCCCCCCGTCCAGGAGGCAATGACAGGATTTGGACCGGAGTTTTTCGTTGGCCTGTTAGCGCCAGACGGTGTAAAAACGAACGCGATCACAGCGATGAAAACCAATCCGGCCATCCAAAGCTTTTGGTTTTTTCGAAAAATAGCAAATGGGCTGGACATTGGACAAATCAATCCTTGGTAGTCGACATTCAAGTAAATCGGCCCAATAAACAGGCTCTCAAAACACGATTGTAGGATTTTCGCTCTTTAACGCAATTCCATTGCGGCCGCGCAGCCTGGGGCTTGACAAATCACCAGCCTTGCGGTGACAACCCTAGTGCGTGAGCTAGATTACCAAATTCACGGACCAGCAAATCGCAATTCCCCAATTCCACCTGCAGCACAAAATATTTATGAGTGAGAAAAAATCCCTCGTTATCGTCGAGTCTCCCGCCAAAGCGCGAACGATTTCGAAGTATTTGGGGAGCGGATTCCAGGTGGAGGCCTCCATCGGCCACATTCGAGATTTGCCTGGAGGCGCAAAAGAGGTCCCAGCCGAGTTCAAATCGGAATCCTGGGGATACCTCGGTGTCAACGTCGACAACGGTTTCGAACCCCTCTACATCGTTCCCGCCGACAAGAAAAAACACGTTTCTTTTTTGAAAGCCGCTCTCAAAGACGCCAAAGACCTCTATCTGGCGACGGACGAGGATCGCGAAGGAGAAGCGATTTCCTGGCATTTGCAGGAAGTTTTGAAGCCAAAAGTGCCGGTTCACCGGATGGTTTTTCACGAAATCACCAAGGAGGCGATCCAAAACGCCCTGAAAAACACCCGCCAAATCGATCAAGGCTTGGTGAAGGCCCAAGAAACACGAAGAATTCTGGATCGATTGTATGGCTACGACATTTCCCCCCTCCTTTGGAAAAAAGTTCGGCCAAAACTATCGGCTGGACGTGTCCAAAGTGTCGCCGTCCGATTGATCGTCCAACGCGAACGCGAACGCATGGCCTTCCACTCGGCAACCTACTTCGATCTAGATGTCACGCTGGAAACCAATGCCAAAGAAAAATTCATGGCATCCCTCGTCAGCGTAGCCGAACGCAAAATTCCATCGGGTAAAGATTTCGATACTGCCACCGGGCTTCTCAAAGACTCCAAGATGCTACAGCTCGACGCCGCAGGTGCTGAGGCTCTTAAGGATCGACTTGTCAAAGCGCCTTTCAAAGTTCTCAGTGTTGAGGTCAAGCCGTACATTGAACGCCCCAAGGCACCGTTCACGACAAGTACTCTTCAACAGGAAGCCAACCGCAAACTTGGCATGACTGCCAAGGATGCGATGCGTGTCGCCCAAAGCTTGTACGAAAACGGCTACATCACTTACATGCGTACCGACTCGACCACGCTATCTAAAGAAGCCGTCGACGCAGCCCGCGATCTCGTTCGCTCACAATACGGCGACGCGTTCCTGTATTCGACACCTCGAACTTATGCTTCCAAGGTCAAGAATGCTCAAGAAGCTCACGAGGCCATCCGCCCTGCAGGTAGTCCATTCCAGTTGCCAGAGAAGATCAAAGGCGAACTCAACTACGACCAGTTCCGACTCTTTGAGCTGATTTGGAAACGAACCATTGCGTCTCAAATGGCTGACGCTCGCAAGCAGCGTGTCATGGTAGTCATCCAAGCGGACGATGCCTTGTTCCAAGCCACTGGAACCTCCATCGAATTCGAAGGCTTCTTGCGAGCCTATGTCGAAGGAAGCGATGATCCCGCCGCCGAACTGGCCGAAAAAGAAAAACTGTTGCCCGATGTCAAAGCCACCGATCCACTCAAGGCTCTGTCGCTCGATTCGGTTTCGCACACCACGCAACCGCCAGCTCGATTCACCGAAGCGTCGCTAACCCAAGGCTTAGAAGAACGGGGCATCGGTCGTCCGAGTACGTACGCTTCGATCATCGATACGATTCTGAAACGGGACTACGTATTCAAGAAGGGGCAGGCACTTGTTCCGAGCTGGACCGCCTTCGCCGTGATCCGACTGCTAGAAGAGCATTTCACTTCGCTGGTCGATTACCAATTCACAGCCGAAATGGAAGACTACCTTGACCAGATCAGCCGCAACGAACGCGAGAACCTGGCTTACCTGCAAGAGTTCTATTTTGGCGATGATGTTGCCAAGGAAAATGCAGCGCCCGGCGGAATTGGACTCAAACCACTGCTCGCATTGAAGGTTGCGGAAATCGACCCGCGAACCGCGTGTTCGTACCCATTGGGCTTCCTCGATGACAATCCAGAGATGCCGGTTTCCGTTCGAGTGGGGCGCTATGGTCCTTACGTGGAACAAGGTGAACGACGCGCGAGTATCTCGGAAGAGATGCCACCGGACGAAATGAATTTGGCCATGGCGGTCGAGCTGCTGGCCAAACAAGAACTTGGCGAAGAACCTTTGGGCATGCACCCAGAAACGCACAAGCCGATCTATATCAAGCAAGGTAGATTCGGACCCTACGTGCAAATGGGCGAAGCTGACGACGAAGAGAAAAAGAATGCGTCGTTGCTCAAGGGGATGACGACGGAGTCTCTCGATTTGGCCACAGCAATTCTGCTGCTGAAGTTCCCACTGAATCTTGGGATTAATCCGGCTAACGGCGAGCCGATCATCGCTTCGCAGGGCAAGTTTGGGCCGTATATCAAGAGCGGAACCGACACGCGTTCGTTGGGCCCTATTAGCTTGCTGGAGTTAACACTGGAACAATCGCTCGAGCTTTTGGCACAACCCAAAGCCCAGGGGCGTGGCCGCGGTGTTGCAGCTCCACCGCTCAAGGAGTTGGCTGCGTCGCCCGTAACCGGAAACAACCTCGCCATTCGCGATGGTCGTTTTGGACCATACGTTACAGACGGCGAGACAAACGCATCGTTGCCAAAGGATGTGAAGCCAGACGATCTCACGTTCGAGCAAGCACTAGAACTCTTAGCTGCTCGCGCTGCCGCCGGTGGTTCTAAGAAGAAGAAAAAGACCTCGAAGAAAACGGCGAAGAAGGCAACCAAAGCGAAAAAGAAAACGGCAAAGACAGGGGCTGACGATGACGCGGAAGTAGAATCCGATTTGGATGCCGATGACGTACCTGCAACCAAGAAAAAGGCCCCAGCTAAAAAGAAA
>CANHVO010000168.1 GCA_947463915.1 Planctomycetaceae bacterium
GCTGCAAAGAATGCGGGTGCTCGAATGCATGTCATGCACGCCGCCGTGACTCTTGCCTTGCTCGGCGGGTTACTCGCCTTGTTTCAAGGGGTTAGCCAAATTGTACGTTTGGCTTTTCAGGGGAAAGAGATTCAGCCGCTAGCTGCCACAATGATTTGGGCCATGGCGATTTTGTGTTTTGTTTTTGTCGGTATGTGCGTTCAGTCCTTTATCGCAGCCCGCAAGGCGCGCGAAAAGCAGTAGCCGGCAGTTGCCTCTAAACGCTAGTATGGGCGAAACGGTGTTGGTAGAGAGCAGCTAGCGTCTGCGACTTGATTTTTGAAAATAGCAAGTAGACATTTGGCAAAGGTTTGCATCATGACAACAGCTTGGATTTCCATCAAAGAGTCTCGCAAAGCGGAATCGATCGGGCAAACCGTTCAGGTTCGTGGTTGGGTCCGCACGCGACGCGACAGCAAGGGAGGCTTTAGTTTCATCGAAGTCAACGATGGCAGCTGCTTCGGTAACTTGCAAGTGATCGCAGACGGTAGTTTGGCCAACTATGCGAGCGAGATCACTTCGCTTTCGGTTGGCAGCAGCGTCATCATTACCGGCGAGATCAAAGCCAGTGCTGGCCAAGGGCAAGCGACAGAGATGTTCGCGAGCGAAGTTCGAATTACCGGTGTTGCCAGCGCCACCGACTATCCGTTGCAAAAGAAACAGCACTCGTTCGAAAAACTGAGAGAATGGGCGCACTTGCGTCCGCGAACCAATACATTTGGCGCTGTCGCTCGTGTTCGCAATCGCTTGAGCTTTTCGACGCACGAGTTCTTTCAGAACGATGGCTTCTTTTACGTTCATACGCCGATCATTACCGACAGCGACTGCGAAGGTGCCGGCCAAATGTTTCGTGTGACCACACTGCCACTGGACAAGCTTCCCATGACGGATGGCAAAGTGGATATGAGCCAGGATTTCTTCGGAAAGTCTTCGTATCTGACGGTGAGTGGTCAGCTCGAAGGTGAAACGTACGCGACGGCCTTGGGAAAAATCTACACGTTTGGACCAACGTTTCGCGCGGAGAACTCCAACACATCCCGGCACCTTTCCGAGTTCTGGATGATCGAGCCAGAAATGGCCTTTTTCGAACTTACCGATAACATGACGTTGGCCGAGCGTTACTTGAAGCACATGATTCAAGAGGTGCTAACCCATTGCCCCGAAGACATGGATTTCTTCGAGAAGCGAATTCAGCCGGGCGTAACCGCAGCCTTGCAACTGGTTCTCGATAAACCGTTTACTCGCATGTCGTACACCGAAGCGGTCGACATCCTGATCAAGAGTGGAGAGAAATTCGAGTATCCGGTGGCATGGGGCGTGGACTTGCAGGCTGAACATGAACGATTCATTACCGAAAAGCATATTCAGGGGCCAGTGATTCTTTACAACTATCCGAAAGAGATCAAATCGTTCTACATGCGATTGAACGATGATGGCAAAACGGTTGCTGCCATGGACGTGCTGGTGCCTGGTGTCGGCGAGATCATCGGCGGTAGCCAACGTGAGGAACGTTTGGATGTGTTGACTGAAAGAATGGTCGCATCGGGGCTCAAGGCGGAATATTATTGGTGGTATTTGGATTTGCGCCGGTTTGGTACCGTTCCGCATGCTGGCTTCGGTTTAGGGCTGGAACGGATGGTGCAGTATACGACGGGAATGGCCAACATTCGCGACGTGATTCCATTCCCGCGATCGCCGGGTAATTGTGATTTCTAGTTCGCTGCGATTGCATGAGCACCGCATGTCTGCGGGGCAATACATGGATCATGGTGGGCGGACAAGCGATTTTGAATTAGGTAGTAAGACGTTAGACATAGAGTGACAACTTGCGGGTCGATTTGTTTTTGTTTCATTTCCGATACTCGTACTTAAAATTTCGACTGAGTGAGCTATGTCATTGTTCGCACGCGCAAGCGGTCTGCTCCTTCATTTCACTTCATTGCCACCACGTCATCCTGGAAGCGACATCAATAGTCAGCCCGGGACCGATGGCCCATGGAGCGTCGGCGATATAGGTTCCGGCGATCTTGGTCCGTCGGCTTACGAGTTTGTTCGTTTCTTGAAGCAAGCAGGGCAGCGATGGTGGCAGATCCTGCCTACGGGGCCGACGGGCTACGGGTTTTCTCCGTATCAATCTCCTTCGTCGTTTGCGGGCAACCCGCTTTTGATTAGCCCAGCGTTGCTGGTTCGCGATGGGCTGCTCCGTCAAGAAGACTGGCAGGAAGCTTGTCGCGCAGCTGTTCAAGAGGGAGAGATAGGCAGCGCTGATTTTGAGTCCTCGTCCAGCAAACGGATGGAGTTGTTGCGAATCGCGTTTCGCCGTTATCAGAATCATCGCACGGACCTGCAGCCGCAGCTGGATGAGTTCCGGCATGCTCAAGCGGACTGGCTTGGGGAGCATTGCCTGTTTACCGCTTGCAAGAATTTTCATGGCGATCGAGCTTGGAGCGATTGGGAAGACACATTGAAGCGACGTGAACCGGAAGCGTTGAAGGCGTGGTCGGAGAAGCTCCGAGTTGCTTGTGACTTCGAAGCGTTCATCCAGTTTTTGTTTGAGCGGCAGTGGCAGGAACTGCGTCGTTACGGTGCTGAAAATGGAGTTGGCATCATAGGTGATATCCCGATTTTCGTAGCGATGGATAGTTCCGATGTTTGGTCGAAGCAGGAGCTGTTCGAATTGGATGCGAATGGAAACCCAACTGTAGTCGCTGGAGTGCCACCGGATTACTTTGCAGTGCTTGGACAGCGTTGGGGTAATCCGTTGTATCGATGGCATGAGCATCGCCAAACGGGATACGACTGGTGGATTCGACGATTCAAGCGGATGTTGCAGTTGTGCGACATGCTCAGGATCGACCATTTTCGAGGGTTTGAGGCGTATTGGGAAATACCAGCCCAGATGCCCGACGCGCGAATCGGGCAGTGGCAGTCTGGCCCGAACGACGATTTCTTTCATGCGTTGCAGCGAGCCTTAGGTGAAAGGTTGCCTGTTATCGCTGAGGATTTGGGGTTCATCACCGACGAGGTTCGTGGGTTGCGAGATCGATTTGGATTTCCTGGAATGAAAATCATTCAATTTGGTTTCGGTGGAGGAACAAGTAGCTCGCTTGATCTGCCGCACAACTATCCGGTCCATTGCATCGCTTATACCGGCACACACGATAACGATACGACAGTGGGCTGGTTCAATAGTCAGGCTGGCGAGGGCAGCACGCGCAGCCAGAGCGAGATCGATGCCGAGAAAGCATTTGCATTACGTTACCTGCATTGCGAGCCGAGCCAAATTCATATTGGGATGATGCGAGCGATTTGGAGCTCAGTGGCATGTGTCGCAATTGCACCCGTTCAGGACCTTCTGGGGCTTCCTGCGGCAGCTCGCATGAATACACCGGGCATTGCAACCGGAAACTGGGCTTGGCGATGCCAACCGAACCGACTCAACCATGTGGTCGCCAATGTACTAGGCGAGATGTCCGATTCGTTCGGTCGACTTTGCTGAACGGCTCGGTAACGATCGTAGCGGTTGGAGTGACTGCATCGCCGCGTTCAGGATTGGCAACATCAAAAAGGCGATTTGTTTTGCAAACGCAGACCGATCAAATTGAGTTGTTGCGAGGAGCAACTAATATGATTTTAGAAAACACTCCAACGGGTTCCTGAAGTTCGATTCCATGTTAGAAACCGTAAACGCTTCTGAGCCGTCAGACCGCAACTCGAAGAAGCGGTTTCGCATCTTGGCGATGGATATTGACATTCGGGGGCACCATCCGAGTTATGTTCGAAACTTCGCCAAAACTTGGGCAGAACACAACATTCAAGGCAATCTTGATTTTTTGGTGAGTCGTAAGTTTTTCGAACTGCATCCAGATGAAACGAAATACGTTCAAAGTCTATCGAGCCATAGAATAAGCATCCATTCGTTAACTCAGATGGAAGATAATCGAATGGAGTCTGTTCCCTATTTACGATACTTTCGTGCGTGGGAATTGTTTTGCAAATACTCCGCGTCGCTTGGTGCCGACCATGGTCTATTGATGTTCTCGGACTACTTTCAATTGCCGATGTTGGTTGGCCCGCGATCTCCATGCCCTTTCTCGATGATCTATTTCAGGCCGACGTTTCATTATCAGATGTTTGGCAAATTCAAGGCGCCGTTGAAGGAAAGATTTCGTGCGTGGCGGAAGAAGCTCTTGCTAAATCGCGTTTTGAAAATTGCAAAACTGTCGAGATTGTATTGCCTGGATGGTTTTGCAGTCGAGTACATGAAAAAGCAATTTAAGACCAAAGCCTCGATTCATTTTTTGCCAGACTCATTTGCAACGTTTTCTGTTGCGGTATCGTCGTTAGAATCGTTGCGATCTGGACTTGGCATTGACTCATCTAGAACCATCTTTTGTTTGGTTGGCATTCTTGATCGGCGAAAGGGGGTTCGGGAGCTTTTGGAAGCCGTCTTAACATTGACAGATTCTGAGGCGAAGCGAGTTTGTGTACTCCTCGTTGGTGAGTTGCATCCCAATCAGGAGTTGGAGGTCCTCGCATTGTTGGAACGAGTTAGACTCACATCTCAAGTTCAAGTTGTTTTGAACAACGACTTTGTTCCGGAGGAGGATATTCAAAAGTACTATGAACTCTCCGATGTAACTTTGACTACCTATCAAAATCACATGGGAGGCAGTTCCGCACTCATTCGGTCGGCGTTGGCAAAACGCCCTGTTTTGTCGTCGGACAATGGATTGATGGGTGAGATCGTTCGAACTCGACAGCTTGGACTCACCGTTGACGCAACCAAACCTCTGAATATCGCCGATGGGATTCGGGCCTTCTTGGATGATCGAGCAGAATGCAAACTGAATCTCGAGAGTGCCCATTGCTTTGTTGAAGAGAACTCCTCTGCTCGACTAGCTGAAGCACTCAAAATGTTGATCAATCGCGTTTGATATCGGCTGGCCACATTCTGTTAATGGGATTCCAAAGTTGTTTCGTCTCCGTCGCAATAACTTTGCTTAGGTCGAGGTCAACCGGCTGTATCATCTGTATTGAATAAGTTGGGGGCAAATCGGTGAAACGTACTAAAGTCTGGTCTTTCGTTGCTGTTTCGACCAATTCAACTACAATCGATCCTTAGATAGCCCCACATGTTGTCTGGGCCGAAGGCGATGAGTCTCAAAGGAATTATCCATGACTGGAATGATCAGCAAAGCTGAAGTGCTAGAAATAGTATTTCGACATAAACTAAAAATCATCGTGGTACCGATGGTCGTCATGGCTATAACGCTGGCGGTGATTCTTTTTTTTCCTCGCCAGTATCGTTCCGAGGCAAAGCTCTATCTTCAAGTTGGACGGGAGAGCTTGGGGATCGACCCGACTGCGACGATGGGTTCTTCAACAGGGTTGATCCAAAGCAATCGTGATGAAGAGGTAAAGTCGGCATTACAGGTTGTTGCCAGCCGAGGCGTTATATCTCAAGTTGTAGAAAAGCTCAGTCCTGATTACGTGTTAAGTGGAGTGGACCCCGATGACGAATCGCTCACTTCAAAGAATGCAATTTTGACCCAGATAAAGGACTCCGTCGGCAGAGTGCTTGGTGTGATCAAATCGATTGACCCAGTCTCTGCGAGAGAGGAAGCCGAGATCGAAATTGAAAATAGCTTAAAGGTCGGAGCTGAGCGCAATTCGATGGTTTTGACGGCAACCTATGACGCAAAATCGCCCAAAGCCGCGCAGAGAGTGCTCGAGAGCTTGATCGAGATTTATCAAGCAGAGCATCTTCGAATTCACCGCAATCGACAGTCTGGAACCTTCCTCATGGAACAGAGGGATATGCTGTTGGAAAAGTATTCCAGCGCACAAGAAAAAGTTAAAAATACCAAAAACGAATTCGCAATCACCTCGATCGAAGGCAGGCGATCCTCGCTAGAAAATCGATTGCAGTCGATTGAACTAGAGAAAATTCAGAACACCCAAAACTTAACTTCAAGCCGTGCCAAGGCAAAGGACTTGAGGGCTCAATTGGCGTCGATTCCAGAACGAGAGACGTCTTCCAAGAAAAGCGTCCCGAACTCCGGAGCAGACCTTTTGCGAAAGGAACTCTATACCAGCCAGATTCGTATGATGGATCTCAAATCTAGGCTAGCCGAGGACCATCCTCAATTGATAGCAACCAACAAACAAGTGGAAGAAGCTCAAAAGTTGGTTGAGGCTCAAGAAAATGATCGCAACGAAACCGTGGATGATATAAATCCAATCCATCGAGCCCTTTCTTTGGATTTACGTCAACAAGACAGTATCGTCGCAGGTTTGGTTGCGAGACACCAGGAGTTGGTGTCGCAACATTCCGAAACGCTGAGAACGCTAGAAGATTTTAATCGTCAAGCGATCGAATTGACTCAACTGGAACACGCAGAACAGATAGCACGGGATAAGTATCTGCAGTACACCAACAGTTTGGAACAGGCACGTTCGGACGAGGCGCTTGAGAACGAAAGGATATCCAGCGTAAGCGTTGCACAAAAGGCCACGATTGCTGAGCGGCCAGTAAGTCCGTCAAAGTTACTAGTGCTTGTCGCAGGAGCGATGGTGAGCTTTGCCAGTGTCATTAGCTTGATATTTCTAAGCGAAAAATTGAATGATCGAATTCGTACTGAAAGCGATCTGTCGAGCCTTTTGGGACTTCCAGTTCTTGCGACCATTCCTGACTCTATCGAGCACAAACGATTTATTGCCCGCTAGTCTCACTCACTTTCTGCAAAGTCATCAACGATGAATTCAAAAATCGAAACGAAGCCTAGTAAATCGGAACGCTCGGGGAAATCAGGAGAGCGTGGGGCCGGTGGTTTGTCCGAGATCGACACGCTTTTGTGGCGAATCAAGGCACGTTTGGAGAACGAGAGCGATCAGGGGCAAATCATTGCGATGACCAGCTGTTCCAAGGGAACAGGCATAAGCACGCTTCTAGCAAATCTAGCCGTGCTTGCAGCTAAAAATCACTTGGGGCCAGTACTCTTGGTCGATGCGAACATGTTGGCACCAAGACAGCATCGAATATTTCGCCACAAAACAACAACAGGCTTAGCGGACGTAATGATTGGTGATGTGCCTCCAAACGAAGCCATTTTTCCGACGAACGTGGAATCGCTTGATCTAATGCCCTCGGGGGCGCCAAGCCATCTCAACTCGGCACGCGTCATTTCCGAAAACTGTGAAGAAATGTTTCAATGGGCTCGCGAGCGGTATGCGATGATCCTCGTCGATCTACCACAAATTGACGATTTGCGGCACGGACTAATGATTGCGAGACAAGCCGACATGGCTTTGGTATCGGTCCGATCTGATTTCGTGAGTCGTACGGCGGCTGTACAAAGCGTTCAGCGATTGATCAGCGACGGGGTAAAGGTTGCCGGAACCATTCTTAGTCGGCAAACGACTTTCACTCCTAAACTCCTTCGCACTTAGGCCACGATGGGAGAAGGATCAAAGAGGCTCAAAAATGGTATTCTTGCAATTGCAGACCAAATTGTTGTAAGTGCAGGAACGTTTTTGTCGACGATGTTGATTTGTCGCAATTGCTCTGACGCTGACTTTGGTGTCTTCTCGCTTGCATGGACAATCATCGCATTCCTGAGAACAATTCAAGAACGAATGATTGCCTCGCCTTTTTTGGCATTCACATTCCGTCCTGCATTCAACAGGACGAGCTTTCGCGGTAGTACGCTTGCGCATCAAGCTGTTTTTTCTACTGCATCAACTGTTATGGTCTTGATTGCGGCAGTGGCGGTTCGTGTCCTGGGGTTCGACGGAGGCCACTTTTTGTTTGGCCTGAGTCTTGGTTTGGCTTTATGGTCGACCCTCGGTCGCGATCAAATGAGATATGTCTCCTTTACGGATTTTGCGATCCTTCGATTGTTGATTTTGGACGTAGTGGTTGTCTTGTCGCAATTGATAGGTCTAGTTGTGTTGATACGAATGGATGTATTCTCGCTTTCGGTGGCAAATCTAGTGCTTTCGTTTGGTTGTCTTTTGCCGATCGCAGCTTGGCTTTGGATGACTCGCAGCACTTATGTCATTGACAATAAAGCGGTGGTTCAGGACTGGCACCACAATTGGAGCTACGCTCGATGGCTGGTTGTCGCCAGAGTTTTTGGTATTGCCCCTGTGGTCGTCATACCATGGCTCATTTTTTCTTTCGAAGGTGATGCTGGGACGGGAGTTTTCGGGGCTTGCACAAGTCTCGTTGGTGTATCTCTCATGTTTGTGCAGGGGGCCAACAATGTGTTTCAGCCCCGGACGATGCTCGAACTTCAGAAGAATGGCATTCGAGGATTGCTCACTGCAATTGGGGAATCGACAGGAGTTATTTGTGCAGGACTGATTTGTATTTCAACTGTCTTTTTCTTCTTCGGCAATAACTTGCTCGTGATACTGGGGACTCAGTACGTGGGGTTTGGTTTTCTGACTTTTTTACTGAGCGTATCGACTCTGGTGATAAGCATATCGACGATGTTATCCAATGGTTTAGCAGCGCTAAAAAAATCCAAGGACTTTTTCTGGGGCGAAGTATCGTACTGCGTCGTTTCTATCGTTTCTGCATTGGTGCTGATACCAAGTCAGGGCCTCAATGGAGCAGCTTATGCGATGATTTTGGGAGGCCTAGCCGTGACAATCGTGACTGCAGTGAGACTGGCTGACGGCGTCCACAACTATGCCGCGGAATCCAGCACGAACGAGGAAACGGATTCTTTGATGCCATGCGAAAGGGAGCAAACGTAGATGGTCATCTCGAGTGTTGGTCCGAAACGAGTCGAAGAGAACGCGGATGATCGGTTTCATAGTCAATTTGCATGGGTAACCGTTTTTGCCATCGTACTTTGCTATTTTAACATTGATCATGCTTGGAATGCGAGCGAGATCGCCAATACGATCGCTGTGGACTATACGAGTGGCGATGAGAATCTTACTGCCGATCGAATCAGTGCCGTGAATCCCTTGTCGACCTTTGCTCGCCTAGCATTCGCGGGTTGGGGCTGCGTTTGCTTTCTGTTTGCGCCGAAAACGAGGATTCGTAGTTCTGCTCCGCTTTTTTGGTGCCTTGTGGCCATCGCTATGTTTTTGTGCGCGAGCGTCATGTGGAGCGTAAGGCCATCCCAAACCATCTTCAAATTGTCGGTTCTAGGCACATTGGCAATTGGCGGAGCTGGTATGGCCATGAAGTTCCGACTTCGTGAGTTATTAACGATAATTTGCTATTCCTGCATCGCGTTCATTTTGATCGGCGTCGCTTCTGAAATCAGGCATGGGTACTTCCGTCCTGGCGGGAACTATCGTTTCATGGGCACAACGCACCCAAATACAGAAGCGATTTTTGCGTCTTTGCTTTGTCTTGTGTCGAGGATGTTTCTTTCCAAGTTTGGGTGGGGGAACTTTATTGGGGTTTTGGTTTTCGCGTTCGGAATGTTGGTTGTTTGGTACACTCGATCAAGAACAACGCTAGCTGGACTTCTTTTGAGTCTATTGATAACTCAGACGCTTGTCATTCGAGGTGCGAATCGTATCTTGCTCATTGCCGGATTTCTAGCCTTTGCCACTTTAGGTCTTGCTGCGTCAACGATGATAACTCAAAGCAGTACAGGCGCGCTCGGCAAGGTTGCGACGATGGGCCGGGAAGACGATGTGTCAAGTCTATCGGGACGTATTCCGCTCTGGGAAGAGTTGCTTACCTCTTTTAAAAAGAAGCCGATACTGGGATACGGTTATCTTGCTTTTTGGGATGCAAAAAAAGTAGAGTATTTGAGTGCAACCTTTCGGTGGGAAATTCCGCACGCGCACAATTTGTATTTGGATGTACTGTTGGATGGTGGCATCGTTGGATTGTCGCTAATTCTTTTGGCGATTCTCTGCGCATTTGTGGAAGTGACAAAGCTCTATGCAAAGCATGGGAGGATCGAGTTCGCGATCGTCTTTGGCATCTTTGCTTACGCCGTCATCAATGGACTTGCTGAATCGATTTTCAAGCTTCCGAACTTCTCGCTTTTCGTTGTAACGACCTTATGTTTTTCGATGCTCACCGAGCCGATGAAAGCAAGTCAACGATGAACGTAGCTCCTGTCAAAAATGTAGACAAGCAGTTGTGTGGCGATAAATTGCCCATGAGGGTGGCCGTCTATCTTGCCGATCAAAACCCGCATCGCGATCGAAGCCTCGGGATTACTTCGATGACGCGATCGCTGCTCGACGAATTGAACAAACGCAAGGAACTGCAACTCACACTCATTTCGTCAAAGAGTTCCTTTGGGGCCGTTGGACGAACGGAGACGACCCGTAGGTTGCCGTTTCGAACAGACCATGCAATTGGTCGCATCATCAGTGATATGTTGCACCCGATCTTGGCTCGCCCCGCCAGCGACCTCTGGTACTATCCGAAAGGATACCTTTCCCTCTTCTCGCGACCGTCCGTTCCCTTGGTTGGTACAATGCATGATGCGATCCTACAGCACTATGCCGACAACTATCCAGAAACACGAACCCCACGTGCTTTTCAGTACTGGATAGGAGTGATGAAAAATAGCCTTCGGCGATTTGATTCTGTGATGACGGTTTCGCATCATGCGAAGACACAGCTCGAAACGTTTTGCGATCGACACCGAATCAAATCACCTCCCATTCACGTTACCTACGAAAGTAGTTCGTGGGAAGTCCATCGAGCACGCCGTTGGACCAAACGCGATGAAGTTGTTCATTTGGCGTCTTCTGCTCCTCATAAAAAGACCAATCACTTGCTCAACATGTGGTTTCAGTTGCAACGCGAGGGACATGAATTGCCTCGACTCAGATTGATTGGCAGTCTTGATGACTACGGAAAACAAAAGTTGAGTGAATTGAATTTGGTATCGATTACGTCGCCGCTGGACGACGCGAGTTTGGTCGAAGCGGTTGGTTCGGCGCGAGCACTACTGCTTCCCTCGGAAATCGAAGGATTCGGTTTGCCAGCACTCGAGGCTTACTACGTAGGGACACCGGTCTGCTTTGTCTCAGGAACATCCGTTAGCGAAGTCGTCTCGGATGAGGGCCGCTTTGGTGCGTTTGAATTGGCTGATACCACTTCGCTTTTTCAAGCCATTGACTCTGCTCTCGGCCAAAGCAGTAAACAGATTGAGTCCATCTCAGACGTCCTATTTAGTAAGTTCTCAAATCAAGTCTATGCGGATCGAGTGATTGAAACGTTTTCCAGCGTTCTGGTGAGGTAAGCATCCACGGCTGTCCGTGTAGTACGCCAAGCATTTGCGACATCGGCGGGACAAGCGGACTGTTAAACGAAATGCATTTGAAAGAGCACTAACAAAATCAACAACCGACAAGCCACCAGTCGCTGCCCTCGCGAACTTGATGCGGGAAACAAGAACCTGAAAGAGGCCTGTGAATTCGAAATGCATGTCCTGAGCCGCACCGAGAGAACGCGAGTCGCTCGCCTTATCCTATCTTTTGGTACTTCTTGGAAAGCCATTCCTGGTTAGCGGAACAAGTTCCCGATGCTGATCTAGCGACCCACGGCCATACTGGAGAATGGTCTGTTCTCTTGGCAATGTAAGCAGCGAAACAGTTCCCCTGTTCGGGAATGAGCCAATTTGCCAATCGCAAGAAGGGGATAGACAGACAGGCCAAGTAAAATGGGAGCTTGCTGCGTCGTCCCTTCAGTTGCTCCCAGGGAACTCGCAACGCATGAATAAACTGAAATTCGATGGGCCCCTCAGGATAAGCTGTGGAAACGGTTTTTTCTAACTCCCACTTCGTAAAGCGATAAACATAGTTGGCGACGGGACCATTTCTCAATCCGCCATGAGTGTATCCACTGTAGAACACCGCAGCTGTTTCGAATTTTTGACTGACACCGAAACGCATCCCGATTCGAGTCACCAAATTGTCGTAGGGTTCAAAAAGCAAAATGCCTTTTCTGGCAACCCTCAACATTTCAAGGATCGCAGCTTGTGGGCATCCGCAATGATGTAATCCATTATGAATGCAGACGAAGTCAACCGAGTTGTCTCCCAATGTTAACTTTTCAGCATCTTGAAACGACCATTGAAAGGGAGCAAATTCGTTTCCAACCATTCGGTCATCCAAGTTGGAAATGGTTACGTTTTGAAACCCGCAATTCTGCCATGTCTCCTTGTCGCGGGTCCCCCCAGCTGTCACCAAAACCGAATCACTGGTTGAGATTTTGCCCTGTGAAATGAGCTTCTGGATAGTGCTCCCATAGAAGTCGTCCTCGAACGAGCGACGAAGCGCCAACGGTGTTTGATTGCTCATGCGATTTTATTGAGTATTATTTCGTTCAAGGTGAGCTTCTCGAGTCGCTTTGGACATGAGGGCCATCACAACTATAGTCCACAAGTAAAGTTAAGCAAACTGATGTCACGATGTCCAGCCAAGTCACAAGGCGTTAGTGGGCGCTGCTGGGCTAAGGATGTATTTTCGATAATTCGCATCAATACAATCAGAACGCCCTTCCCAGACAAAGGCTTTTGCACGTTGCGTTGCTCCGTGACTTAGTCTCAGCCATTCGTTTGAGTCAGTCGCAAGCCGAACGAGTCCTTCGCGAAACCCTGATATCGCCTCATGCCAAGAATCCACTGGAATGGGTATGGCGCATTCGCTGGTCATGATATCTTTTGCCCCTTGATGATCTAAGCCGAGAATCGGACAGCCTGCTGCTAAAGCTTCCAGCAGTCCTGTTCCAGACGTATCGCGAAGACTTGTAAATGCAAAAACGTCTGCCCAAGCATAGTATTCAAGCGTCTCTTGATAGGTCGGCCATGGGATCCATTCGATGCAATTCGCTATGCCCAGTTTGGTCGCCAGCTTCATCCAAGTAGGCTTGCTGCTTCCGTTGCCAACAATTCGTACTTGAACCGAAACCGTTTTGGGAAGAGATGCGATGGAATGAAGCAAAATGGGAAGTCCTTTCCACTCTCGCAAGCGCCCTGTCCATAATATCCGAAGCGGTTGAGCGGAATTTCTAGATTCGCGGATCGGCTGAAGAGGATGATCAATTCCTGTTTCAAGCTCTACATCGCATTGAATACCAAATCCCGACTCAAAGTCGGAGCGTGCGCCTGTTGAAGCCGCCACTACCGCAGCTGATTGCTGCATGGCCCGACGAATTCGACCGCAACGATTCAGCTGAAAACGGTTGATTGCGGTACGAATCCTCTCTCTCAAACGACTCCAGCTTCGAATGGAATTCATAAAAGCTTTTGGGAAATTGTGTGTGCCACCCAATGGCCCCCAAATGTGCGGAATATCAATCTTCCAAACATAGCCCGGTTCGCGAAAACCACAAAGCGTTACTAGGTGCGAACCTGAAAAAGGACGTTCTTGATGAAGTTTCTTAGCCCTTTGAAAAACCTTCCAGTGCCAAAGTCGATACGTTAAATAAAACGTCACATCAAGCTTCTTAAGCGACTGGCAAATGAGACTTTCTTTAACCGGCTCGAACTTCAACGCATCGGGCGACACCCATTCTGGCAAGCTTTTGATGAGCTCAGCTACTGGAACATTGGGGACATAAAGAACAGTTACATCCATCGTGCGCGTCGCAAGTAGTGCACGTTGCCAACCGTTTCGATCTTCCATCGAACCAAACGGAGCAAAACAATACGCAATCATTAATAGACGCGGTCGAGGCACTGTTACAGTTTCGTTTTTCGGATCGACTTGAATCGGTGGAGAATCGACGGGCATAAAGATAATGACACAAATCGAACGGTACTTTTGTGAGCGCAACCTTATTCATAAGAATAGTCATAGAATTTCGTTTTACAACTCAAAATGCGGGTCACCGTTGCGGGCATGTGGGGGGATTTGCCTTTTTTCTAATACCCTTTGGATTCTTTAACTAGCCACATCGCCATGTGGTTTACCCTTGAATTTGCCGGAACGTTGGCCCTTTTTCTGAAATGCTCGTCCTTCGTTGAAAATCGCGGCGAACGCCGTTCGATAAATGGTTTCTTTCCCAAAGATTTTGTGACGAAGTGCTTAGGCGAGCGGCAGGTTTCTATATGCTTAGCACGACGCGCAAGCTCGTGAATTGGCCGGTAAATTCACTAGCTTGCGCGTCGTGCTAAGGTAGTTTTCATTCCGACGCTCGCCTTAGTGAAAGCGACTAGCCATTTCTAGCAGCCCGACGGATTCTAGAAGTTGGTTAAGCTTTCTTTCAGCTCCTTCGCGGCGGCGATTCTGAAAAGTCGCAACAATCAACTCGTTCTTCATTGAATGCTCCCAACCGACCAATTCCGTTACCGTGACTTTGTATCCGTGCGCCTCCAATTGCAAACAGCGAAGCACATTCGTAAGTTGGCTACCGAATTCTCTCGCATGCAATGGATGCCGCCATAGCTCAGGCAGAACCGAATCTGCCATCGATTGAGTTCTGTTTTTACGCAAAGCACTTGCCACTTCCGCTTGACAGCACGGGACCAAAACAACGTGCTTAGCACGCTTGTTCAGCGCAAAACGGATGGCATCGTCGGTGGCTGTATCGCAAGCGTGCAACGCAGTAACGATACCGATTCGCTCAGGCAAAACATTGGACTCCTGGGATTCC
>CANHVO010000169.1 GCA_947463915.1 Planctomycetaceae bacterium
GAGAGACGAGTTGGCCACGACGACCGGAACCACAGTAGCAACCTGAGGTGACGTGCCGCTCGCTGCGCCATTGGTGCGAACGGTGACGGTTAGGCTACCGCCGGTGCGTGGCTTGGTTGTAAAACCGACAGTCAGCGTAGTCGCGGTCGAGGCTGTCACCGTTCCAATGGCGTTGTTATTAAACTCCACGAGATTACGGGAAGCGGTCAGATCAAAACCGAATCCGTTGATGACGAGGCTTGACGCATCTGCTGCTAGATCTGCCGTGCTTACCGTGGCTACGGGGGTCACGGTAGCAACTTGTACTGCTGCACCACTGTTATGAGTGCTCGTTGTCACGACTGCAGTCAAACTACCTGCCGTAGCCGGCTTTTTGTTGGCTGCAAAAGTGACTGTCAATTCGGTCGCCGTAGCCGCAGTGACGGTTCCCTCAGCGCCGTTGTTGAAGACGACGGTATTGTCGCTAGCGGTTGAACTAAAACCAAATCCAGCGATGGTGACGGTGGCCGAGGTTGCCGCTAGACCTGTTGTCACGTTGGTGACAGATGGTTTGACGGTTGCGACCTGAACTGCTGAGCCACTTGAATTTCCACTCGTGGTGACAACGGCCGTCAAACTACCGACGCCAACAGGCCTGGTCGTAAATGAAACGGTGAGGGAGGTCGCTGTTGCGGAGTCGACCGTGCCAACTGCCCCGTTACTGAATACAACAGTGTTGTTTGAATTCGTGGTACTGAACCCAAATCCACGTATGACGATCGAACCGGAGCTAGCCCCAAGTGATTCCGTGCTCAATGTCACAGTGGGGATCACATTTGCAATTTGCGTTGATACGCTGGCGCGCGCATTGGTAGTCACGGTTGCATTCAATGCACCGACCGCTGATGCATTGGTCGTAAACGTGACGGACAACGTCGTCGCGGTCGAGGAGGTCACGGTTCCAACTGCGCCATTGGTGAACGAAACGGTGTTTTCCGAAGCATTTGTGCTAAAGCCAAATCCATTGATGGTAAGCGTCGTGGTGTTCGCGGCTAACGCTGCTGTGCTGCTGGTGATTACCGGAATCAGCGTGGCAACTTGAACGGGAGTGCCGCTGCTGGTTCCGTTGGTCGAAACCACCGCCGTGAATGCGCCCACGCTCGTAGGCTGCGTGGAAAGTGTCACGGTTAACGATGTTGCAGTCGCAGCGCTGACTGCTCCAACCGCTCCGTTGCTGAACGTAACGCTGTTGTTACCAGGTGTTGTATCGAAACCGGTTCCTGTTATCGTTACTGATGTTTGGGTAACACTGAGGTCGGTTGTGACTGCAGTCAAGATCGGTGCAATCTTAGCGACTTGGACTGCAGCGCCACTGCCAATGCCATTGGTTGTGACGTAGGCGTTCATGATGCCACCTGCTCTTGGCGCGGTGTTAATGTCGACGGTCAAGCTCGTCGTTGTCGCGGCGGAGACCGTGCCAATCGCGCCGTTGTCGAACAAGACGATATTGTTGGTTGGAGTCGTCGTGTTAAAGCCGACACCGTAAATGGTCAAAACGGTGGCGTTGAATCCTAACGTGTTACTGGTATTGGGTAGGATCAATGGAATCACGGACGCAATTTGGACATTGGTGCTGACGCTTTCAATTCCGTTTGATGTAACCGTTGCTGTCAAGCTCCCAGCACCTTTGGGTTTCTTGGAGAACTGTACCGTTAAGGCTGTTGCAGTCGCATTGGTAACGGTTCCTTCGGCGTCATTGTTAAACGCGACGATATTGCCTAAGTTAGTCGATGCGAAACCAAATCCGTTGATGGTCACACTGGTCGCGTCTGGCGAAAGGTTGGAAAGGCGGCTGGTGATCACCGGCGCAACGGTTGCTACTTGAACGGCCGAGTTGCTGCTAACGCCATTGGACGTAACTACTGCGGTTAGACTACCCGCCGATGTTGGTTTTTTGTTTGCAAGGAATGCTACGGTTAATTGAGTGGCCGTGGCTGCAGTGACAACCCCCTCGGCACCATTGTTGAATACCACGGTGTTGTTCGCAGCAGTTGTACTAAAGCCGCTGCCTTGGATCGTGATCGTGTTTGCGGTCGCGGCGAGACTCGTGACAATGCTTGTGACCACAGGCCTTACGGTTCCGACAAGAATGGAAGAACCATTACTGATGCCGTTGGTCGTTACGGTTGCGTTTAGGTTACCAGAGGTCGGTGGGGACGATAGCAAAACCGTTAGCGATGTCGCAGTAGCTGAATCGACGGTACCGGTCACCCCCGAGTCGAAGACAATCGAGTTGTTGGTATGGGTCGTATCAAAACCAATGCCGACGACAATCACCGACGACGCGTTGGATGCAATTCGGTTGCCCGCATTTGCCAGGACCACTGGTGACGCTGAGGCGACCGTCGCGTTGGAATTGCTGCTCAGTGTATTGGTGGTCACTGTCGCTTGGAGCAATCCAGCCTTGGGTGGCTTGGTGGTTAACGAGACGGTCAGTGACGTCGGTGTTGCGTCGGTTATCGACCCAACAGCACCTCCCACAAACGTCACGGAATTGTTCAATTCCGTTGTATCAAACCCATATCCCGTAATGATTACGAAACTGGCATTAACTGGAATGATGTTTCCTGCATTGGCGGTCACGACCGGCGTAATGGTGGCTACCTGGACTGCCGAACCGCCGCTAATGCTGTTTACTAAGATCGAGGCAGTTAAGTTCCCAGCTGTCACAGGTTTTGTTGAATAGGTGACCGTGATCGAAGTCGGCGTTGCAGCCGTCACGCTGCCAACAGCCGAATTATCAAGGGTAACGGCGTTGTTCGCCAGCACCGGACTAAACCCGAAACCGTTGATGACAAGCGTGGTTTGATCGGCACCGCGATTGGTGGTTGAACTGGTTATGAAAGGCGTTATTCGTTTGATCTGGACCGCAGATCCGCTTCCGACCCCACTACTTGTCACGACTGCAGTCAACGGCCCCGCAGTCAACGGCCTTACCGAAAAAGTAACCGTCAGCGATGTGTTGGTGCCGCTATCAACAGTTCCCACGGCTCCGTTATTAAAGACGACTGTATTGTTGCCTGGAGTCGTAGCAAACCCGAACCCATCGATCACTACCGTGCTCACATTTGCCGCCATGTCAACCGTGCTCAGAGTTATCACGGGCGTGACGGTAGCCACCTGCGCACTCGAGCTCGCTGCGCTATTGGTGGTCACAGTCGCTGTGAGGCTTCCGGCTGCAGTCGGCTTGACGTCAAAGTCGACCGTGATCGATGTCGGGCTTGCCGAGACTACAGTACCGGTCGCACCGTTGTTGAATGCGACGGTGTTATTCAACGCTGTTGCGTCAAAACCAAAGCCATTGATCGTCACAGAGGTTGCGTTGGCTGCTACGTTGACGGTACGGCTCGTCACCACGGGAGTGACCGTGCGGACCTGCGCGGTCGTCCCCGCAACACCGTTGGTAGTCACCGTAGCGTTTAACACACCAGCGGTCGTCGGTTTGGTTGTTAAGGCAACCGTAAGCCTCGTGGCAGTCGCTAACGTCACTGTGCCAACCGCATTGTTATTGAAAGCAACCGTATTGTTTGCTGCTATCGTATCAAATCCAAAACCATCGATAGTGAGCGTCGATGCATCGGCCGCCAAATTGGTCGTAGCAACTGTTGCGACCGGCCTGACCGTAGCTACTTTAACTGCTCCAGCACTACTGACACCATTCGTTCGAACAATCGCGAACAAATCACCAGCGACTTTCGGTGAGGTTGTCAAGTTAACAGTCAGCTGCGTTGCTGTTGCAGCTGTGACTTCGCCGACAGCTTTGCCATCGAAATCAAGAATATTATCGGTTTCGGTTGTGCTGAACCCAAAGCCGTTGATGGTCATCGTGGTTGCGTTCGCTGCGATGACCGTCGAACTGGTTGTAACCACTGGAACAATCTTGGCTACTTGAACAAAGGAGCCGCTGGTGACCGAGTTGGTGACAACTCGTGCGGTCAGTGGGCCAGCGGCAGTCGGCGGGGTATCGATCGAAACCGTCAAACGAGTGCCCGTCGAAGCCGTAGCCGTTCCGCTGGCCCCATTGTTGAAGGTAACTACGTTGTTGGCATGCTGCGTGTCAAAACCTGTACCAAAAATGAAAATCGACGAAGCGTTCGCTGCTAATGCTTCGGTGCTAGCCGTAAGGGTTGGAACGACCGTCGCAACTTGAACTGCATTACCGCTATTCTCAGTCAATGTGCTAACGACCGCAGTGAGGATTCCTGCTTCACTTGGAGGCGTAGTGAATTCGACCGTCAATGCCGTATCGGTCGCACCCGTAACCGTTCCGGCTCCATCGTTAAAAACAACTGAATTGTTCGCAACGATCGGGTCGAACCCTGACCCTTGGATTACGATCGCAGGTACGTTTTGAAAAACGTTCGTGGAGGTGGGAGTCACGACCACGGCGAATAAGTCACGTTCCTCCAGCGACTCAAAAGGAACACGTCTCGCTACCCCTGTTCGCTTGCGCTCTGTCCGACGATATGTTTCACGATCTGTCCCAAACCACGAAAGTACATTTAGGCGGGACCAGAAAGATGGGTTCTTAGCCATTCGAAATCTCTATCAAAACTGAGAGTAAACAAGGTACCTTTCTCGCCATCGGCAAAACTTGAGCAAAACATTGGTGGAAAATACCTTGAGACGTGGAACTCCTCAAAATCCAACTTCACTCTCCGTAAAGGTAGAATAGTTGAATCCATTTCTCCCACCCAATGGGGTATTTAGCTAGCTAACGTAGCTAGGCTATGAAATTCGTCGAACGCATAACATCCCAACTGCAAGCGACCGTATCGCATGGGTTTGTTTGCATGCATTCTCGGGAGGTTGAGGCTCCTGCCGAACCGTGGCCCCCCAGCTCGGCAGGAGCCTCTCTCTCCCATAGGTTTTTAGGGAACTCGGCCTTACAAAGAACAAAGATGTGTGTGGTAGTGCGGTGAGGCTTACGCTGGACTATTGCAAACAGCTCAGCAAGTTCTACTAATTGTTGCTACACTCACGACTCGTTGTCTCCCAAACTCCATAACTCCATTTCCGAAACCCATGCTCCGATTTTTACTTGCTCTTTTTTGCACGTTTTCTGTCTACCCTCTTTGCTTCGCAAGAGCAGACGATTCAGTCTTGATCGCAACAGGAGATGCAAATGGCCCTAAGCAACCTCAAGCCGCAGTCTCATCCGATGGTACGGTCCATACCGTATTTGGGTCCGGGGAAGACATCTTCGTTTGCAGCTCGAACGACAGCGGCAAAAGCTTCAGCAAACCCACCGTTGCATTCCAAGTCCCCAATGTTTCGCTTGGAAGCAGACGTGGGCCTAGGATTACTGCCCTTGGCGACACGTTGGTCATCAGTGCAATCGGTGGCAAACAAGGCAAAGGCCGAGATGGTGATGTGCTCGCATGGCGATCCAACGATCGAGGCGCAACATGGAAAGGCCCTGTCATGGTCAATGACACGGCCGATTCCGCTCGTGAAGGTCTGCATGCCATGGCGGTTTCCTCCACTGGCGAAGTCTGGTGCACATGGTTAGACCTTCGCAATAAGCGAACGGAACTGGTCGCATCCAAGTCAACGGATGGCGGGGCAACTTGGTCTACCAATGAACTTATCTACCGCTCGTCGGACAAGAATATTTGTGAGTGTTGCCATCCCTCGATCGCGATCCATAACAAGACAGTACACATGCTCTTTCGCAACTCAATTTCGGGCAATCGAGATATGTATTTGACGTCCATGACGTTCCTCGGGAACAAGTCCAAAGCAGATTCGATCCGATTGGGCAACGAGCATTGGAAACTCAACGCTTGCCCAATGGATGGTGGCATGCTCGCCGTCGATCAGGAGGGAATGGTTTCAACGATATGGAGACGTGGACGTGAGATTCTTCTTGCAACCAATGATGGAACCGATGAGCAGCTGGTCGGTGTTGGTGAGCAACCTTGGATCGCTTCGACAGCCAATGGCCCCGTCGCAATCTGGTCGACGCGCAAAGATGGCGAACTCAAAATGAAGAAAGCTAACAGCACCGAAGCGGAATCAATAACCGCGAACGCTCGCGACGCAGTCATCGTCGCGGAACCGAAATCAGGCAAAGCGGCTTACGTATTCTGGGAACAAAACGAAAACGGACGAGCGAGTGTTTTTGCTAAGTCGATACCTCTCATAAAGACACCGTAAAGCGGGAGAGAACATTCAAAGTTCGTAGCTGGATTCGCCAGAATTCAGTGCATTCTGAATTCTGGCGAATCCAGCTACGGTAGTTTTCCGCCTGCCGCTGACCCAAGAAGACAACATCCATGCTCGAAGGTCACTCTCGGCAAGAGTGACCCACGGACTATTCTGCTAGCGCGAGTTGCTTTGAAATCGTCACTAAAATGTTCTTGAACATCGGCGTTCGCGATTGAGGGTCAACCGTCCGTGGTACAAGCACGTTCGATTCGGGATAGTACATCATCGCGTTGCCGGAGCGGATCTCTTCGAAGGCTCGAGCCAGCAGGTTGTGCATTCGCCCTGTGTCGCTGCTCACGGTTACCAACTGATCATGCTCCAGCCCCATTCGTTCCATGTCGTCTGGGTTGATGAGAATAACGTCACGACGATCCTGGTGGCGATAGAGATCGTAGTCTTCGTAAACCACGGTGTTGAATTGGCCTTCGCTCCGCACCGTCATCATGCGCAACTGATTGTCGGCCAACTGCGTCAAATTCGGAAGCGGGTGCGTAAAGAGCTGGGCTCGACCGTCTTTCGTATTGAACTTGGGCGTATGGTACGTTCGCCCACCTACCTGAAACTCCTTGCCCGTCTTTGCAATGGTGTCGATCTCTTGGTAACCGGGGACGACTTTGGAAATCCAGTGACGGATCGTATTGGTCTTTTGCATTTGCTCCCAGTCCACCGGCGTTGAATTCCCGAGAACACGTCGTCCGATCTCGGCGATAATGCTTACCTCGCTGCGAGGACCGGGCAATCTTCTCGGTCCGCCGTCGCTCAATCGCACATAGTTGAACATCGATTCTTGCGTCGATGGTTCGGGTTCCTCATCGCGAGCCAGGACAGGTAAAACAATGGTCTGCTTGGCAAGCCCACGCCCATGCCCTGTGTTCATAGTCGTATTGAGCATGACCAGCATGTCGAGCTCCTCCAACGCGTCTTCCGCGAACTGAGCATCTGGATTTGAGCCGTATAAATTCCCACCGAGGCACAAGCCGAACTTCAATTCTCCGCTTTTGGCCGCCTCCATGCAGTCCAAGGTGTCACGACCTTTGGTCGTCGGAAGCTTTACCCCAAATTGCTTGGTCAAGTTTTCGAAGAGTTCGTCTTTCAGCTTCGGTGTTACACCAACCGAGCCGATGCCTTGGACATTGGAGTGGCCACGAATCGGCATGACTCCGGCCCCCTTTCGACCGATCATCCCTCGCAACAGCGCAAGATTCGTGATCGCTTGGACGTTTTCAACACCATGCGTGTGATGCGTGATCCCCATGGTCCAGGAGAACACGGTCCCCTCGCTTTTCGCATAGACATCCGCAATCTCCCGTATCGTGGTCTCATCCACGCCACACTTCTCAACGATCTCGCTCCAAGGCGTATTGGCTAATCCAGCCATATACGAGTCGACGTCGTTGCAGTGTTTCTTCAAATACTCGAGATCATGCTTGCCCATCTCGACAACGCACTTCGCGACGCCCGTCAGCAACGCTAGATCGCCACCGATATGCGGTTGGATGTAATGGGTGGCGATCTTGGTGCCGAAAAACAAGCTCATCGGATCGCTTGGCACTTTGAATTTGACGAGGCCCAGTTCACGCATTGGATTGATGACCACAATGCGACCACCGCGGCGGCGCAAATGCATCAACGTCGTCATCAGCCGCGGATGGTTGCTAGCTGGGTTTCCACCGATAATAAAAATCGTGTCGCAGTCGTCGAGGTCCTCTAACACAACGGTGGCAGTTCCGGTCCCGAGTGTCGTTTGAAGACCAACCCCGCTTGCCTGATGGCAGTAATAGCTACAGTTGTTTACGTTGTTTGTACCGTAAAGCCGTGCCATCAATTGCAACAGAAAGCCGGCTTCGTTGCTGCTTCGTCCGCTGAAGTACCAAAACGTTTCGTCTGCCGTAAGTTGCTTGAGCTTCGCAGCGATCCGATCGAAGGCATCGTTCCAAGTAATGGTGTGGTAGCGATCGCTTCCCTGCTCGTACAGAATCGGTTGGATCAGTCGACCGCTTGTTTCAAGTTGTCTCGGTGACCAATTGCGAATTTGCGAAATCGGATGCTTGGTCCAAAAATCAGCGGTGATGGCTGGTTGCATATCGGCCGCCATGGCCTGGATCGATTTTTTGCAAACTTCGGGGAAATTCCCTTTCTCGTTGACCATTCCCCCATGTTGGCCGCCCATTCCCAGCGCACAGGTCTTGCAAGCGTTTCGGGAGCGCAAGGCTCGATAGAGTTTAAAAAGGCCTCCCGATTCAATGCCTTTTCGAAAGGTGTATCGTATCGCTTGCCAGCCGCCGCCTGCTGATAGTTTTTTCATGTTGAATGGGATGTCGCAAGGAAATCGTGAGAGGACTCGGAATTAGACCTACTCACCAGGATACCTCGCTACCGTCTCACTGAGAAGTTCTCGAACTCATGGCTGGGTTCCGATTCAAAGCGATCGATTTTCTGAATATGGCCCGGCATTGAGACCTGAATTTGCTCCACAAAGCGATCGATCTCTTGGGATTCCGCTTCTACGACGATCTTGACCCTACCGTCGTCGCAATTCTCGACGGTGCCACGAACCGCAAATTTTCCAGCAATTTCTTTGGCGTTATAGCGAAAACCGACCCCTTGCACGCGGCCGACAAAAAACAAAATCGCTCGTATCATTTTTGGATCCATTCTGTCGAATGACAAAGGTGTTTGTCTGTGTCACAAGCCTGAACGTCAGCCTCGACCCAGGGCTCTGCCGGCTCTGCCTTGGAAAGCTCTGCGTTCGAGGCTCCGCCTCGCGTTAGCCATGGATTTGTAACTCAGGAGGCAGGAGTCTCCGCACTAAACATGTTTCCAATGAGTTTACCTAGGCCATTCATTGCTTGGGAGGGTGAGGCTCCTGCCGAACCATTGCACCGTTGGCTCGGCAGGAGCCTCGCCCTCCCGGGTGTTTTACCAGTACTTGGCTTTGCAAAGATGTTTAGAGCGGTGGGCAGGAGCCTCCGCAGCATTACGTCCCCATGCGGAGCCACGGAGCCTGGGAACGAGTTCCGGTTTTGGGAACAAGCCTCTGCGGCTCAGAATATCGAAGGTTAGTATTTCAGTCCAATCAGGTAGCCGATGATGGCACCGACCAACAAAGCAGGAGGAAGCAAAATGGCAACCGTTAGCCCAATCACCATACTTTTGTTCACGGGAATCTTGGTCTTAAGTTCGGTGCTTTGGGAGCCCATAAAGGTGTCCAGCTCATTTGCCGTTTGCCCCCGCGATTCCAGGAACAACTGGTTCTCAATCGAATTCCTCTGGGCCAAACTAGAATCGTTAGAATGGATGGAACCATCCGGACCGATGTCTTCCGGATTAGCTCCCGTCTCCGAATCCAACGAAGGAGGTGGTGGAGAGGACCAAGGGCCACGGGACATCCTCGGCTGAGTGATTTGGGATGAATCGCTAGCCCAAGGCTCCAGTCGTGCGGCAACCTCGGCGCAGGTTTGAATGCGCTTGTTAGGATCTTTGTCCATCATCTCTGCGATGATATCTACAAATTCCTCGCTGATGTCGTCAACGAATCGACGCGGATGAAACGGTGTCTCTTCGAGATGGCGACGAATTTTGTGCGCTGTATCGCCACCTGGAAATGGTACCTTGCCACACACCGTGTAATACAGTGTGCATCCGAGCGAATAAATATCGCTAACCGTTCCAACCGCCAACGGAGTGCGAATTTGTTCCGGAGATAGATAGTCGGCGGTGCCAACAATTTTACCAGCGCGCGGGTCATCGACAAGATTTGCGGCAAAGGCTGCGAGTCCCACATCCGATACCTTGGCCATGCCGTCGGGGGTAACGAGGATATTGCCTGGCTTGACGTCCCGGTGCACCATGCCTTGCTTGTGCGCATATTCTAGTCCGAAAGCAGCTTGCATGATAATGCTCGCAGCTTGCTCTTGAGGCAACGGTCCTTTGGCTTTGATCAATCGTCTCAAGTCCATGCCGGGGACATACTCGGTCACCAAATAATGCACAGTACCATCTTTGCCTGCATCGTAGGCTCGAACCAAGTAGGAGCAATCCAGTTTTGCTTGCAGTCGAATCTCTCGGGTAAAGCCATCGAGAGTCGCAGGAGTCAGTCGTCCGGCCGGAAGAGTCTTGACGGCGACCTCGCGTCCCATGACTTTATGAATTGCCTTGAACACGTGGCCCATTCCACCTTGGGCAATAAACTCGGTTATTACGTAAGGCCCGAGCGTGAACTTGGTTTGCCCGATGCTGAGTTGCTCAGCTTGATAGTCCGTCAATGCTCCTTGTTCAATCAGCAGGGTGCGTAGCAACCTGTCTTCGACTTCGATGGAAACGGGCTGCGGTTCGGTGGCACATCGAAAACGGAGCAAGCGCATGCAATATTCCCATTGGGCGTCTGCAATGAGACCACTGGCTAGTGCCGCTCTTCGAAATTTCGATTCCAACTCAATTTGCCTTTAAAAACTTGAAATACCTGTAGGATAGGATTTAGCACTGTGTCAGGAGCTGGATATCGCCTTGGCAGTGCAAGGTCACTCTCGGCAAGAGTGACCCACTAGACCGTGGGGCACACCTGCCGGGTGTGCCCTTGAAGCGAAAGCGACCTTTCCTCAACCAAAACAAGGATTCTAGCAGGTCAAACTCCTTGTCGGCACTTTTGTCGTTAAAGAATTGGGACTGTTTTGGTAAACTGATTGCGGAGCTTTAACCAAATCGCCTCGTCCCAAAAAGCAGCACGTTGAAAATGTTTACAACTCGAACGCAACGATGGTATTGGAGCTGCTTTCTCTTGATTTATTGGAGTATGTTGGCCGGCTGCAAACCGACTACGAACGGTACTACCGCCGCGACGAAAGCGGCGACTTCTGTCCCACGATCGAACACCCTCAAAGCGACTATCGATCGCGATGCAAGTGACGTGTTTTTTGGTAAGGAATCGATATCCAAAATCGTTCTGCAGCTCACACCAGAACAGGAACGAAAACTCACCGAAAATGCACGGCAATACGTTCGATGCACTCTCGTCGAAAATGGTGGTGCTGCTCTTGTCGATGTCGGCATAAAGCTCAAGGGGGCGGCAGGTAGCTTTCAAGAGCTTTCCGGAAAACCAGCCTTTACGATCAACGTCAACAAGTTCCGAAAAAAGCAATCGTTTCATGATCTCGATAAATTTCACCTAAACAACTCGGTGCAAGATGAACTCTACGTCAATGAATGGCTTTGTTCGTCGATTTGCCGCGACGCTGGTATTCCCGCTCCGCGGGTGACACATGCTCGAGTATGGCTCAATGATCGCGACCTCGGTTTGTATGTCGTTAAAGAAGGTTTTGATACTCGGTTTCTGAAGCGTCACTTCCGCGACTCCACCGGCAACCTCTACGATGGTGGATTCTGCCAGGATATTGGTGCGGATTTGGAAAAGGACACAGGAGATGGTCCGAGTGACTTGAGCGATCTCCGAGCACTTCAGGAAGCATGTGAAGAGCCGGACCTCGAGTCTCGATGGAAACGCATTGCAGAACAACTAGACCTGGACGCATTCGTTCGTTTCATGGCCTTCGAAATGATGGCTGGGCACTGGGATGGCTATGTCTCCAATTGCAACAACTACCGGATCTACTTCCCACCTGATTCGAAGCAAGCTTGGTTCTTGCCACATGGCATGGACCAAACGTTTCAAGACCCGGGCTTTCAAACATTTGGGCAAACCAACGCCATCGTAGCCCGCTCGATTCGAGAGAATTCTGAATGGGACAATTTGTTTCGGCAACGCGTCAGCGAGATGCTGCCTTTGTTTCAAGGGGACCGCTTGGCATCGCGTGTGCAAACTCTGCAGAAAACACTTCGGCCGGCCCTACTGGAATCGAACCCGGATAGCATCGCGGGGTTCGACGAACAAATGAAACAGTATCGCGAACGTCTCAGCGAACGCCACAACAACATTGCGCAACAACTGACTGAACCGAACCCACCACCGCCGGAACCTGAAATGGACCATGAACCGATTTGGTTGGAGCTAGAAATTGGCGAAACGGTTGCGCTAAGCGATTGGGAGCCTAAGCAAGAAACGGAAGCTGCCCAGCTCAATCAAACCGAACCAACCGAGGGAGCCGACGAGCCATCCGTCCGCAATATCGAGTACTCGATTGCCGTGGGGGACTCTGAGGACTGCATTGCTTCTTGGCGAAAAAGGGTACAATTGCCGGAGGGCCGATACCTGTTTATTGCGCAACTGAAAGTTAGCGATGTCGTCCCCCGCGAAAACGATGATCGAGGAAATGGTGGCGGCCTGCGAATTTCCGGCACGAATCGCGACAATGGCTTGGTATCGACCAGCGATTGGCAGGAAGTCGGTTATGATTTCCAAGTGCTCGAGGAACAGCAATCGGTGCAGTTGGTTGCGGAACTGCGAGCCACGAAAGGCTCCATAACGATGAAGAACTTCCAATTGAAACGGATAGAGCCATGAAACTAAATGAACTGCTGGGCGATCCCGCTTGGCTCTTTGACTTTGGCTTCCCTATTCAACCGATGGAGGGTCGCGCACCCAAGCCCGAGCGATTGGAGTGGAAACTGAACAAGCAATGCACGATTCCCGCCTTCAACTCCCTGAGCGGCGCAAGAAGATTTGCAGAAGCGTATATCGCATGGAGTCCTGCTGGTATTTTCTTTCAAGTAATCCTCAAGGCTTTTGGTCCGGACATAGCAGACACAAAAGCCCCCAATATGAACCCCAACGGCTATCGGTGTTCGCTCTATTTGGATACGAGATGGAGCCCTGACGTGCATCGCGCGACCTCGTTTTGTCATCGCTTTGACTTTATCCTGATTCGCCCGACCAAATCGATGCCGGAACAGCGAGGGCATGGCGAATTAGCACCGATTCAAAGGGCGCGCGCGGCACCGGCAGATGTTCATCCCAAAGACATTTCGGTTTCTACTTATCTCATGACGGGTGGCTACGAGATCAAAGCGTTTCTACCTGCGGAAACACTGACCGGCTACGCACCGGAAGAATTTCAAGATGTCGGTGTGTTCTACACGATCAACGACTTGATCTACGGCAATCAGATCATGGCCAGAACCTTGCAAAGTCCGTATTTTGAGGACCCAAGCGTTTGGTGCCACGGAAAACTTCAGCAAGCATCCAACTAAACCCATGATCCTACTTAGACGAACCAGCCAACTGTTTGGCACGATTGACGGTCAATATCTCCGTCCCGACACGCTCTCGGCTCTATCTCTAGATCAAATCAAAGCGATTCAGCTCGCTACGGACAGCGGTATCGTCCGATTGGACGAAGTGTTCGAGGTAACCACGGACCGCATTCCGTCAGAGCCGTTCCTGGTTATCGAGGGGGACTGCGAGGACGTTGATGGTCTCGCTGCTGAAATGCAAAGCGGCCAGATTTGCGTACTTGGCAACGTTGGGCACAACGCAGGCGGAAGCATGCGTGGTGGAACAATGATTCTTGTTGGCAACGCAGGCAACCATCTGGCGGCAGGCATGGCCGATGGATTGATCTACTTGGTAGGGGACTGTCGTGATGGCTTGGCTTCACCCTTACCTGGTAAAAAGTCTGGCATGCGAGGTGGCGATATTCTGGTGGCCGGGAGCGTTGGCAATCGTGCTTGTGAGCGAATGCGCCGTGGGACGGTCTTTATCGCAGGCAACGCGGGTGATTACTGCGCCCCTCAAATGGTAGCCGGCAGTCTTATTGTGATGGGAAGTGTTGGCTGCGACTGGGCTGGAGGCATGCGGAGAGGAAGCTTGATTCTTGGCCGAGACACCTCGACCAAACCACTAGCCTCACTTTCGGAAGCCAGGGATTTCGAGTTGAGCTTTCTGCCACTTATTTGGAAACACGTCGAGCATCGTCAAAACGAAGCCTTTGCCGTTCTGAATTTGTCGATTTCGTTTGCGCAATCGGCTAGCCAACGCGCTTTGAGAGAAACACCGAGTCCCCTTCGCATCCCTCGAACAAGATGGGTACAACGGCAGATTGCCGATCTGAATTGCAACGGACGCGGTGAAGTCTTGGTTTTGAAACGTGTCTCTTCGCCAGTTTAAAATAGCGGACGGTAACATGAGGATTCCAATCCCAAAGGTTACCAGTTTAACCAGAAATTACCCTTAAAATCGATTCTTTCGCGTTTTCGATTCGCTATGCTGACAACGTCCAGGCAAGTTACTTTTGCCATCAGTTTTGTCCGGATCGGGCTTGTCCCGACCGGACCTCGCTTTGGTGTTCTAAGGGGCCGCATGATGAAAATGACACCTCCTGATTCGTCGCACC
>CANHVO010000170.1 GCA_947463915.1 Planctomycetaceae bacterium
AGAAAGGCAGCTGATTTGAACGGATGTGGCTATCGATCTTTCGCGTTCTCTGTGTTCTTTTGCGGCCACCACAAAAATCGATGGGGGTGACGAAGGTCTATCCAAGCGAAAATAAGAGCAGTACTAAGGCACTTAATGGCCGGTTAAAAGGACGGGCGAGCTACCTGGAAGTGGACGCTCCGGCGTGTCAAACGCATGCGATTTGCGGCTGCGATTCAATCGCGAATGCGATGGCAGTTTTTAGCCTGGGGCAAGTTCGCAACGCGAACGCAACCCCAGGTAATATGCCCCACCTGAGACAGAGTTCTGAAGGAGCGACACAGGCCGAAATGCCCCAATTCGCCGACACTCGTAAGCTGATGCCGAAGCAGCGGTAGGAATAGTTCGTTCCGGTGTGCCAAGCAATCCAGTGTGCAGAGCATTATCCCTAAACTCGGTGCTCTTAAGTTGAAACTGCGTCTTGCCAGCTTTTGCATCCTTGCCATCGCCGCTGAAATGGAAATACAAACTAGAGCTAGCATCTGGTTCCCCTGCCCCTTTGGGCACGACAGGAGTTTTCGTTGATTCCGTCTAAGGGGTCTTCACTGGTGTTGTGTCAGCTTGCTGCCAAGCACCACGATATCTCTCCTGATATGCTAACTTAGGTTTATTAGCAATTTCGCATCGATTCGAATACAGACGAACCCTTAGTTCAAGCCTGTCAAGTTCAATAAACTCTTTCGTTCGCGTAACCTCCGAGAAACTAGAAATTACTTTCCCGCTGGCGTCAGTCTCATCCCAGTTCTTTCCCATGAATCTAAAAGCCCCTTTTGAATGCTTCCAGTTAACTCGAGTGTCGCCAACGACCGCTTCGCTTTTCGCAGTGTCCAACTTCCGCATTTCAACGCTTCCCCAAACAGGCTGATTTTTTCTGCCTCTGCCAGAAAACGAAACCAATATCTTGCCGGAAGCATCCAATTCGCCATTGTAGTTATGCTGCTGCGGACCCTGACTCGCTTTGAACGAGAGTGGCCCACTCTCGTTCAACGGTGCTGTTCCTGTAACAACCAGTGAATACACATAAATGTTTAGAGTTCCCCTAAACCTCTCGCCGGTTCGCTCGGAGATTCTAAGTTCCCATTCCGAGGTGTTAGCATTCTCACGTTTGCCATTTTTGTCGGTATAAAATCCCGTTCCGTGCCAAACTTTACCTACCGCGAAGTGATCGACCGACTTTGTTACTGGGTCGATGCGGACAGCTTCCATTCGTTCCGGCTGAACACCAAACTCTGACGCTTGCTTTTTCATCGACACGAATAAATCGTTGTAGAGCTTTGTTGACCTGGGGCTATCAGCGGCTGCAAACATCAGGCGATACTGACGCATGAAGGCGATGAGTTGCTCCACCGTCGTTGCGTCGTACTGGTCGGTTTCTTGCAATACATACTTTGCCCATTCGATGTTTTCAGCATCAAAGAGCTTCGTCGCGTTGATCAGTTCGGAATGGAACTCCTTTCCCTGTGAGCGGTATCCACCCTTAGTCTCTAGCGATGTTTCGATCTTCTGCTTAAGCTTATCCAAACTGTTTTGGAGTGCCTTGATCTCATTTGGCTCGAATTTGTTACTCAGTACCGTTCGCTTCACCTTGGAAACGGCACTAACGTATCCGTCGCGTTCCGCATCGAACGCTGTGTTGTTCAAATAGATAGGCCATTCAAGATCCTTACCTAATCGCGAAAGTGACACCAGTACTTTCGGTTCGTTGGGGGCCATCTTTTTCGGATAGTGGTGGAATACGATGTTTTTGATCGTCGTTCCCCCAGGCAGCCCAACTGCCTTGTCCTGCCAATATTTCGGATCGATAGAAGGATCACTCAGTACCCCGACGAGCACGTTGATCGCTTCGCCGCTACGAATATCGTCATTCGATGGATTGCTTCGAAGTTCTTCTAGACGCGCATCGGCTCGCTTTTGAGCTTCCTCCGTCGAGAGCTTTTTCCCCTCATTCTTTTCTGCCCAAAACATGACGCGGTTACGATAGTTTAGGCGAACTTCCTCGTTGTAAGCTCGAATAGCATTGACATTGATCGCGTTGGCTTTGGCCGTGTTGAGGTTGTACCAACCCGCCCCACGCGCTAACTGGCCCTGACCGCGAAGGATGTCGCCGTCTATCGTCTGAGCGAACCCGGACTTCGATACGGTCTGAAGCAGAGCAAATAGGCAAAGCGCAAAGGAAGAAAACTTGAGCAACATCGCCAAATCCCAGTGTCGAATTTTCGTTCGGGCAGATTTATCCACAGGCAGGCTGTGGTTTTAATCCTTAAACAGCCTAGAGTCAACAGTCTTGAGCGTTGCCTCAAATTCGTTAGAAACACAATGACTGCAAACTGACAGACCATCGGTTCCCTGGGCTATCATTTGGCTGAATTGGCTATCGCCAAAACATCTCCATTACCAGACTCACCGATAGAGCGGGCTGCCTGGTGCTAGGTAACGTTGCCAACCGCCAGTGCTGGCTGTTTGGTAAGGATAGTTCTGCGCAGAAGAGGAGCCGTAATTCGAGCCCGTGTAGTAACTATTGGAGTTATAGGCGGTCGAGCCATTGCCGCTGCCGAACAAAGGCTGTTGAGGGGAATATGGCTCATAGGCACTGTAGGGATTTGCACGCGCCCCCGAGTAGCTGCTCGATCGGTAGGCTGAGTTCGGCTGATAGTTTCCGCTGTTGTTAGCGTAGGAGCCTAAACTAGGCGAAGTTGCAGCGTAGCCGAGATAACCTTGCGCAACATAGTTTCCTGAGTTTGCCCAGGCGTTCTGATTCTGCGGATAGGTTGTTTGCGCAGGCTGCTGATAGCTGTTCTGAAACGCGAGATTTTGCGACTGAGGATAATCTTGTTGGCCGTAACTTTGTTGGCCGTAACTTTGTTGGCTAAAACCAGCCTGCGTGTTGGGCTGATTGTAGCTGAATTGAGTTGATTGATATGCGTTTTGCCCAGCCGAAAATGGCTGCGACTGACTGGGCTGGTTTGAATAGGGCTGGGAATAGTTCGGTTGCAAATACGAAGGATTGTAGGAAGCTTGTGAGTAGAGCGACTGCGGTGTGTACGCACTCAATTGGCTTAAGTTTGACGTTGTGGGATACTGGGACGCCATGAAGCTTGGTTGCTGTACGCTCGTTACTGGCAAGTAAGAGCTTGCAGCATACGGTTGTGACTGAACCCAGCTACCTGTGTTGGGACCGTATAAATTGGACGCAATTGCCAATGAGGGACTACTCATGTAATCCGAGTAGGCTAGCGACGGGCGCCCCTGATAAGCTGCGTAATAGGGGTCGGTTATGGCTGGGAACTTTGCTTGGCTGGGCGTGAGAAGGCTTGTGAAGAGGCCTGGCTGCAAACCGAACAGGCCGAGCGCCATGAACCCGAGTTCCGCCCAATACGTTTTTGTTTGCCGTTTCTGGCGAGCAAAGTAAGCCATCCCGTTTTTCCTTCCCGTGTTGGGACCATACTCGAAGTCACCCGTCAACGAATAGAGCAATCATCTCGGAAGGATAAAATATTATTGCGTAGCTATTCAAAGGATGATGTAGTCGCTATCGCGTTATCAATGAGTTCGGCATTCCCTTTGGCTTTGATGCGTTTCGTCAATTGTGGAGCCGACAACGTTGCAGGCTGAACCGCAGTGACTTTACTTTCGAAGCGTTGAATTCCTTCACCTTCACCCTGCGAAACAGCAGGTACACTCATTACCGACTGCGACAGTAATTGACTGGAAGCCATGTTGTTCGGGCTCAAGTTCGGGATCGTTGAGGCTGTCGAAAAAGAATTCAAATCGGGAGTGGAATCGGCAAGCTGGGATGCTTGGGAAATACTGTTTTGCCAGTTGGTAGAGCCAACGGGCATGACGAGTGTTGTAAGAAGTCGATTACTAAGAAAGGCAGGCTTAAGCCCAATCTCACGAAAATCTTGATTCGTCAGAATCTGATTTGAGGTCAACGTTATGACCAATTGATTTTGGCTTCCATCCAGGAAGGCACTCGGCTGGGCTTGCTCAATTCGGAAACTGCCTGCGGCAAGATTTGTGAATTGATAGCTACCATCTGCGGCCGTTGTTGCAACCTGCCTACTTCCAGTGCTGACATTTACGAGAGTTATTTGGCAACCAGAAATTCCCTCGAATGAGCTAACCAGAGAATCCTGATTGGAATCTGCATAAACAAATCCCGCTATCTGCGCAGCTAAATCCGTGGTGGTTGAAGAGACCGTGATGGAACCATCCGTAGAGTCTGTACCTGCGATGGGAAGTGGAGTCACTGCAATCGCTCCTTCGTTAAGACGTACTTCAGTAAGGTCGATCGTCGAAACGATTCCGGCGGATGCTCCGGATCGAACGACAAAACCAAACTGCACGAGTGAGGCATTGGATGCGGCCAGGTCCGTCGATGCGCTCAAGAAGACGACAGCCACCCCGGTTGTCTGATTAACATTGGTTGTTATCTGCGTATCCGTTGCCGAACTCCAGGCGGAACCTGCGGTTACGTTCTCTTGAGAAAGGGACAAAACAGCTGGGTCGTATTGGATACGAATCGTTGCTGCACGCACGCCAATTGCGCTATCGATCGAGACTGGAGCGGAGACCAGTGCACCGACTTGGCCGCTCAAATTCCCTGAAAAGCCAACCGCAGCCAAGAGCTGACGACTCTCAAGCTGTTCCAAAGCAAGACGTTTGCGAGTCGGTCTCATAGCGAATTCTCATTCAAGGGGAGCGGAGTTGAAGCTAGAACCGTTAATTTGGTTCGAGTCCTATTTGTCTACCTATTCGATATCGGCTGATCGCAAATGTTTCCTGAGGAAGGAACCTTTTTGCATTTTATCGCAACTAAAGCAAAGAGCTCCGGCGTATTTGGTGTCGCAATAACGGTGTCAAGTTGGGCGTTTTGGGTTCGCTTTTCTGATAGCACTGGTTTTTTGTTGTCAATTCGTGTTTCTTCGTGAAATTTCCCTCACTCGAAGAGTGTGTGGCTGTGTTTTGGCTGATTAACATGAAGGGACTCCGTCGCTTTTTCGTTTGCCCATTTTTTTAGCAAGCAATTTGAGCCTTTTGGTGAAAGCCTAAGATGTCACAAGTTTTACGAATCCGAAATTGGCTATCTTCAGTCAAGCGCGCTTTGCTACGAGATTGGGTTGCACAAGACATCTGCTCGAATGCTGTCCGAAAAGGGCTCAGGCTTGAAAAACTCGAAGATCGCGAATTGATGGCGGTTTCGGTCAGCAGTTTTTCTCCGACACCAAGCGGATTCACGGCTCAGTTCACGGAAGAAATCCGCGCCGCAAATCTCAATCTGTTTGACGCGCAAAATGGAGCTCTTGGAGCTGCTGATGTGACGCTTCGAGGTAATTCGACCGGCGACATCAAGGGCTCATTGGTGATGAACGGGACAAGCCTTTCGTTTATCGCTACTGGTGGTGCGCTTGTACCGGATACATATACAGCGGTACTCAAAAGCGGTGCAAATGCGATCGTCGATGCGGCGGCCGGGCAACTCCTTGACGGTGAGAATAGCGGCACACTTCCATCGGGCAACGGCACACCTGGCGGCGATTTCTCGTCTACCTTCACAGTCACTTCGTCAGCCCTCGTCGTAAGCCTGCCTGACTTCGCTCGGGGGCCGACGCAGACCGTGAACGTTCCTGCGGCTGGGAGCGGACAAGCGCCTCAAACAGGGCTCCCGATTCGGCTTAGCAACGCTCAAGGGGTCACGTCACTGACTCTGACGCTTGCTTTCGACTCCAGTCTCTTGAATGTGTCCGAGGTTAAGCTTGGTCGAAACGCACCGACCGGCAGCCAAGTACAATCCAATTTAACAGTACCCGGCCAGGCAACAATATCGTTCTTTGCTCTCGCCCCGTTAGCTAGCGGTGCAGCAGATATCATCGAATTGGTCGCAACAGTCCCATCCGGAGCCACCTACGGGAAAACTCAGATAATCCGTCTCCAAAATCTTGAAGTCAATGCAGGGGCATTGCAAGCGAGAGCTGACGATGCTGTTCATGTAGTTGCTTATCCTGGAGATGCAAATGGCAATCGCAGATATGACGCCGAAGACGCACGCTTGATTGCACGCGTTGGTGTCGGACTTGACACCGGCTTCGTTTTGGCGGATCCATCAGGGACCGTGAACAATTCCGCTGCTCGCATTTTCCCGGTATCGGATCCCTTGATTATTGGCGATGTGAGTGGGCAGGATGGGCTAAGCCCGCTCGATGCAAGTGACGTACTTCGCAGAGTTGCTGGACTTCCAACATTGAATATTCCAGCCATCCCATCATCTTCACAAGCACCGACCGCTCTATCCATTTCCAGCTCGACTGTTGCCGAAAGTGCCCCCATTGGAACCACGATTGGAAACTTCACTACGACAGATTCCGATGTAGGCGACACCTTTACTTATGCCTTGGTTTCTGGAACCGGAGCTACCGACAACGCATCCTTTACTATTGTCGGCAACCAGCTTCGAACAGCAATCACTCTGAATGCAAGCACGAAGAGTTCGTATTCCGTTCGTGTGCAAACCACCGATTCGACAGGCAACACATTTCAGCAAATAATTTCAATCACTGTTTCGTCAGCAAATCGTGCTCCGACCTCCATTTCCCTCAGCAACTCAAGTGTTGTAGAGACCGCTTCGATTGGAACCGCGATCGGCTCATTATCGGCCGTTGACCCTGACTCCGGCGACACACACACTTATACACTGGTCACTGGAACAGGAGCTACTGACAACGCAAGCTTCTCGATTGTTGGCGCCTCGTTACGAACCGCGACGACTCTCAACGCGGAAGCAAAATCCAGCTACACGGTTCGCGTACGGGCAACGGACGCCGCTGGTTTGTTCTTCGAGTCTGCCTTTACGATAACCGTGAGCAACGCAAACGAAGCTCCAATCTCGATCGCATTGAGCACAAGCCCTGTGCCTGAAAACGTAGCGATTGGAACGTCGGTCGGCACTTTGTCAACGACGGATCCTGATGTTGGGGATACGCATGTGTATACGCTGGTTAGCGGTACCGGCAGTACCGACAATGCATTGTTCACCGTCGTTGGCGGCCAATTGCAGACCGTTTCGTCACTTAACTTTGAGACGAAGTCGAGTTACGAGGTGCGCGTACGTAGCACCGATGCAGGTGGATTATTTATTGAATCAGCATTTCTCATCTCTGTTACCAACGTCAACGAAGCGCCGACGAGCATTGCACTGAGTAACTCTTCCATTGCCGAGACGGCTTCGATTGGGACTGCCATTGGTACGCTGAGCACTGTCGACCCGGATTCTGGCGATACGCATACCTATTCATTCGTTACTGGGACAGGCTCAACGGATAACGCGAGCTTCTCCATTGTTGGTGCTTCGCTACGAACGGCGACAACTCTCAACTTTGAAACGAAATCGAGCTACACGGTGCGCGTACGTAGCACCGATGCGGCTGGTTTATTCGTTGAATCCGCTTTGACGATTACCGTCACCAATGTCAACGCAGCTCCAACCGCAATCGCATTGAGCACAAGCTCAGTGGCTGAAAACGCAGCGAGTGGAACTGCCGTCGGCAACCTGTCCACGACCGATCCCGATGCTGGCGATACCTTTGTGTATACGCTGGTTAGCGGTACCGGCAGTACCGACAATGCCTCGTTCACCATCGTTGGCGGCCAATTAAGGACCGCATCCGCAATCAATTTTGAAACGAAGTCGAGTTACACGGTACGAGTGCGTAGCACAGATGCCGCGGGCTTGTTCGTTGAGTCCGCCTTGACGATTACCGTCACCAATGTAAACGAAGCCCCAACCGCAATCGCATTGAGCACCAGTTCAGTTGCTGAAAACGCAGCGAGTGGAACTACCGTCGGCAGCCTGTCCACGACCGATCCCGATGCTGGCGATACCTTTGTGTACACGCTGGTTAGCGGTACCGGTAGCACCGACAATACCTCGTTCGCCATCGTTGGTGGCCAATTGCAGACCGCATCCGCACTCAATTTTGAAACGAAGTCGAGTTACACGGTACGAGTGCGTAGCACCGATGCGGCGGGTTTGTTCGTCGAGTCCGCCTTGACGATTACCGTCACCAATGCGAACGAAACCCCAACCGCAATCGCATTGAGCACAAGCTCAGTTGCTGAAAACGCAGCGAGCGGAACGACCGTCGGCAACCTATCCACAACCGATCCCGATGCTGGCGATACCTTTGTGTACACGCTGGTTAGCGGTACCGGTAGCACCGACAATGCCTCGTTCACCATCGTTGGTGGCCAACTGCAAACGGCCGCTGCATTCAATTTCGAAACGAAGTCGAGCTATACGGTACGTGTACGTAGCACCGATGCCGCGGGCTTGTTCGTTGAGTCCGCCTTGACGATTACCGTCACCAATGTCAACGAAGCGCCAACCGCAATCGCATTGAGCACCAGCTCAGTTGCTGAAAACGCAGCGAGCGGAACGACCGTCGGCAGCCTGTCCACGACCGATCCCGATGCTGGAGACACCTTTGTGTACACGCTGGTTAGCGGTACCGGTAGCACCGACAATGCCTCGTTCACCATCGTTGGTGGCCAACTGCAAACGGCCGCTGCATTCAATTTCGAAACGAAGTCGAGCTATACGGTACGTGTCCGTAGTACCGATGCCGCGGGCTTGTTTGTCGAGTCCGCCTTGGCAATTACTGTCACCAATGTCAACGAAACTCCAACCGCAATCGCATTGAGCACAAGCTCAGTTGCTGAAAACGCAGCGAGTGGAACGACCGTCGGCAACCTGTCCACGACCGATCCCGATGCTGGCGATACCTTTGTGTACTCGCTGGTTAGCGGTACCGGCAGTACCGACAATGCCTCGTTCACCATCGTTGGTGGCCAACTGCAAACGGCCGCTGCATTCAATTTCGAAACGAAGTCGAGCTATACGGTACGAGTGCGTAGCACCGATGCCGCGGGATTGTTTGTCGAGTCCGCCTTGGCGATTACCGTCACCAATGTCAACGAAACTCCAACCGCAATCGCATTGAGCACAAGCTCAGTGGCTGAAAACGCAGCGAGTGGAACGACCGTCGGCAACCTGTCCACGACCGATCCCGATGCTGGCGATACCTTTGTGTACACGCTGGTTAGCGGTACCGGCAGTACCGACAATGGCTCGTTCACCATCGTTGGCGGTCAACTGCAAACAGCTGCTGCATTCGATTTCGAAACCAAATCCAGTTATCAGATTCGCGTCCGAAGCACGGATGCGGGCGGACTGTTTGTGGACGCTCCATTTGTTATTTCCGTTACCAACGCCAACGAGGCACCGACAGCGATCGCCCTCAGCAATAACACAGTTGCGGAGAACTCGGCCGCCGGCACATCCATCGGAACGTTGTCCACTACGGATGTGGATTCGGGCGATACGCATACTTATACATTGGTTGCAGGAACAGGCGATAGTGACAATGCAGCCTTTGCCCTTGTTGCAAACTCAATTCAAACACTCGCAAGCCTGGATTTCGAAACCAAGTCGAGCTATTCCGTGCGGGTTCGGAGCACGGATGCAAACGGGCTATTTGTCGAGAGGGTTTTGACCCTCAGTGTAACTAACGTTAACGACGACCCGACCAGTGTTTCGTTGAGCAATGCAGTTGTAAGTGAGGTTGCCTCGATTGGAACGGTCATCGGTTCGCTATCAGCAGTTGATGCGGACTCTGGAGACACGCACACCTTCGCACTTGTGGCGGGCACCGGCGATGACGACAATGGGAGCTTCTCTTTGGCGGCTAGCGACCTACAAACCGGTACGGCACTTAACGCGGCTACCAAGTCGACATACACGATTCGCGTTCGTGCAACGGATGCCGGGGGACTGTTTACTGATTCCGTCCTTGTGATCACGGTTAGCAATACCAATGCGGCGCCAACATCCATCGCTTTGAGCAGCAACACGGTTGCTGAGAATGTGACAAGCGGAACCACCATTGGTTCCTTTTCAACGGTCGATCCGGATGTTGGTGATTTCCATTCCCAGTCCTTGGTTAGCGGAACCGGCGATGACGACAATGCCTCTTTTGCGATCGTGGGCGGGCAACTCCAAACTGTTTCGGCTCTCAATTTTGAGACGAAATCGACTTACACCGTTCGGGTTCGAAGCACGGATGCAGGGGGACTCTTCGTTGAGAATGTCTTTGTCGTCACGGTAACGAACATCAACGAGGCGCCGACTGCGATTGGGCTTAGCAACAGCTCAGTCGTGAATAATCCTGCTACCGGCACGGTCGTTGGTCAGTTGTCTTCCACCGATCCAGATGCTGGTGATTCACAATCGTATGGGTTGGTGTCAGGTACGGGCGACACCGACAATGCGAGCTTCGCCATCGTGGGAAATGAACTGCGCACATCAGGTACATTGGACTTTGGCTTGCAATCGAGCTATAGCGTGCGAGTTCGAAGCACCGACGCGGGTGGTCTGACTGTGCAATCGGTCTTTGTCATAACGGAAACAGTTTAGCAACGATGGACCGAAGGCCTAAGGCGAGCGGCTCGACAGATTGCACCACGATTCGTATCTGGATTCGCCAGAATTCCATGTGTTCTGAATTCTGGCGAATCCAGCTACAGTAGCATTTTGCCGCGGGCCTAAAAGCTAAAGACGAGTCCGGTCTGCAAGCCGTGGATGATCACACCTTCTTTTTCAAAGGGGAATGACGGGGTTTGATCGCCCGTGAGTGTCTCAGGTGGAAATTGCGACACGCGTCGGTCTATCTGTGACTCCGACCGAACCGCGTCACTCCAATAGTGAAGATTGTAGCCAACGTTGAATTGCCAATTCGTGTACAACTGGGTTTGCAGGCGAACGGTCAACTCGGGTATGGCGACTAATCTTCGATCCGAATAGGTACCGATGTTCGTTGTCTGCGCGAGGAGACCACCTTCGAAATCGGCTCTCCCTCCACCGGGTACGGTATTCGTAGTGCTGCCTCGTATGTTGACTTTGGCTTCATTCATACCGAACGCTACCCCAGGCCGGATACAAAATACGGAGAAACCAATCCGTTCTCGATACTCAATCCCCAACAGCCCGCCGTAAAATTGGTTTCGAGCCTGGAAATGATCTGAGATTTGCTTGGTCGTCCCTGCGAGAATTGGCCCCTGGCCAGTTAGATACTGAGAAAACTGATCGATGGAAATGGAGTCGTGCAAACCGGCGTACTGAAGGCCGAATAGTACATCGAGTTGCGATTTTGGACCGCGCAGCCATCGCTCGCGAAAGAGGCCGCTCACAAACTGCTGGTCAGCAGCGGCACTCACCGTAACATTGCCGCTGAGGATGTTTGGATAGGCGATCAAGCTTGCGGCCTCTTGACCGGTCGCAGAATCAAAAACAGGTCTTGCAAGAATGGGCGACTGGTCGCTCGTAAACCGATTTCGTTCAACTTGAGACGGTAGGCCCATGTAGTCGATTTCAAACCCAAGCTCATGGGAGCTATCAAACCATCGGCCTACACCAATCTTGAACCCCGATTGCAAGGAACTTCCAAAATCCGAGTCGACCAAGGACCTGGTGTTGGGAAACCCCAAGACACCAGCATTATTCAGCGATGTGCCTAACGAACTACTTGTGATTAACTGAGGAGAAGATTTGTGACTTATGGACCATAGCAAGTACTCAGCGTCGATCCAAAATAAGCTTGAATGCGCAGAGCTAGCAATTCGAACTGTTGGCTGATTGTCTTCAAAAACATGGGAGTGTTCGTCAACAGGCGCAGGAAGGTCGTTGTCAATCTGAGCGGTCGAATACGATGCGTTGGTTACGTCGGACTTTGACTTGTTTTTGGTTTTCTGCTGACCGTGAACTGGGGATACGAAGAGAAGGATCGCAAACAGACATGCGGTCAGGTTTGAAAACTTGGAATTGCAGATTGCCAGCCCATAAGTTGCTTTTGGCTTACAATCCTTTTTTCGCGTATTTCCTCTGCGATCGTTGCGCATTGGGAAGTACGGTTTGAACCGTGAAGTGATCATTTGAATGCTAAATCTGTAGGTATCCCCCCTACATATTCCATATTCTTTTTTGGGTATCGGCTGATCCAGCCCGCAAACTCAACTCAATCTTCCTATCTTTTACTTGATTTTGAGTCACCCTCTGGCAAGGGTGGGAAGTAGAGAGGATGTGAATCTTTTTGTAGCGAAACTCGTCAAGAGTTTCGGTAGTTTAGGCAATGCAGCCGAAAGTCTTGACGACTTTCGCTACACAAAAAACTGTCTTTGGCGCGAGATGCTTCACAGCGTTGCTCACACGGGGAGGGGGACCTTCGGCTCGACCCTCCCTGAGGGAGGGTGAATTTCCTGGAATAGCGTCGTTCCTTGGCCTCCAAAGCAATTCGCTTTTTTCGAAGTCGGTTGCTATTGTTAGCATTGTCTGGAGTACTTCAACGGAAAGAAATCAATGATCCCTCAGAATCTAAAACAGCGTGCTCTTTTTGCTTTGTGCGTCTTGCTTGCAACCAACGGACACATCGGCTTTGCTGGCGAACCAGGATTTATGTCCGAACTTGTTTTTCCGCTCAATCCCAAGCACAACCATGCGCCCGGCATCGTAGAGTGCCCAAACGGCGACCTTTTTGCAACTTGGTATCGCGGCGCTGGGGAACGCCAAGCGGACGATGTAGCGGTGTACTCTGCTTGGAAAAAACGTGGCGAAACAACGTGGTCAGCCCCCTTTGTCCTAGCTGATACGCCTGGGTTTCCCGATTGCAATACCGCTGTGTTTGTGGATCGCGACAAAAAGCTCTGGCTGTTCTATCCCACCATCCTTGCAAATAGCTGGGAATCTTGCTTGACCAACTTTAAAATCGCCAAACAATTTGCTGCACCCGAGTCACCTAAATGGGAAAGGGAAGCGATGATCTTGCTAAAGCCGGACGACTTCTCAGAAGAGGCTCGAACGAAACTGGATTTTGAACTAGAACCTTATCTGGATAGCCTTTCAGACAAAACAAAAGAAGGGATAAGAATCGCACGCGCGCGACTTGGAGAGAAACTTTACCAGAGACTTGGCTGGCAACCGCGATGCAAACCGACGCAATTGCCGAGCGGACGTATCTTGTTGCCTCTCTATACGGACACTTTTTCGATCTCCATCATGGCGATTACAGACGATGGTGGTGTGACTTGGCACGCCAGCAAGCCGCTCTTTGGTTTTGGGAATATCCAGCCGACTGTCATGCGTCGCAATAATGGAACTCTCGTTGCGTTCATGCGAGAAAATGGGGTCAAAGAAAAAGTGCGTGTTTCGGAGTCGAGCGACGATGGAGAGACCTGGGGACCGGTTGGAGTTAGCGAGCTCCCCAACCCGGGGGCAGGAGTCGACGGACTTCGACTCGAAAATGGCAAATGGCTGTTGGTATACAACGACACAACACAAGGTCGCAACAGGCTGGCGGTTTCGTTATCGAATGATGAAGGGCACACTTGGCCTATCACCAGGCACTTGGAAGATCAGCCGACCGGTTCGTACCACTACCCAGCTGTAACACAGGGAGCTGACGGAACGATTCATGTCATCTATAGCTATTTCGTCGAAAGTGGGAAAAGCATGAAGCACGCCGCGTTCGATGAATCGTGGTTAAGCGCGACAGCTCGGGACGTTGATTGAAACGAACCCATGGGTGTAAGGCGTTGGCTAAACGGCGCTCACTTTGTTAGCGGCGTTTTGCTTTCGTCGTTTAATTTAACGGTCAGCCGTAGGCATATCGCGATCTTTTTGGAGTACGCCTACAGCTGACTGTGAAACGACTAAGGCCTCAAACACAAGTGGCCCGGTGAGTGCCCCATGTATGCAGCGAAACCGGAGGGCTCGCGCCCTGCCGCTACAAAAAGACGCTTGTGTTATTTGGCTATCGTCCAGCCTGCTTAAACTGCCCGGCCGGCTGAAGCCGGTACACCAACTAGCGCTGAAGCCTTTTCACAATCTCTTGGATGCATTCTGGGGCAAGTTTCATGTACATGGCTTGGGCCGATTCCATGATTTGTTCCGGGCGTTTTGCACCCAATAGTGCAACGCTAACGCCAGGTCGAGCCAGTGACCAAGCGACCACGAGTTGAGAGACCGTTATGTCGAGCTCGTTCGCAATGCGTCGAAGATGATCAAGAACATTTTGAGCGTCTTGCCACGCTTGTCCTTGGAAAATTGGATAAGTAAGTCGCCGGTCCGCAGGATCAAAGACGTGGTCGCGGGTTAAATGGCCAGACAATAGTCCTTTCATCAATACCCAGTAGCAGACCATCGAGATACTGTTGTGTGTGGCGAAGGGTTGCAACTCCTCTACCGCTTCCTGTTGAAACATATTGAAGTAGGGTTGCAATGCCACGATGGGGCAAACGGCTGCGAACTTGGTCGCTTGTTCGATCGTCACATTCGAAACGGCAGCGTAACGAGCCCAACCGCGCCGGCAGATTTCTCTGATTGCTCCAGCAGA
>CANHVO010000171.1 GCA_947463915.1 Planctomycetaceae bacterium
AGTCGATGTGGTTGGTGTCGATGTGGTTGGTGTCGATGTGGCGAAAAACGCAGTGGCCGATCTTCCAGCCCGCCCGCCGGTTCTGGAAGCGGAAAGTGAAATCAATGATTCAAATCCAACCATCGAATTTCATGGCCAAAGACCCGTGCACTGCCTGATAAGTGATTTTGATGCGGGGGCAATCCGAGGCGATAGCGAAAACGAAATGTTTGGGAGTTATGACTATTCTTATCCCTGGCTAAGCTCGTTGAACGCGCCGAATTGGCGAACAAGTTACGGCAAGCGATTTGCCTTCGGCGATAACTCACCGAGGATGCCCATCGCACCATCGCCTGTCGCAGCGTTCTCTAAGGAAGATCTCCAGTTTGCTAACCGATTTTCATCGGAACTCTTAGGGAAATCGACGGAACAAGTTGTTGATGTTCCACAGAAGGAACTGGAACCTAGTTCCGAAACGACCGCGACTTTCTTGTCTAAGGATTTCTTGACTACGCTTCAAACATCATCGTATGGCTCCATTGTTTTGCCTGTGAACCAAACGCAACGCATGGCCATGGATTATGCAATGAAGTTGATCGCAGAACCTGCCAGCACATCGAGAATACATGCGTCGAGAAAGGTTGCGAATCAACTGCGAACGGTTGGGCAGTTCTTAGTCGACTTCGCGATTCAGATTGAGAACCGCGTTGAGCAAGTTGAAATCGCACGCGGCGAAAACAAGCAACATGAGAGCAACCAACGATAAGCGAATGGGCAATTGTAAACTTCTCGTCCCCACGTTACCAAGCCGCGGGGACGCGTGGTTTAGGCCGAATGGCCTTGAGATAGCAAGTAGTGGAATCTCGTAAGGGTTCCTGAAGTGCCTCGAACTCTCGGAAGCTTTGCAACTTCCGCTACAGGTACATATAGATAATCGGTTTTGCCGAACGCTTCCTTCGCAGAGCGAAGGGCGACATTGTCGCTCGTCGCTCTGCGACGATTGCGTACACGCGACCGACATTCTATACGGCGATGTCTTTAGTCAGGTAGTTTCTTGATCCGTATGTTTCGGAAGTAGGTCGTGCTTTCAGGGTCGTGAGCTTGAAGAGCAATTGGACCGTGCGATAGCAGTCGTTCTTCTCGCCCCTTCTTTCGAACCGGCTTGTCTTCTTCCGTATACTCCACAACAGGTTCGCCATTAATGTTGACCGCGATCTTTTTCCCGTTTACCACGAGATGGAACTCAAACCATTCGTTGTCTTTAACAGGAGACTTGTCGAGATCCTTAACGTCAACCAGACTACCAGTCTTTCGTAAATCTTTCACAAACGAAGTATTGATTTGCGCTTCGTAACCCTTTTTCAAACCGCCAGGACCGCGATTTTCGGTATGAAAGAAGACACCTGAGTTCGCTCCCGGAAGTGTTTTGACCTCGGCTTTGAACTCGAAATTCTTGAGATCGGCATAACCCTCTTTTTCGCAAAAGAGGTGGGCCATTCCTCCCTTCATTCTTAGCTCACCATTTTCAACGGAGAATGATTCGGGTTTTTCGTTCGCTTTCCAGCCTGTTGTGGTTTTGCCGTCAAAGACAGATACCCATTCGTCTGCAACGAGCGTTCCCGCAACGAGTAAGAAACAACAAGCAGTGAAGAGGAGCTTGTGGAGTACGGCCACTAGTCGGCACTTCGAGAAGCCAGTCCAAACAAAACCATTGCTATTCGAATGGAATTCAATGTGCGGTGTACCAATAGAATTCATGGTGACGATCTTTACCGTGTTGAGAGAAAATGAAAGCGTTTGTTCCATCCCATCCTATCCGATTTCATGGTCGTTCGAATAGTCGCGAAGCTCAAAACTCAGTTGTGTTTGGTATCTCGGGCAATCGACTTGATCCATCGACCTTCTCGAATATCACTTTTTGTTGGTCTCGATGCGAAGGCGGGGCTACCGAGTCGACCTCGAGTGCGGTAGTCATAGACTTGCGTGGTGATAGGAGAAACCACTTCTTTTTCCGAAGCTGATTCATTCGATGATTCAGCGAGATCGCCGTGCATAGACTGTTGCGGCAGGCTGGAGGTTGTCGGCCCGGCAGGAGTTGTCGATCCAGCCGAAAAGGCGGCGTCTTTCAGAGTGGCTTGAGGCGGAGATGATGGCTTCGTACCGCGAAGATGTCTCTGAAAAGCCGGGGGGAGATCAATCGTTTCGACTTCTTTTTTCTCGTCCGATTCGTTTTTCTTATCGGAGGTTTTTGACGTCTCAGTGTGACCCGCTAAGCTAACTCGAGATGTGTTGAATTGGGTAGGATTTGCATCACTTTTCGCAACCTCTTTTTCAACAGGGACACCGGGAAGCATTTTGATCGTAGGATCAGAAATGGTTGTTCCACCTTCTCGCCCTTCGAAGCGTGCAATGAGGCTGAGCCGCATCGGTGCCCCCCCAACTTCGCCCCAAGGTAGCCAAACGCTGTACGACGGCCCGATAGATGTCTTGCTCATGTGCGATTTGAATTGATCGGCCGTGAACATGAACTTCCGAAGAGGCTTCTGATTGGATGGATTGGCATCGTCGGCATCGAAAACATAAACTGCGAGACTTCCGTCAACTTCCACGGGGTCTGTGTTTTCTTTCCCATAAAAGTAAATGCGTCCGCCAAAACCGCGAATACCGGGCTGATTGGTTTGATGCAAAACAGAGTCTGTCCAAACCGGTAGAACTCGATCTGGGGTTGCCGGAGCGGAATCCTTTTTCCAAAGCCAATCGCTCTGCATATGCTTGGGAGCAAATTGACATCCTTGAAAAAGAACGACGGATGCGATGCACAGCAACTTGACGAGCGGCATCCTTCTCAACGACATTGTGGTTCTGAGGACAGGCGTTTCACTGTTGCTATGTTGAACAAACATCATCGCGTCCCTCCTCGGCCGTACTGCGGAACCGCGTTTACTTGATAGGATGCAGGTTGGGTCGCGTTTGGATTCACCGGGACACTTTGGCCGTTATTATAAGCTTGGTACTTTTGAACGTTGGTGTTCCCTTGATAGACCGCAGCCTCAACCGGTGTCGCGAGCGACTGAAGTGTATTTCCTGATGGCGAAGCTGGATCGCTCATCAGAGGTGGGCCTACTGAGGGGCTGCTGCCCGGAGCAGTCCGACGGGTAGAGCCGCGTGGATCACTGTCAGGGTAAACGGTTTCCCAATCTTCTTGCTTCATCATGTCCCCCCGCATGTCGGTAGCAGGATAGACATCACCATGCACCTCGAAAATATCTGCTTCGCACCAACTCATGCGAGCGAATTCGGCCTGCTTCAATCGCTCCATGTCACCTTGGGAGCGAACCACATGTGGTGTCAGGATGATCAGCAATTCCGTTCGTAGATTCTGAGTGTAATCATAGCTGAACAGATACTTGAGCACGGGAATGCTTCCCAACCAGGGGACCGTTCGGTGTTGGGTTTGAAGACTGCGTGTAATAAGTCCACCGAGAATAATGGTTTCACCATCAGCCGCACTCACTGTCGCTTGTGCCGTAATAGTATCGATTCGTGGTGAACGAATGATGTTGCCGTTGTTCGAAATCGAGACTGGAATCCCCTCGGATTCCGCTCCAACCTTTGACTTTTCGGCGTCGATTTCCATGACGACATTCCCTTCAGGACTGATGCGAGGCGTAACGCCGATGATCAAACCGACGTTTGCGTCGATCAAGCTGTTTTGGGCCCCAAACTGGGTGATGCTGGAATTCGTAATCCGCGGAACGCGTTGCCCAACCTGAATGAATGCTTGCTGGTTGTCCAACGTCAGTACTTGAGGACGACTCAAAACTTCGAGGCGACGACTATCTTGGAGAGCTCGCAACAAGAAACTGACGTTTTCGCTGCTCGCCGATAAAACCAAACCGCCGAATCCGAGATCTTTGTTGCCTCGACCGACAGAAAAATTCGAGATACCTTGACCGCCAACGCGATTCGACGCTGCGAGCGCTCGGTCCGAACCGCTGTTTCCAAGTGGGTCCGTGCTGTTGAAGTTGTAGCCAGGAACGTTGCTTGTATTGGCTCCTAGAAGGCTACGGTCAAAAAGGATTGAGTCCTGAAGGCCCATTTCAATACCAAACTCATCGGTATTCCCGAGGGTGATTTCGGCAATCATAACCTGGATCATCACCTGGGGTGGCTGCTGGTCAAGCTGTTCAATCAATCGACTTATTTCGTCGTAGTAGCGCGGAGTCGCACTAAGAATCAGCTTGTTTTGAACGGGTTCAGGAACAACAACCACCTCCTTTTCAATTTGTTCGAACGGGTTGTTGGCTCCAGGAGCAGCGATCTCCACTTGTCGTTTGCTTCGAAGAAACTCATTGATCGCGAGCGCTACGTCCACGGCCGGCGAGTTCTTGAGCTGGTAAACGGTACTTTTCCGTTGCGCTTTATCGCTTTCATCGAGTCGCAGAATGAGGGCCTCGACGATACGCAAATCTCCTTCCGAGCCGACGACAATGATGTTGTTGCCACGTGTATCCACGGTGAAACGCAACGGCATCAGCGCTGTTTCATCTGGAGAGCTCGAAAGCTGGGGTGAGCCAGACGCCCCAGCACTTTGAGCGGGAAGCAGAGCGCGAAGGGTTTCCACAAGTGAAGCCGCATCGCCGTTTTTCACTGGAAATATTTTGATTTTGGCTACCATGCCAGGTGTGTCCAATTGCTCGATCAACTGTTCGATCAGAGGCAAGGTCTCGGGGGGGCAGGAGATCAGCAGCGAGTTACTGCGTTCGTTGACCGTGATCTGATTCGAACCCAGTGTTCCGCTCGTTGCGAGAGGCCGACCATTTTTGTCCAATAGTTGAACGCTTGATCCAGGGCCGCTGGCAGTAGTTGCAAGCGCTTGTTGAAGTGATTTTGCGATGTCGGCGGCTAAGCTATTTCGAAGCGGAAACACTTTCGCGTGCTGCATGTGAGTCCCACGAGGCACATCGAGTTGAGTGACCAACCTTCGAATCTCCAACAAATCTCGAGGCGGTGCATGCACAACAATTGCGTTCGTTCGATTGTCGACCATCGACTGAATGATGGGGGCCAGGCCTTCACGATTGCGAAAAAAAGACTGGAGCGAGGTTTGCAACTCCGTTGCAACCGCATGCTTAAGCTGGATCACCTCAAACTGGGCATCGGGCGATACGGGTTGGTCTAATTTTCCGATGAGTTCTTTCGTTGTCGAAAGCGCTTCGCCCCAACCTATCAAGAGCAACGAGTTCGGTTTGCCGAGGGGCGTAACGGAAACCCTCCCCTGAGTAGTGGCGACTAGCTTTTCCTGAGTTGCAGCGATCAATTTCGCGATAGCATTCGAGCCTGTGTGCTGCAATGGAACGACCTCCATTTCGGGGCGAGTCAGTCGGCTCGCCTCGTCCAGTCGTTTGATGATCTCTGCTAGATCCGTGAGCTGTTGATCTCGACCACGCAAAATAATAGCGTCGATCTCTGGCAGCATCTCGATTTGCACGCCTTCAAACTGCGGCAGCGGCAAGCTGGATTGACCAGGTACGCCATCCGGCTTGGGGGACGCGGGGTCTTGTTTGGCAAGACCGGCCGGTGGAGGCACTAGATCTTGCTGGGACGAGGCCAACCGCATTGGGTTCGACAAAACGGACCCCGAAAGCAAGGAGAACTTCGACAAAGACGCTTGCCCGTTGTCGTGAAGAGGAAGAATCTTTACAGCTTCCTCGGGTCGATGCTGGGCAAACGCGTTCGCCAAAGTGGCGATGTCGTTGGCCAGTGCCTCGGGGCCAACAAGCCTTATTTTGTTTTCAGCGACGCGAAACTCTATCGAAATGAGCCCTGACTTGAACTCCATTTCCAGCGAGTTTGGATTGACTGGAACTCCACGAATGTATTTTTGAAAGAGCCTGGCAACGGTCTCGTTGACGTACGCCATCCTTGCAGGCGGAACATCGACATCCCTACGAATAACGACTTGAGTCGCCGATGCTGGCTGAGCCTGTTGAGAGTACGCATACGAGCAGCAAAACAAAGCGAAAAACAGTGCACAAGCAATTTGCAGCGACTTACTTATGCACATCAATAAAAAACCTTCTCAGGAGCTTTCGACCAAATTTATCCAATCACAATGAACACAAGAAAAGAGCCATAGTCGTTGTCACGATGGTTTGTGAGCCGATAGGGCCAGGCCGAAAATAGAGAATGGCCCAGACCGGGTCAAGTTCATTCAGTGAAAGCAAATCCTGAGATCGTCCTCGACGGCAGGCCGGAAGTTGCTATTCCGTGCCGAGCAGGCTTTCTAGCATCTTGTCTAGTTCAACCCCGCGAGCTCGCAATGAAACGACTTTGCCTTTTTGGTCGACCAAGATCGCAGTTGGGATTCCGGTGATGCCGTAGTAGTCGGCCATCGGGGCATCCCAGCCGCGTTTGCCTTCCTCTTCGCTCACGATGTTGACCCAAGTGATCTCTTTGTTCTCAACACATTTCTCGAACGCTTCGCGAGTGTCGTCCATGTTAATTCCGACGATGGTGAAGCCCTTGTCGCCGAATCGCTCTAAATTTTTCTTCATGTTGGGGATTTCGCCGATGCATGGCCCACACCAGCTTGCCCAGTAGTCAACCAAAACAACTTTGCCTCGGTACGATTCCCAGTCGAATGCGTTTCCATCTGCGGTAACCCCAGTCAGGAGCATCTCATTGCCCAGTAAACGAATTCGACGCGCAGCGCCAACGAGCTTGGAGCTGCGATTCGCAAGAATCTTGTCCTCGGATTTCTCCAAAATCGAAGCGATTTTTTCGTGAGCGACGGCAGCGATTTCATTGTGCGAGCTGTAACCTAAGCTGCTTGCAACCCGAGACACAGTGGAAAAAGTCCCCTTGTTGACACCAAACCGGTCCAGGAATGCGATGGCTGCATCGGAGACTTCTTGCGCTATTGCAGCGTCCGCATCTCCTAGCTTCTGCGCTTTTTCCATAAGTGTATGACCAACCGCGATCTGAGCGATCTCAGGATTGGAATCCGTTGCATACTTTTCGGCCAACGCGTTTAGGTCCTTGATTGCGGCAGGCGAAAACCGAACGAGAACACTGTAAGCCGAAAATTTCTCTTCAATTGCCTTTTTTAGTTCTTCCGCGTTTTGGCTTTTTTCCACAACCAAGTCACACGCTTGGATCAAAGCAGGAAACATCTTCAAGGCAGTTTCAGCCATTGCATCCCGAGGTGGCGGAATGCGTTTGGTTTTGGCAATCCACGCGAGTAGGTCTGCCGGTGACGCATCGGCGGGTACGGCAAACTTATCTTCCTTTTTCTCCGCACCCTTTTCTTTACTTGCATCATCCGCAACGGCTGCATTGTTCGGTTTGCTCTCTTGGGCCATCAGGGGTGCTTGGTGAGCAATCAACACAGTGGTAAGGAGGAGGGCTCGGAAGATTGTACGTGTTGGGCGCGAAGAAAGATTTTGGTGCAAGGTCGATTCCTTTTCTCGGTTACGAACGATTTTTTTGTGGCCTGGGTCGAATTAGTTTCGCCCATAGTCAGTTTAGGTTACTAAATCCATGTGTTCCTGTCGAGCTTTTTAGGCTAGCGGCGGGTTCCAGCACACTTAGCACGACGCGCAAGGTAGTGATTGAACAGTGGATTCACTAGCTTGCGCGTCGTGCTAGGCAATCACTAGCTTGCGCGTCGTGCTTATTGCAAAACTCTCAAAAAACCCTGGCGGGCAAAACACAGTTGCCTAGGGCTGGTTATCATTAGGCACGGATTGTTATGCCCAGAAACTCAATACTACGGTTGTCATGTCAGATATTCCTTCGCCTCCGCCCGCGGAACCGCAATTTGTCACAGCTACCCATTCTCACGTTCACGAGACGAAAACTCTGTTCGAAGCGGCTGTTGCTGAAATAAGCAAAGTCTTTGTAGGCCAAGATGAGCTGGTGACCACGTCCTTGGTCGCATTGTTTTCAGGTGGTCACGTCTTGATCGAGGGTGTTCCCGGTTTGGGGAAGACTCTGTTTGTAAGGACTCTGGGGCGCGTATTGGGTTGTCAGTTTGGACGCATTCAGTTTACAGCAGACTTAATGCCGTCGGATATCACGGGGGCTCCGATCCTTGATTTGAAGACTCAGGACTTTCGGTTCCGCCCCGGGCCGGTGTTTACGCAGTTCCTATTGGCAGACGAAATCAACCGATCGCCAGCCAAGACGCATGCTGCGTTGCTTGAGATCATGCAGGAGTTCCGCGTCACCATCGACGGGGTTAGCCACCCAGTACCAAGGCCCTTCCTTGTGATGGCTACGCAAAACCCGATCGAGAGCGAGGGGACTTATTCGTTACCGGAAGCGCAATTGGATCGGTTTATGTTCAAGGCGATGGTTTCCTATCCGAGCGAACAGGAAGAATCTCGTATTCTCGAGATGCACTCTAAGCAGATTGATCTTTCCTCGGTTCTGAACGATCAAGTCGCCCAGGTAACCAGCCCTGAGCAAATCTCCAACATCAGCAAAATGAATTGCCAGGTTCGGGTTGAGCCTAAGCTGCTCGCCTACATCAACAAGATTGTCCGGTTGACACGAAACTGGCCGACGTTCCACATGGGAGCATCACCGCGTGCTGGACTAGCTTTGGTACAGGGAGCACGCACGATCGCTGCGTTTCGCGGCCGAGATTTCGCGGTACCTGATGACGTTGTCGAGATCGCATTACCGGCCCTCCGTCACCGAGTGATCATGTCTGCGGAAGCGGAAGTGGAGGGACTGAAGGTGGACCAAGAGCTGACGTCCCTACTGCGAAGTATCGAAGTACCGCGAATCTAAAACATGTCCATCTATGACACAATAGGCATCTATCTATTTTGGGCGCCATGGATTGGCTTGATCGTACTGATCTTGCCATTGCTGTTGGTCGCTTGGGGGTGGCGGATTTTTCCAACCGCGCGGTGGACATGGCTATTGATGCCCTTATGCGCCTCAACCCTCCTGGTCTTACTGTCTCCACTCTTCATTTACTTTATTGTGATGTTTGACCTTCTGGTCTTGTCCATCGTCGTAATCGATTTGCTGACGATTACAGGTCCCAGCGGACTGAGTGTTGAACGTCAAATGCTCCGAAGTGGCTCTTTGGGTGGCACACATGACGTCAAACTGTGTTTGGACAATCGGAGCAATCGAGTGAAATTGATCGATGTTTGCGACGATTTGCCTCCCGGATTGACCTCCGAGCCAGAGGTCTTATCCGCCGTCCTGGTTCCGGGCAAACGCATCGAGTTGGACTACAAAATACGTCCCTTGCGGCGAGGATCATTTCAATTCGAATCGGTCTATCTCAGGCTAAAGAGTTTTGGTGGACTGTGGCAAAGGCAGGTCAAGAGGGAGTGCCCTGGAGAGCTGCTCGTCTATCCCGATATGAAGCAGTTAGCTGAGTATGCGTTGTTGGCGCGTACGAACCGCCTGAGCCTTATCGGAGTGCGAAAGACTCGCAAAGCTGGCCAAGACAACAACTTCGAGCGTCTTCGCGATTACACGAAGGACGACAATTACAAGCATATCGATTGGCGATCAACGGCCAGACGCAACAAACTAACGGTCAAGCAATTCCAAACGGACCAAAGTCAACGCATCGTCTTCTTGCTTGATTGTGGACGGCTGATGACGAATGAGTATCGCGGTCTGAGCTTGCTGGATTATGCACTGAACTCGATCTTGATGTTGAGCTATGTTGCCTTGCACCAAGGGGATTCGGTCGGTTTATTGTGCTTCTCGGACAAGATTGAATCGTACGTCCCGGTACGCGGCGGTAAAGCACAAATGAATCGATTGCTGCACGCCGGTTTTGATCGCTTTCCGAGTTTGAAACAGACGAATTACGACGACGCGTTTCTTTACTTTTCCAGGAACTGCCGCAAGCGATCTTTGGTTGTTCTCGTTACCAGTATTATCGATGACGTTTCGGCATCGCAAATCACAGGTTACTTGAGTACGCTGCGGGGCAAGCATTTGCCGTTGTTAGCGTTGTTAAGAGACCGCGCCGTCTATGACTTTGCAGACAACCCAAGTCTGGACGACAGCGTGCTCTATCGCAGCGCGGCAGCGGCGCAACTATTGGTATGGCGCCATGAGCTAATCCAGCGAATGGGTACCTCTGGAGTACTAAGCGTCGATGCCTTTCCAGACATGCTGACCACGCCGCTCATCAATCGGTACCTTGAGGTCAAGGCGAAGCATTTGCTGTAGCACGACGCGCAAGCCCAATCCTATTGCTTTAGCCGTTTAACAGTCAGTGGTAGGCGTACTGTCAAAAGCATGCAGTACGCCTACGGCTGACTGTTAAACGAATCACCGGCTTTATGAAGAAAGCATCAATATTCGTTGCCGTCCCACAAGAGAGTTGCCTTCTATGCTAAAAATAAGTCTCATTCGAATCTACTCATTCGCGCTTGAACGACAAACACAACTCAATACCTCGCGACACACTATGCAAAACTTCCGATCCATCTCATCTGCACTGGCTTTGGCGTTTGCCTCATCCTTAGTATGCCCAGCCTTTTCCCAAGAAACCATGGGAAAGAAAAGCCCTATCCGATGGCCTGGCATGCAAAACAATGGCCAAACGCTGCTTCCAAACGGGTGGTCTTTGCGGCCTGCCGGAGAGCAGGTTGATCTTGGCGATTTCCCAAGCCACATGGAACTATCCCCAGACCGGAAATTTGCTGCCGTACTGCACTCGGGTTGGGGGACACACGAAGTTCGAATCGTTTCGCTGGAGAGCAAAAAAGTAACCTCGAGCGTCGTCATCGATCAGACCTTCCAAGGACTCCGATTCAGCGATGATGGGAGCAAGCTGTTTGTTAGTGGAGCCGAAGATGAATGCGTTTACGTTTATGCTCATCGCGCCGGATACTTGACATTGGATCGCAAAATCCAAGTTGTCGATCCCAAGGAAAAGTTTGTTGTCTCTGCTCTGGCTAGCCTAGACGACAGCAAGAAACTTTTGGTGTGCGGAATGATGGCCAGTCAATTGATTGTTGTCGAAACCGAAACATCCAAAACGCTTTCGAAACTCGAATTCCCTGCCGGAAGTTTTCCGTTTGAAGTGGTGATTGCACCGGACAAAAAGCGAGCCATGGTAAGCCTTTGGGGCAAGTCCTCGGTGGCTGTTATCAACCTCGAGTCCATGACCGTTGCCGGGGAATGGCCTGTAAGAAGCCATCCAACGGAGATGGTCTTTATCGACGAAGGAAAGCACCTGTTGGTCGGATGTGCGGACGACAACTCGGTCGTCTTGCTTGAGACCGAAAAGGGGACATCCAAAGAGGTCATACACACCTCGCTGTATGCGACGAAGAAGAACGGCAGCACTCCGAATAGTTTGGCCGTTTCGCCTGACGAAAACGTATTGATTGTTGCCAACGCGGACAATAACAACATTGCCGTTTTCGACGTCCGGGAGCGAGGCAAGTCGAAGTCGCTTGGTTTTATTCCTGTCGGCTGGTACCCGACAAGCGTGCGTTTTGCAGATGGGGACCAAAAGATTTTGGTAACCAATGGCAAGGGACTGGCTTCCCGAGACAACGCAAAAGGCCCGAATCCCATGCGTGAGCTGCCAGCATCGGTACGAGAGTATATCGGTGGTTTGTTCAAAGGTACGCTCAGTATCATTTCGTCGCCGGACCCGATTCAAATGATGAAATGGACCAAGGATGCGTACGCGGTATCGCCACTCAAGCAAGATGAACAACCCAATCTTCAAGAGTTGGCAAAAGACTCAGCAATTCCTTCCAAAGTTGGCGAGTCATCTCCGATTAAACATTGTTTTTATGTGATCAAAGAAAACCGAACTTACGATCAAGTCTTTGGCGACATGAAACAAGGCAACGGCGATGCAAACTTGTGTATTTTCCCTGAGGCGGTCACTCCCAACCATCATGCCTTGGTCAAAGAGTTTGTTCTTCTCGACAACTTCTATGTCGAAAGTGAGGTAAGCGCCGATGGCCACGAGTGGTCGATGGCCGCTTATGCGACCGACTTTGTAGAACGAGTCTGGCCGCTCAATTATCGCGGTGGCAAAGGCAAGATTGGATATACATCCGAAGGGGGCTATGAAATTGCATTTCCATCCAGCGGTTACATTTGGGATGCATGCAAGAAGTCCAACGTCAGCTACTTCAGCTTTGGCGAGTTTATCCAAAATGGACCACTTGGCCAGCCAAGCAAGGCGCGAGTACCTGCTCTGGAGGGTCACTATGATCCGATGTTTCGAGGATACGACTTGGAGTACACAGACGTCGATCGAGCCAAGCGTTTTGCCGAGAAAATGGCCGAGTTTGAACGTGACGGGAACTTGCCACAGCTCGTCATCATTCGCCTTCCAAACGATCACACATCCGGAACTCGTGTTGGCAAACTGACGCCGACCGCTATGGTCGCTGACAATGACTTGGCACTTGGGCAGTTGGTGGAAACGATTTCCAAAAGCAAGTACTGGGACAAGTCTGCCATTTTCGTTGTGGAAGACGATGCCCAAAACGGTTCGGACCATGTCGATGCACACCGAACCGTAGCTCTCGCGATCAGCCCCTACATTCGCAAAGGAACGGTTGATTCGACCTTGTATTCGACTTCGAGCATGTTGCGATCCATGGAGTTGATCCTTGGTATTGAGCCTATGACGCAATTCGATGCTGCGGCCAATCCGATGTACGCCAGCTTCGGCAAAACCGCCGACCTAAAGCCTTACAAACATGTGCCAGCGAATGTGGACTTAAATGCAACCAACACGGCCCTCGCATGGGGAGCAGCCGCGTCAGAGACCTTGAACTTGGCCAAGGAAGATGCAGCAGACGATTTGTTACTAGGAGAAATTGTTTGGCGAAGCGTACGCGGTCCTAATTCGCCGATGCCGCCACCAGTTCGGGCAGCATTTGTCTTTGCCAACGATGCAGACGAGGACGAGGACGAGGACGAAGAGGAAGAGGAAGAGGAAGAGGATGAGGATGAGGATGAAGAGATGGACGAAGACTCGGAATCGAAAAGCGAAACGGAAAAGAAACCGGTCAAGAAGTAGTTAGGGATAGACCATCCGCGGACTGAATCATCTCAGACGACTGAATCTAAAAAGTCGGGCTTGCCCGACTTCGCCCTCAGTCGGCTTGTCCGACTCGGAGCGAACGGTTCTTCGGCTAGATCGTCTGGCCGCAATCGAGGCCACGGCTCCTAGGCGGGCTTGTCCCGCCTGAAGCCAAAGGTTCCTACGCTATTTGTCGGCCTGTCTCGCCAGACAGCGCGAGCCAAGTCGTTCACCCTGGCTGTAAAATAAGCTAGACTTAAGATATTGATGCGGTCACAAATCCACCTCTCGATATCATTGCGACAAGCTGATCCATGAATTCGTCCTATCCGACATCAAGGCGCCCCTACGATTCCGTTTTGACCGAAATTGCGGAATATGCCGGTTTCAAGCACGATTTTGGTTTAGAAGCGTTCGATACCGCCCGATGGTGTTTGCTCGACAGTTTGGGCTGCGGACTATTGGCTTTGCAGTATCCAGCTTGCACGAAGATGCTAGGCCCGGTCGTCCCCGGAGCAACGTTTCCCAATGGGGCTCGCGTTCCAGGAACGTCGTGGCAACTGGAGCCGGTAAAGGCTGCATTCAATATTGGCTGCATGATCCGTTGGCTGGATTACAACGACACTTGGCTGGCTGCCGAATGGGGGCATCCGTCCGATAACTTTGGCGCGATTCTTGCATTAACTGATTTTTTGGATCGTAATCCGGATAATCAATGGCAACCCGGTCGCGAATGGACCATTCGCGATGTTCTCTACGCGGCCATCCAAGCGTATGAAATCCAAGGTGTGTTGGCATTAGAAAACGGGTTCAATCGCGTTGGCCTCGACCATGTGCTGCTCGTTCGAATCGCGTCGACTGCCGTCGCTTGTTCGATACTTGGCGGTTCCGAAGAGCAGATTGCGGACGCGGTTAGTCTGGCCTGGCTCGATGGCGGAGCGCTTCGCACCTATAGGCATGCCCCCAACACTGGTTCACGCAAAAGCTGGGCCGCGGGCGATGCAACGCAACGTGCGGTTCAACTGGCGCTTTGGACCATGACCGGTGAGATGGGCTATGCCTCAGCCTTGACTGCCCCCCGTTGGGGTTTCAACGATGTTGTCCTCAAGGACAAGCCGGTGGTGATCAGTCGTGAGTTCGGTAGTTATGTTATGGAAAACATCTTGTTCAAAGTATCGTTCCCGGCGGAGTTCCATGCTCAAACGGCCGCAGAAGCCGCTATGAAGTTGCATTCCCATGTCATCGACAGGCTCGATTCGATTCAAGAAATTACGATCCATACACAAGAATCGGCAGTGCGCATCATCGACAA
>CANHVO010000172.1 GCA_947463915.1 Planctomycetaceae bacterium
ACTCATGGCCAGATTCCTTTCTGACTGATACGTTTCAGTTGGTTACGGGGGGATCTGGTCTTTTTTCATATTACTCCGAACAACAAAACCCCAATTTTCCCTACGAATAATCCTTCACAGCGTTGCCTTGAAGGGGCGAGGGGGGGCAAGATCAATCAGGCAAATCACGATGCTTACGATACTGCGACGTTCCTTTTTGTCTCGGTGCATGGCCCTTCTAGCGTTCGTCCTTTCATCCAATACGATTTTTGCTCAGAGTTGGCAAGGCTTCAACAAAGTCGATTTTGTGATCAACCAGCACAAAGCGTTTCTCATAGAGCCCGCCGTCGCAGCTCCTGGCAGGCCTTGGATATGGCGTACCGAGTTTTTTGGCCATCAACCTCAAGCCGATATCGCGTTGCTAAAAAAGGGTTTTCACGTCGCTTACGTGGACCTTCAAAACCTTTACGGTAGCCCTACTGCGATGGCGATTATGGATTCGACTTTTGAGAAGGTGACCGCAGATCATCTATTGTCTCAAAAAACGGTTCTCGAAGGATTCAGCCGCGGTGGCTTATTTGCCTTGAACTGGGCTGCTCGCAATCCTGACAAAGTTGCTTGTATCTACAACGACGCACCCGTTTGCGACTTCACAAGTTGGCCTGGTGGCAAAGGTAAGGGAAAAGGCTCACCAGGGGATTGGGAGCGATTGCTAAAGTTGTATCAGTTGACTGAACTCGAAGCTGCCACGAGCAAACTCAATCCAATCAATAACCTGGAGGTTTTGGCGACAGCCAAGATTCCATTGCTGCATGTTTGTGGTGCCGCCGATGATGTGGTTCCAATCGACGAGAACTCGCTGTTGGTTCAAAAGCGTTACCAAGAGTTTGGGGGCTTGATGACATTGATTTCCAAACCCAACTGCAATCATCATCCCCATAGTTTGGAAGATCCAACTCGCATCGTGAATTTCGTTTTGTCTCACACTGGATTTCCGGACCAAGTCACGGAGCCGCTAACGCCGTTTGGATACGACTACTTTCAATTGCGTGACGGTTTGCGGCAAAGTCGCGAAAAGTTTTTGAGTGAGAAGCGAGGTCGTGTCGCATTTCTCGGTGGCTCGATCACTGCCTCCAAAGGCTGGCGGGATCTCGCATGTGAAGAACTCAAGCGAAGATTCCCAGATACCGAATTTGATTTTATCGCTGCTGGCATCCCATCGCTTGGTTCCACTCCAGGTGCCTTTCGATTCGAACGCGATGTTCTATCGAAAGGAACTGTCGATCTGCTTTTCGAAGAGGCCGCTGTGAATGATGACACCAATGGCTTTGCGGATATCGAACAAGTTCGTGGAATGGAGGGAATCGTTCGCCAAGCCATTTTGTCGAACCCAAAGATGGACGTCGTTTTGTTGCATTTTGTCGACCCGGGCAAGATCGCCGAAATACGACAAGGAAAAACGCCGGTCGTCATCGCCAACCATGAACGCGTTGCCGAACACTACCGTATACCGTCGATCAATCTCGCCAGAGAGGTTACGGAACGAATCGCAGCGGGTGAATTCACTTGGGAGAAGGACTTCCGCGATTTGCATCCAGCACCATTTGGTCACGAACTATATGCCAAGTCCATAGGCAGACTCCTGTCGGCGGCTTGGGGCGATGCCGATACTAAATCCCTTGCATCGGTTCGAATGCTGCCGCAGCCATTGGATAAATCCAGTTATTTCTTCGGCCGACTTGTAGGGCCGTTGGATGCGAACGCCAACAAAATGCTGACACTGAACCAAGGGTGGACGATTGAGCCACGCTGGAAACCGGTCGACAAGGCTGGAACGCGTCCCGGTTTTGTCGATGTTCCTGCCTTGATTGCCGATACCCCAGGTTCAACGATGAAGTTGGCATTCCAAGGAATTGGAATTGGCGTCTTTGTGGCCGCAGGTCCAGATACGGGTGCAATCGAATATCGTGTCGACCAAGGAGTTTGGCAGAAGCTATCGTTGTATACTCAATGGAGCTCTGGTCTGCATTTGCCTTGGGCGAAAATGCTTGCGTCCGAGTTGGCGGATGGAAACCATGAGCTGGAGATCAAGATCAGCGAAGAATCAGACGCAAAGAGCCAAGGGCATGCGGTTCGAATCATTCATTTCCTAGTTAACGGGCCAACGTAGTTCCGGCCAAGATCGTTTGGAGTGCGATGCTCTTTTCCAAAAAATATTGGCAGACGCTGCGTGAGGAAGTCCTCGCGCCTCAGGTTGATCCAGAGAAGGTAAATGAGAAGCTTCGTGAGTCGCAAATCAATTCGCCTGTTCCTGTTATATGGTTGCTCGGCAAAGCCCAATCCGGAAAGACCTCCATTGTGCGGGCCATCACAGGCAGCACCAATGGAGAGATTGGCAACGGTTTTCAACCGTGTACGCGTACCGCGAGTCTGTTCGCTTTCCCAGATGAAGAGTCCTGTTGGCTTCGTTTTCTGGATACGCGGGGACTCGGCGAAGCGGGTTACGATCCGACGGAAGACTTGAGCTACTGTCAGGAGAATGCGCATTTGGTCATGGTCGTTGTCAAAGCGATGGACCACGCTCAGAAATCGGTTCTCGATGTTCTGAAAACGATTCGCAAAACGCGGCCCAATTGGCCAGTCCTCGTCGTCCAGACTTCGCTCCATGAAGGCTACGCCAAGTTTGGCGATCCGCATGTCCAACCTTATCCTTATGACCGATCCGATTGGGCGACGTCGGTTCCTGCTTCTTTGGCCCGATCGCTACAACATCAGAGGACTGAGTTCGCTTCGTATTCGAATCGATTTGTAGCCGTGGATTTGACATTGCCGGAAGACGGTTTTGAGCCGGCCAATTATGGTCTCGAGACACTTTGGAATGCCATCGAACAGGAGTTCCCACACGGCCTGCGATCGATGATGGAAGCCCAGCCAGAATTGCGAGCGGAGCTTGGCGATATGTACTACGCCAAGGCATGGCGGCATATCATTTCGTATAGCATTGCGGCTGGTGGAGCGGGTGCGGTCCCGTGGCCATTAGTGGATATACCGGTCGTGATCGGCATTCAAGCGAAAATGTTTCATGCATTGTCTTCGATCTATGGTCAGCCGCTGACGGCCCAATTGATGACCGAGTTTGGAACAGCGGTTGGGGGAAGCATGGTGGCCCGTATCGTTCGCAGCTTGTTGGCGAAGTTCATACCTGTCTTTGGAAGCGTCTTTGGAGCGGCCTACAACGCAGCCACTACCTATGCTCTCGGCTGTTCGCTCAGTTGGTATTTTGCTCAGCTTCGACGGGGAGCGACACCCGATGCGGGCCAGCTTCGCGCGTTTTATGCCAAAGAGTTGGAAGAAGGACGCAAGCGTTTTACAGGGTTCTTAAATCGCGATGATCGCACTACACCTGTCAGTGGCGGATAACTCATTATGCTCCGATGGAAGTTGCGATTTGCTCTTGTAGCGTTCTTGTGTTTGGTTCCCTACGTAATCTTGATGGGAATGGGCTGTTGGGCGCTTTATGAGCGGGGGCTGTTCACTTGGTTTGCGATCGCGGCGACCGCTATCTCACTCTTTGGTTGGAATTTGGATAGGATCTTTCGAGTCAAGAAGCTCAAGCCTATTGACGCGACCATGGATTCGCTTGGGGCAAACGGAGAAACTGGAGCGAGAGAGGCGATCGATAAGATTGCACTTAGAGTCGAAAGCAAACCGCCAGCCTTGGACGATTCCGAAGCGTGGAAGCGACTTGCGATCGAGGTTTTCGATACCGCGGCCTTGAAATTTGGTCGCACCTCTGCGAAACCCGCGCTCGAGATTACGGTGCCCGATGCGATGTTGATCGGAGAGCGGGTCTTACATGATTTGCGTTTGGCGACAAAAGCTCAGGTGCCGGGCTCGCACGTTTTAACCATTCGGCAACTCGAGCAATTGACGTTGTTATGGAAGAACACATCGGAGTTCACATCAGCGTCGAGCCCGTGGCGACTCGGCTATCGAATCATCCGATTTGTCATGAACCCTGTTTCCGGAGTGTTCAAAGAGGCGAACGACAATCTCTTGGGTGACCTGAGCGTGACTGCGTTCGAAGAAGCCAAGCGATGGGCGATTGGCTACAGTGTTCGGAGGGCTGGCGAATATGCGATCCAACTTTACAGTGGTCAGCTTGCGATTCACGAAGGGAAATTCCAGGAGTTCCAATCGCCAGTATCCGTCGCGGATCATCGAAAGGCATCGATTCTAGAAAAGTCTCAGGACAACGAACCACTTCGCATCATGGTGCTTGGCCAAGCAAAGGCTGGGAAATCGAGTTTGGTCAATGCAATGTTTGGTGAAGTGCGTGCGGCCACGGATTCATTGCCATGCACGACATCGATCACTCCATATGTACTTGAACGGGACGGGCTTCCGAAGGCGATCTTATTTGATACGGAAGGCTTTGGCGGAAAAGAGGATCGTCGCGCGTTGTCGCAACTGGATCAAGAGCTTATTCAATGCGATCTGATCATCATGGTCTGCTCGGCCGTCACCGCGGCTCGCGCGCCCGATTTGCAATTGCTAAGCGACTTGCGAGAGCGATTTGCATCGAACCAGCTTCGCTCCCTGCCTCCTGTCGTCGTTGCTGTAACGCACATTGATCAGCTTCGTCCGTTTGCAGAATGGAACCCGCCATACGATTTGCGAGATCAAAATTCGATCAAAGCTCGAAACATCTCGGCGGTCATCGCAACGCTTGAAACTGAGCTAACGGTGCCAGTAGAGAGAATTGTCCCGATTTGCCTTCGGCAAGAGTCCAATCAAAACGTGATGGAGTCGCTGATTCCGGTCCTGCTTTTTTTGCTTCCGGAAGCCGATCGAGCGAAATTGCTTCGATTGCTCCGTGAGTATCATGCGAGTGAGTATTGGAGCCAGCTTCGCAGCCAAGCCTACCAAACAGGACTGCTCTTGCGGGATGCGGCGGTGAAGGTCGCAGGGCCGTTGATTCAAGAAGCGATGAAGCGAATGAAGTAGTAGATGTTGTTTAGTGGTTTCTTCCCCCCCCTCCTCCTCCTCGCTGTGAAGCATTTTGTAGCGAAACTCGTCAAGAGTTTCGGTCGTTTAGGCGATGCAGCCGAAAGTCTTGACGATTGCTACACAAAAGCCTGTTTTTAGCAGCGGAGATTGCTACATCACGTTGCCATCTCCTCCTGAGGAGGAGATGGGGAGTTAGAATAAAGCAGCCACGCCTTCCCTCCTCATCCAGAAATATCCTACCAACTGGAGATTGCCATGTACTCAAACATACGCGTTTTGTTGAACAGCCTGTTCGCAACGTTCCTCACTCTTGGTACCGCTGTTGGTCGACAGCTTCCTCAGGATCAAGGACAAGGCCCCGCGTTATCTCCAACAGAAGCTCGTTCCAAATTCCGATTGGCTGAGGGCTATGAAATGGAGAAGTTGCTCGCGGACCCTGCAATCAGCCAACCCCTTAGCACAGCGCATGATTCCTACGGCCGACTGTGGGTCGTGCAGTATCTCCAATATCCCGAGCCAGCGGGGTTGAGAAGACTAAGCCGCGATAACTTTTGGCGAACGGTTTACGACTCGGTACCGTTACCTCCAGGTCACGGCGGAGTGCCAGGAGCCGACAAGATCACGGTCCATGAAGATCGCGATGGGGATGGCACGCTTGAGACCGAAACTACTTTTGTCGACGGCCTCAACATTGCAACCTCTGTGGTCCCAACCGCTCAAGGAGCTTGGGTATTGAATCCACCCTACCTTCTCTTTTATGCCGACCGTGACCATGATCTCAAGGCTGATGGTCCGCCGGAAGTGCACCTCGAAGGATTTGGTCTTGAGGACACGCACTCGGTCGTCAACAGTTTGTGTATGGGGCCAGATGGATGGCTGTATGCAGCACAAGGCAGTACCGTTAGCGGTAGCGTCCGACGTTATGGTTCGAAGGAATCGCCCAAACGCTCAATGGGACAAGCCATCTGGCGATATCATCCGATTACCCACAAGTACGAGATCTTTGCAGAAGGTGGCGGAAACGCTTTTTCGGTGGCATTCAATGATCAAGGAGAAGTCTTCTCAGGCCACAATGGCGGGGATACTCGGGGCTTTCACTATCTCCAAGACGCTTATTATCGAAAAGGCTTTTCGAAGCATGGCGGATTATCCAATCCAAATACGTTCGGCTACCTAGACCCAATGCAGCATCCGCCGATCCAGCGATTCACCCACGCCATGTTGATGACAGATGGGACTGCCTTTGGGGAAGCGATGCCACATTCGATGTTGGCCGTCGATCCGCTTCATGGCAAATTGATACAGACAGAATTGTCTCCGATAGGCTCAACGTTTTCGACCAAAGATATTTCAGATACCGTCGCAAGTGACGACAAATGGTTCCGGCCTGTTGCAATTCAAGATGGACCAGACGGGGCTGCCTACGTTTGTGACTGGTACGATTTCCAAGTAGCTCACCTTTATGCACACGTTGGCAAAATGGATCGAGATCACGGCCGCGTTTATCGATTCAAACCTGTGCAAACAAAAGAGGCCTCTCCTTGGAATGCAGCTTTGGCAAACGGAACCGATTTGAAATCGTTGCGTTACCTGGCCGACCGGTTGAAGCACCCGTATCGTTGGCGACGTTGGAAAGCTCGGGAATTGTTGGCTCAGCATCCGATGCGGGGAGAGCTTCGGCGTCAGGTTGAGGCTGGGCTTGCAACTGGCGAGCAGATCGCATTGGAGTCTCTATGGACGGCGCATGCATGTGGCTGGGTCGCCGATACGATTTTGGCTAACGGCGAGGAAGCGATACCTATGAGTACGCTTTTAGCCAATGGCAATCCGGCAGTTCGGTCGTGGGCGATTCGGCTAATTTGCGACGATCGGGAGGTAAGTCGGGACGCGGCCGCCGCCATCGCGAAGCTTGCTGAAAGCGAAGAGGACGTTAAGGTCCTTTGCCAAATTGCGAGTTCGGCAAAACGCTTGCCTGCGGAAGAGGCTTTAACCCTGGTTTCGGCCCTCTTGTCTCGCAATTTGCCGGAAAGCGATCTCTCACTCCCCCTCATGATCTGGTGGGCAGTTGAACCACACTCGGACGACATCGATCGCGTGCTGAGCAAGTTTCAATGGGACGAGCACTTCTGGACTTCATCGATTGCCAATCAACGTATTGCGCCGAATTTGATTGAAATTTGGGCAAAGACCAATTCACCACGGAGTATGGTCGCAATCAGTCAAATACTAAAGAAGGTCGGAGAGCAGCCCGAAGCAATTCGAAACGTCGCAGCCAAACATGCAAACGACGCGTTCGAGCGAGCCTTTGTTGGACGTTCGCTGCTCGGAGTCCCAGATGGGGTCATCGATGCATTGATCGGCCTGGGACAGCCTTCTTTGACTCTGCGGTTGCGACGAGGAGATGTCGAGGCCAAAAGCCAAGCGATGGTGTTGCTTCTTGATACGAAACAGGCATCTGCCAAGCGTATTCAAATGGTCCAACTTTTCGGGGAACTTCATGATTTGGATGCGTTGCCGAACCTTATCAAGATCGCAAGTAACGCCAGCGACGTTGAGCCATTGCGTGCCGCTTCGTTTTCGGCAATGACAGGATTTGAGTCTCCGGACGTGCCGACGGCTATCCTAAAGGCTTGGCCGGAACTAAATCCTACGTTGAGAGCAGTGAGTGGTTCGGTGTTGGGGGCTCGCAAATCATGGACGCGAGCGTGGGTTGAGCAAGCTTCGGCAGGAAACGTCGATGCTAAGTCGATGCCGATTGAGTGCGTTCGCGCGATGCGGTTGCACAATGACGAAAACCTGCAAAGCCAAATTGGCAAACTTTATCCGGGCTTGGTTGGTCCTGATTTGGCGCAAGCACAAAAGGAAGTTACGAATCTTCTCGAGCGGATCGGGACGACCGAGGGTGATCCGTATCGAGGCAAATCTCAATTCAAAGCCAACTGCGCGCGCTGCCACAAGCTCTACGCGGAAGGTGGCGAGATAGGCCCAGACTTAACGGGCTATCAACGCGACCAACTTCAAGCTTTAGTTCGAAACATCATTGCACCGAGTCTTGAGATTCGCGAGGGGTATCAAACGGTTGGCGTCCGAATGGAAGACGGATCGGTGCTGACCGGTTTCATTGAAAACCAGAACGACGAGCAGATTACATTGAAGGGAGTGGATGGCAAGTCGTATGTACTCGCGAAATCGGAACTGGAACAAGTGCTACCTCAAGCGACATCGTTGATGCCAGAGGGGATGCTCAATGCGTTGACGGACCAGCAGATTGCGGACCTGCTGGCGTATCTACGCAGTTCTCAGCCATTGAGTGATGGCTAGTGTGTTTGCGACACTGGGTTAGCCGTATAACGGTAAAACGGTGACAGTTCGTAGCGGCGGGGCTCGAGGCCTGTTGAGTTAGTCGTTTAACAGTCAGCCAAAGGCGTACTTTGCTTCGTTGACAGTACGCCTACGGCTGACTGTTAAACGAATTGTGGTTCTTCAGTTCAGCAACAATTGCGGACAATTGTGCGACACTCATTCACACAGAAATCGGTTTAAACGAGAACAGGCTCATTCAAGGACGGATCGACTATATTCCGAGTCCCTTTTTCTTCTTTAATTCGGAAGTAGCAGCAGTTACGACCGGCGCTTTTGGCTTCGTACAAAGCTTGGTCGGCTCTGTTTAAAAACGTCTCCGGCGAATCGTTTGTCAACGCTTCCGTAACGCCAACGCTGATGGTGACTCCAAGTTCCGAGCCGTTGAAACTAACCCGAGAACATTCAATCGCATGTCGAATGCGCTCGCCGGCAAGCCGGGCTTGGTGAAGATCGGTGCCGGGTAAAACGGCCACAAACTCTTCGCCGCCGAACCGTGTAAGTAGGTCCGTATCTCGAAGCGTTTTATCCAACAGCTTGGCCAAGTTACGCAAGACTGCGTCACCTGCCAAGTGTCCAAACTCATCGTTGAGTTGCTTAAAGTGATCCACATCAATCATCAGCAGGGAGACAGTCGTTCCTTGTCGTCGCAACTGGGCTATGCGGCGTTCGATCTCTGTATCGAGACAACGACGATTGCCAACTCCAGTCAGCGGGTCGGTCGTCGAAGATGCCATAAGTTTAGCAAACTTCAGACTCGATTCGGAGCGTAGCGCTTCCGCTAAACCGACCGCTGCGATCAGGCCGAAAAGCCCGGCAAACGAGAGTATTCGAACCTGGCTCGTTTCCAATTGCCCCCAGCCAGCGATTAGCAAACAAATGCTTACCCAAGCAATAAGTCCCAAAAAGGTGATTCGATACGACCGCTCGTCTTGGATCATGTTGCTGCTACCGCTTTTGACGCTCAACAGTGGACCTGGCGTGGATGAAGTTAACATTCCAAACCTTAGGTTGAACGGCTCCAGTGTCAAATGAGAATCGTGTCGTGATTAAGGCGCAAAGATGCTTCTTGGATGGCAAATGTATGGGTTGTACTGGTTACAACGTTTGTCCAATGGGGAGTCTAGGCGATCGGCAGGAAAAACGAACCACGAATCGTAGCTGGAAATGAACCACGAATCGTAGCAGGAAATGAACCACGAATCGTAGCAGGAAATGAACCACGAATCGTAGCTGGATTCGCCAGAATTCAGTGTGTTCTGAATTCTGGCGAATCCAGCTACGGTGTTTTTCATTCCGCCGCTCGCCTAAAGGCCCTCACTGCTCGCACTAACAGTCGGCCGCAGGCGTACTTGCACAGCCGGTTACTTCAAATCCCATATCCGCGATCATGTCGTAGTCTTCTTTTGGCGGCTGTCCTTGAGTGGTCAAGTAATCGCCCACGAAAATGCTGTTCGCAACATAAAGCCCCAACGGCTGTAAGCTTCTAAGGTGCCGTTCCCGTCCACCTGCGATCCGCAACTCGCTCTTTGGATTCACGTATCGGAACATGCAAAGTGCTCGCAAGCAATCGCGTGGGTTGAGATACTCTTTTCGCTCTAAGGGGGTTCCGTCGATCGAATGCAAGAAGTTCAGTGGAATCGATTCGACAGACAACTCACTCAGTTCAAAAGCCATCTGGACGATGTCTTCGTGCTTTTCGCCCATTCCGATAATTCCGCCGCTGCATAGCTCCATCCCTGCCTTGCGAACATTCTTAAGCGTCTCAACACGATCGTCGAAGGTATGCGTGGTACAGATTTCTGGATAGTACTCACGACTGGTATTCAGATTGTGATTCACCTTGTCAACGCCAGCCGCTTTGAGGCGTTTGGCTTGGTCTTCGTCCAAGAGCCCCAGGCATGCGCAAATGTTGAGGCCGTACTGCTCCTTGATTTGCGGAACAATCGTTTCAACCGCTTTCATCTCCCGTTCATTCGGAGCACGACCGCTAATGACAATGCAGTACGTCTTGCTTTTGCGTTCTGCAGCAACTCGAGCTCCATCGAGCAACTTGTCACGACTAAGGATGTTGTACTTTGGAATCGGAGCATCCGAAATTTTCGATTGACTACAGTAGTTGCAGTCCTCGGGGCACAAGCCGCTTTTCGCGTTCATCAAGAAGTACAGCTGCACTGTTTTGGCGAAATACTGATGCCGAATCCTGTATGCCCCTGAAATCAAATCCAGCAGCTCGTCGTCGCTGGAGCCTAGGATTGTCAAGGCTTGCTCGCGAGTTGTCGCTTGACCTGCCAGCACGGATGTTGCAAGGTTTTGCCAAACGGAATCGCTGCTAGGGTGGGTTGTCGGATCGAGAACAGTTGAAAGCATATTGGAATTGAGTGTTGGTAAAGGGAATGTTTCGAGGCGATTCGATTCCAAGCAGGCAGATTCCGATTGGATGAGTTGAATCGATCTTGCAACTCGTACTCACCCTACCTGCAATGCCGCTCGCACGACGCGTCCGGATTATACATCGAAAACCTATTCTGCCAAAGGGTTTAGGTCTAGCCCGATAATCGCTAGGCGCTGCACAGTATCGCATTTTCTTAATTTGCATGCATTTACTGGACGATAGGGTTGGAACGCACTAACTTTCGGTGGGATGACTGCTGTAGCTTCCCCCAAAATTCTATTGTCCACTCCGTCCAAAGAGACTTCATGGCTCACTTAAACCCATACCTAGACGATGTGGAGGATTCACAGGACGAAGACCTCAAACTGATTTCTCGTCGCAAAAGTCCCAAGGATGGAGCCCAAGCACAATCTCCGCTGGAAACATATCTCCGCGAGATCAATGAGATGAAATTGTTAACTGCTGATGATGAGCAAATGCTCGCACGGCAAATTGCGCAGGGCGATGCGCAAGCTCGCGACCGAATGGTTCGGGCCAACCTACGATTGGTTGTCAATATCGCTCGAAGTTACGTCGGTAAAGGGCTCGCCTTGCAAGACTTGATTGAGGAAGGCAATCTGGGGCTACTTCGCGCCGTTGAGGGATTCGATCCTGATATGGGAACGCGATTCAGTACCTATGCCAGTTATTGGATCAAGCAATCGATCAAGCGGGCGCTGATCAACTCCTCGAAGACGATCCGCATTCCGGCTTACATGGTCGAATTGCTGAGCAAGTGGCGCCGAGCGACGGCACGTCTCAATGAGGAATTGGGACGAATGCCAACTCAGGAAGAAATCGGACGAATTCTCGGCTTGCCCAAGAAGAAGCTTCCGATCATCAAGAAAGCCATACAGGTTTACAACGCGACTCCACAAAGCGATCAATCCGAATCCGGTTGGTCTCTCGGTGAGATGGTAATGGATGAACGGGTCAAGAGTCCTGATGAAGCCATGATCGATCACGACGTCCTCAAGACGGCGATCGAATTGGTTGGCAAACTGGATGCCCGTGAAGCGACAGTCCTCAAGATGCGTTTCGGTCTGGATGATACTCCGCCTCACACGCTGAAAGAGATCGGTGCCGAGCTCGGCTTGACGCGCGAACGAGTGCGTCAAATCGAAACCGAAGCATTAGCTCGATTGCAGCATGCTCTCAAGGATCCGAAAGAGCGAATGGGATTGGCTTAGGCTGTACAGCATAATATCAACAAATGCACTTCGTTTAACAGTCAGCCGTAGGCGTACTGCCAAAGAAGCAAAGTACGCCTTCGGCTGACTGTTAAACGACTAAATCCAAAAACCATTAGCTCGGCAGGAGCCTCGCCCTCCCGAAGGAGCCTCGCCCTCACACTTCGTGGGCGTGGCTCCGAGAATCCAAGCTCAAAGCGAAAATTCTAAATCGATCAGCAATCCAAGCTGATCGTTACCGTCTTCGATTCGGTATAAGCCTTCAGGCCTTCTTCACCGAGCTCTCGTCCTTGACCGCTCATCTTGAAGCCGCCAAACGGTGCGGCTGCATCGAACACGTCATAGCAGTTTACCCATACCGTACCAGCTCGCACGCGTCGAGCGAAGTCATGAGCTCGCGAGATATCTTTGGTCCAAACCGCTGCAGCCAGACCGTAGAAGGTGTTGTTCGCTCGCTTGACCAAGTCCTCCCAGTCTTCGAACGTCAAGACGGACATGACAGGGCCAAAGATTTCGTCTTGGGCGATCGCCATCGAGTCGGTTACGCCATCGAAAACCGTAGGCTGAATGAAATAGCCCTTGTCTCCGAAACGCTCACCACCGGAAACGCACTTGGCTCCATCGTTGTTTCCTTTGTCGATGTAGCTCATGATCTTGTCAAATTGAGCTTTGTCAATTTGTGGGCCTTGCTCGGTCTCCAACGAAAAAGGGTTGCCGAGCTTTCGGTTTTTTGTCAGCTTCGTCAGCTTGTCCATGAACTCATCGTGGGCTTTCTTTTCGACAAACACGCGGCTACCTGCACAACAGCATTGTCCTTGGTTCAGGAACAACCCGACATAAGCTCCCTGTGCAGCTTTGTCCAAGTTCGCATCGGCTAGCACGACATTTGGGCTCTTACCACCCAATTCAAACGTTAGTCGTTTGAGCGATTCGGCCGCATCACGCATGATGATTTGAGCCGTTCGATGCTCGCCGGTAAACGCGATCTTGTCGACTCCTGGATGTTTTACGACCGAGGCGCCAGCGGTTGGGCCGTAACCAGGCACGACGTTGATAACGCCATCGGGTATGCCTGCTTCTTTTGCTAACTGAGCCATGCGAAGGCAAGTGAGCGGCGTCTGTTCGGCTGGCTTCATTACGATGGTGCAACCAGAAGCCAACGCAGGCCCCCACTTCCACGCGGTCATCAACATTGGGAAATTCCAAGGGATGATTTGCCCAGCAACTCCGACCGCTTCACGTCGGGTATAGGTAAAGTAGTTCCCGCGAATCGGAATTGTCGAGCCGTGAATCTTGTCCGCATAGCCCGCATAATATCGCAAGCAATCGATTACCAAAGGCAAGTCGGCATTCCGAGACTCACGAATCGGCTTGCCATTGTCGAGTGTTTCTAAAGCGGCGAGTTCGTCGATTTCTTCCTCGATCAGATCGGCCAAGCGGTACATAATTCTACCGCGATCGCGAGCGTCCATCTTGCTCCAAGGTCCACTGTCGAACGCATGACGAGCCGCCTTGACCGCAGCATCGACGTCTGCTTTGTCCCCTTCGGCAACTTCGCAGATGACCTCTTCGGTGGCTGGATTGATGGTTTCAAATGTCTTTCCGGACATCGCAGGCCGCCACTGGCCATCGATAAAGCACTCGGTATGTTTGACTTTCGGCTGAGCAACAGGCGACGTAACGGTAGCCATGAGAGGACTCCAAAAAAGGCCAGGACGGAAATGTTATCGCGCTCACGCGAACGTTCTATTGAGCTTATCCGTCCCCGCAATCAAATTCCAGTAGGGGAGGGCTGGAGGAGTCATGCCGGACACAGATCCGTGGGGCCAACATACCAAAGCGAACGAGGGCCTTGTGCCCTTGGTTCGAAACATGCTTGGTGCGCTAACCATCACGCCAAATTCGCTTGGTTAACGTCTTCGCTGAACGAACCAAAAGTGCCTGCCAAGCGATTGAGGACAATCGCTTTACACTGGGAGGATTGTCAAACTCTACGTTAAAATACCTTGAACAACTTGACCGTGAACGTCGGTTAGACGACGGTTTATGCCGTTGTGGTAGAACGTTAACTTCTCGTGATTCAATCCCAATAAATGCAGAATGGTTGCGTGGAAATCAGGGATCGTAACTTTGTTCTCAGCTGCAAAGTAACCGATCTCATCTGAACTGCCATACTCGATTCCCTTTTTGACCCCAGCGCCCGCTAAAAAACAGGTAAACGCCGTCGGATGGTGATCGCGTCCTGGTGCTCCGATCCCTTGAGTCGTCGGACTTCGCCCAAATTCAGTCGTCCATACAAACAAAGTGTCTTCGAACATGCCTCGTTGCTTCAAGT
>CANHVO010000173.1 GCA_947463915.1 Planctomycetaceae bacterium
ACGATCTGGCGAAGCGTTGGGGTTTCCACTACCGAGGAATCAGAGTCGAGCTCATAGGCGACTCCCTGGATATCAAACGAAACACCGTCGTAGTCTTGACCAGTCAGGAACACATTGTTGAACAAGAAGCCAACATTACGTTCCGCGCCTGTTTGCGCCGTGAACGAAATTGGGCTCACTCGCCCCGGGATGTCCCGCGGCTGTACGATTTCCGAGTCACCAATCAGCTTGAGACGATTCGAACCAGGCGTAAAGATCGCTTGAACCGTGCCGCCGAATGCTGCGAACGCGTTGTTAATCGCCGCGGAAATCGACTGTGTCAAAAATTGCTGTGTGGTAGCCGCAGTGAAATCGATTGGGACAATAGCGCCACCAAACACAACGCTATTGTTGTTGTCAAATTCGAACGTTACTGAGTTTCCGAGTGTATCGGTGATCGTGAAATAAGCACCGTCATAACTTTCACCAGATCCGAGCGTCGGGAAATTGTCGATGATTTCGGTCACCAACATCGGGTTCGAACCGACTGCGCCCGCCTGGGCGCCGATGTGCAAACCTGGTTGCCTATCCCGATTTGCCGCGGACGAATATCGCAACGAAATTCGATTCGTGCCCGGCAACAGACGAGCTTCAACCCCCGGTACGTTTGCGTTTATCGACGCGGCAATACTTGTTGAAAGCTGAAGCTGCGTTGTAGCCGCTTGATCGAACGTCACACGGACATTACTAGTCATCTGTGTATCGCGATCAAATTCGAAACGTGTTGTAACGGGTGGGTTCGCTGGGTCTACTTGACTAACCACAGAAAACGTAAACTTGTCGATGTCGCTGCCTTGCTGGTGATTGTTCACCAACACACGCCCGGTTTCGATTTCAAATGTCTTGACATTGGTGACCGTATCCAACCGAAAAGACATTCCATCAAGGAATGGATTTGTTGGAGCAGGTGGTGGGAAAATTGGATTCAGCAGGCGCTGAGGAGTTGTATCGGCAACGAGAGTCGCTGAAAGCTCCGTCGCTTGCCATGTGAATGTAGTCGTCGTCGGCAAACCGGTGTCCAAACCAGTTTGGATGGTCACTGTGTCACCGGACAAAAGAGACGGCAATGTTGTCGATGAAGCGTTGTCCATCCGAATGGTCTGCGCAGTTGCATTCTGCGCGTTTCGTGTTGGATTAACTTGTCCACCCGCATCTCGGGTCGTGTCGATATAACCCCGCTCAACAATTTGCGTTCCCGCTCCCTGGAGACGAGTCTCTGGTGGTCCGGCGGAACGATCATTTTGGGGGGCACTGATGGCCGCTAGCGATGCAGGATCAAGCTTGTAAACATAATTTCGCGCGTCGCGCTGAATCGTTCCAGCATCGAATGTCAATGCGTTAACTCGGGAGCCAACACCGTAGAGGAACTGGGTTCCACCGACTTGCGGATAGGTCAATCCCAAGAACTCCATTCCGCGCCCAGCGCGAGTGTTTCCAGCGCCCGGTGTGAGAGCCTGCGCAACCACTGGTGGCGCTACGCTACGATCCATTTCAAATGTTTGAATTCCCGACCCAGCGGTTATCGCCGTTGTCGTCGCATTGCCAGCAGCATCGACCTGGAGGATTCCTCCGCTATTTGCATCATTGACAATCCCTACCTGCGGTGAGCGAGCCCCGTGAATCGTACCGTCGCCGCGCATCGTAATGTCTTCAACGAACGGAAATCGGCTGATCAACGAAACTTGCTGCCCAGTTAGCGCGTTGATACTGATCAGCTCGCTTGTATCGGCACCCGGCGCAGGTTGCGATACAAACAGAACCACATCAGACAAGTTGTAAGGAACCGTGTTTGCCGTTCCACCAACGAACGCTGTCTGCAAAGGACCTACCGCCGTGTTCGTCGATCCACCAAATCGATCCTCGATGATTCTGGTAACACTATTGACTGGCTCGACCCGCGTCAGCGGATTTCCGCCTGCGTCCGCACGGTAGAACTGGTTCAAATAATCGGATGCAAGCTCATTCGAAGTGATCGCAAGGAAGTAGTTACCACTTGGAAGCTCGATGTTTCCCAGGAAAGCGTCCAAAATACCCGCAGATCCACGGGACAAATCGTCCACGTCGCTGCCTTGCAATGGCGCGCCAAAATCGTCCGCAATGTTCGAGTCATTTCCAAAGGCAACCAATCGAATGCCCCTATTCGTTCCACTTCCAAGACCATTCTGATCATCGTAGAACAGCCACAAACTGGTGTTTGCACGACCGAGTCCGTCCGCGTAGTCAACGTCGATGACAGCCGACAAGTGCTGAACCAAGCCACCGCTTTGCAACGAAACTTGGTTGACTTGGAATCGATACCAATCGACATCCTGTAGGCTATTCAAATCTCCAGCGACGGAGAGTGCAGCCCGGTCCGTATTAGCCAAATTGCCGAGGTCTAGCGCATTGGCAATTTGATTGTTGTTTGTGGCCAACTCCACAGCTTCACCGACGAGAGGCGAGTGCGTTGGCATTCCAAGTACTTCAATCGCGTTGGTTGCGTATCGCACATCCGCCAAGCTAATCGAAGAACCGCCAAACTCGTCTGTTTCTCGAAGTCGGATCTGGAGTTGGTACTGTCCTTCGGTCTTTCCGCCATTGACGTCGCCGGTTCGCAGTGCTTCTCTTTCAGCGACTGTGGCAACTCGCGAGTCAATGTTGCTGCTTCGAACACGAACAAAGTAAGTGTTGACTGTGCCGCTCGTGCCGGGCAAAACCACTCTCATACCAGCATCGAGTGGATTGGTTGAGTAGAAGTCTGCAAAGGTATTGGTCAGGGACGCGGCACCGCTGCCACCGTTTCTCGGACTCAATGGGCTCGTCTGCATCGGATTGACGAATCGCCCGTCAATCGCAGAAGAATTAAAATACAAAGGCAACACCCCTGCCCCCTGCGATTCGCTGAAACTATTGTCGCTCTGGGCCGTGATGACTCCGTTTGAGTCGATGAGCTCCACTACCGAGTCGAGGCTAATGTTGGTTCGATCGATATCCAACCAAACACTTGAACCTGCCTTACCCCGGAAACTGTAGACGTCGAGATCGTTGATGTTGTTGATCACACCAGAAATGGTGTAACCCAACCGAGAATTGTCGTCACCCGACTTTTCGTTTGGCGCGAGAATCCCGAGATATTGGGCGGTGCTAGGAAATGCATTGACGCCAGCACCCGTCGATTGAGCTGGTTCTAGCTCTGTCGTCGTGACAACGTTTCGGTCGTTGCTGAACTCAGCGATCCGCAAGCTGCGCCACGATCCTGCCACGGGACGGGTAGCGCTACCATCGCTGTTGGTATCGGTCTGAGCACGGCCATTTGGGTCGAAACCAGCCCCAGCGGTATCGTCCGCCAAACTAGTCAAGATTACCGGGAATCCAGGCGTACCAATGACCTGAAGCGTTCCACCGATTCGATCATCGATGTCAAGTGGACGTCCCCTACTCGTCAGACCTGCCCCAGTTCCAAATTTTACGACAAGGCTTTCGTTGGGACTGCTTTGCAGCTTGAGCCCACCAAACACGTACAAATCAGGAACCAAAATTTCATTGAGGACTACGTGAACAATGTCGGTGTCGTCCCAGACGCTCTCGGTGTTCAGCGTCCCACCGCGAATCGACATCCCGTTGATCGTATTGCCGCCGAGCGCATTACCGCGAAGCAAAGGCCCCTTGTTCTCGGTAATGGCTGCATAACGATTTGCGAGCCCTGTGTAACGCCCTGTGTCTACCAACGAGTCGCCACTCATTGAATTCGCATCAATACTGATCGCGGGTGAGTTGTTGTTTCGAATGATGTTGTCAACGATGATCGGCTGAGAGCCTCGCACGAAAATCGCAGACGGTGAATTAAACTCCGCTCCCTGACGATTCGGAGTTGAAACTCCGCCTACCCCCGAAGCATTTCGTTCGATCAACGAATTCGTGATGCGAACATCTGCTTGGTGAACTTCAATTGCATTGAAGCCAGCGAATGTACCAGCGATAGAGGTGATCCCGCCACCAAATGAAACCGTTACTGAATCCAATGATCCAGTGCTGATACGACCGAAGTAAAGCCCACCCCAATCACCAGGCTGTGGTGCTGAAATCGACACGTCGTTATTGGTATCAAATGTTCCACCTGCCCCAAATCGATCGTCTTGTCGGCTCGTAAACACGATAGGCAGTGTTTCGCTGCCTTCCGCGACGAGCTGCGCGCCTACATCTGCGACAATGCGGCCGGACTGCAACTTAACAACCATTCCAGGATCAATAGTGAGGCTCGAATCGAGTCGTGCACGCGAAACGACAGTCGAGATAGTCAAAATTGGTTCTTGCTGGCCAGCTGCATCCAAGAGAATGGTGCTGCTTCGATCCAATTCCGCGACCAACCGGAACACACCGCCATCGTCGCTGCGATAGACTTTTCTCGCAACAAACCCAGCTGTGGCCGTCGGCAGATTGCTAAGCTGAATGGACCTTTGTCCAGCAGGCATAACGAACGAAGCAGTTGAAGCGCTAGTCACTCCTTCATTCCCGTTGGCATCAACAAACGTCATGCGATAGCGATAGCTCGACCCCGGAGCCAATACCCCAGCAGTACCACCTTGTGCTAGAACAACTCCACCAAGCGAAGGAGGAGTTTGTTCGACATAAGCCCCGCCTGGCGTTCCATTGAGGGTCAACGTATCCGTAATCACGTGAACAATGTCAGTATCGTCCCATCGTCCGGAGACCGTTTGACCGGTCGTCGATTGGCCAGGCAATGTCTCGATTCGAATGAAAAGACCGTTGACCGAATTACTTGTCACTGTGTTCCCGTATATGTCGGGTCCGACACGAGAGTAATCCGGCGTGAACGCTGTTCCCGCTTGATAACGAGCGGTCGTAAACGTCGTTTCCTCAAAGCTATCTGGATTCGCAGAGATGGCCGCCGAAGCACTTCGGGTGATCGTATTGTACGCCAACGTTGGCCGGGCCGTGATCATGTGCAACGGCGTTACGACAGTGTTTTGACCATCGATGGAAACTTGTCCACCACCGTATCGCATGTCTGCGAAGCTTACATAGTTGACAAATCGGCCTTGAAGCTCCGCGTCATTTCGCCCCTCAGCTCGGTCAAGAGCGTTGCGGAACATGACCCCACCCCAGTCGCCAGCCAGCGGGGTGCTCGGCAAAGAATCCGTATCAATTCCCAACGACTCGTCCGTGTAGCTAGTGAAGAGCACTGATCGCTCAGGCGTTCCCAAAACTTGGAGACTTGCTTGTGAACGGTCACCGGAACTCGTTGTGCTACCAATACCAATCGCGGAACGCCCCATCTTGAAGAGCACACCTGCATCGACCATGACAGTCACCCCCTTCGGGACATCCATCGTGCTTCCGTCTCGCAAAGCCTGGTTACCAAGCCCTCCGTTTCCGACTTCAAATGCGTTGTTGTCGGTCGCAGTTAGAACATTACCGTCGAGTCCGCCATTAGGTACCAGTCGAACGATATCGCCAGGCCGAGCAGCCGCAAAAGCAGCTTGGATGGTCAAGAACGGAGTCGCACGCGAGCCGTTACCACCAGCGACGCCTGTGGCTTTGTCGACAAACAAAGTTCGACGCTGCGTGGTCTGCTCTCCGTTTGGTGCTGCGGCTTGGAACCAAAAGCTATAAACACCACCAGCCAGCCCGTCGCCATCGCCATCCAAAGCGCTTCCGTTAACATCGGTAATGCTGGCAGCCTCTAGTGGTCGGAAACTGGTTCGAAGACTATAAGCTCCCTCCGAAGTACCGCCCAAACCGGAGTCCGTGATTTCAGGATTATAGTCCCGATTCCCGCTCGCGCTAACGCCCAAGTAGTATACGCCAGGCACAAGGTTCAGCTTGAGATACGAGTCTTCGCTGAAATAGTCGTCGTTGGTAGAAATGACTTCCCGAGTTCCATCTGGGTTCTCCCGATAGAGAGAAAGGGACGCGTCCAACGTACTGCTGTTGGGCAATCGCTCTGCAATCACCTCAGCCGAAAATTCGCCCGTACTTCCAGCCCCGACAACGAATCGATACATATCAATATCGCGACTGTCTGGCCGGAACCTGTAACGCAAGTTTGTTTCACTCGCAGGCCCAGGCAATACAGGCTCGACGAGGCTATCGATTAGCCAAGCGGGCTCCCCGCCCCAAATGGTGTCGTCAAACGCACCAGCCATGTTGGTCCCTGGTGGTAACTCGGTCGAGTGACCAAGTCCGAGCAAGTGACCGATTTCGTGTGTTGCTACCGCAATCCAACTGTCCTTGGTCGGGTCATCGGCCGGTCCAGCGCCATCCCACCACGATTCCGCAGCATCCATAATTGCAATGCCTGTTGCCGGAGTGGCAACGCCAATCGCGCCCCCAACGCCATCGATCGGAGCGGTTGCAATCGTCCAGCCGGACGCATCCGTTTCGACGAACTGAATTCCAGCTATGCTCGAATAGATCTCAAATATCTCGCGAGCTCGCTGCTCTTGCTCGGGAGAAATTGAATTGAAGAAAGGCTGTCCAAAGTTATCGACTCCGAGCGGATTCACCTTGTTGAAATTATAAGGCTGTACAACGATCCCGACACCTGTATCCGGTGCATCCGCCAGAAAGTGACTCTCGTTACCTGTTGTAGGCCCCATCGGTGCTGGATCATCGTCAACTTCTCGTACTCCCGGAGTGTCCGGAGCACCTGGGAAGTCCAATGGAAAGGCCGCACTGTTAACAATTTGCTGCTGGATGTTTAAACTTCGAAGCGATGCAAAAGTTCCCAAGTCCTGTGCTGTCAAAAAGGTAGAGCCTGGGTCAGTACCCGGACTAGCACTTGAAGGCGCGGATGGCTTTACCTCGTTGGTACCAATTCGAAGTCGGAACGATGTATCGTTCGCTTGGAGTTGATCAATGTTTTGACCAAATGTCAAAACAACCATATTGCGGCTTGCGTTGTAGTCGACACGCATTGGGTTAATTACCGCGTCGTCGACATTGGATACCGTTCCTCGGTCCGCATGCAGTTGGTAAAACGAAAGATCAACAACCGTAGGGTTCGGCGCGAATTGACCCGTGAAAATGTCGGTTGGATAAAGTCGATCCGCACTATCAAAATAGACTTCAATCTTGTCGCGAGCTTGAACCAAGGCGCCATTGGTTCCACGAGTGACTGGCTGCGGAACTACAGCGACGATCTTGGTGCCAAGCTCAAGATTGAAGTCGTACGTATCCCTATCTGTGCCCGCACGACGCGGCTTGAGCGGTAGCCCATTGATGTCCTGGATGGCCGATGTAGGCGGTGAAGCAATGTTCACACCAAACACCTCAACGCGATACAGATCATCGAGCAAAGGCTGTGCAAATCGAGCTACAACAACTCGCTGATTGGCTGGGTCGGGAAAATTCAAGAACGCCGGTGGAATAACAACGTCGGCAGTCGGAGACGATGCCCCGAAGGCTCCATCGCCTCCCGCTCTCGTAATGCGAATTCCATTTTGAATCGTAGCCGGATTGAGCGATGCGTCAAAACGCAACACGAGCTCTCTCGGCGACTCATTGAGACTATTCGGGCTCGTAGTCGAGAATATCTCCCCCGAATTCGGCGCGATTGACAACAGTCTGGGCCCGTCCACCGCCATCAAATCTCTGCGCTCGAGGTTCTCGCACAGAAGAGTTCGAAAATCTTTCCTTCTCAATTTGATCGAGGAGCGATTTCGGTCTGCAGATTTTGATGCGTCAATTCCCATGTTGGATGAACCTTGAGGGCTTTACTGATTGAAAAAAATGAATGGGTTTGATTCTGTGATAGTTGGACCAATCGCCTCTGTCGAGGCGCCAGTCAGTTTAATTGATTTTCTAACCGCCAAAGACTTCTGCAAAAAACGAGTCTAACGATTCGTGCTCTGTGGAAGCTGGCGAATCTGATGTCGCTAACGCAAGTCGTTCGACATCTTCGTCGTCCGTTCCGAAGCTGGCAAGGTACTCGCCAAGGCTCGCTGGAACTGGTCGTGAATCTGCACCAAATGGCTTTGCAGCATCCGCCAGACGCCCGAAATTCGTCGCAGCTACCATAGTTGTAGCAATGTTGGGTGAATTTCGCATTACGTCCGATGACCAGGTCAGAGGTGCCGACAAGTTCGGCATTACGTCCATTACCCCAACCAACTCTCCTTCACCAGCTCCGCTATTTCCTCGAGCATTGATGAAGTTGATTACCTCCAGCACGTCCAAAGGCTCGATTACGTTGTTGCCGTTCACGTCCCTATATGGAGGAGGTGAAGGAAGGCTCGCAACGGAAGTCGATGGGCCGTTTGAGTTGATAAAGTTAACAATCAACAAAACGTCGATTGGAGAGATGAACCCGTCCGCATCCACATCCAATTTTTGAATTGGATTTTGGTGTCTTGGCGGTGGAGGATTGGTGATACTGATCGAAACCGTCGCTGAAGAGCTGACGGCACCCAAGGAGTCCACCGCTTCATAGGTGAAGGTGTCTACAGCCCCAGTGAGCGTTGTCGAGGAAGGAATGTAACTGAACGTTCCGTCCGCATTCAACGAGACCGTTCCTCGTGTCGGAGCCGTTCGGATTCTAGCAGTAAACGCATTTCCCTCGATATCGGCATCGTTGGCCAGAACACCGTCATCGTTTTTCGACGTGGTCAATAAGCCTCTCACGTCTGTCGTTCGAAGCTCGATGCCTTGAGGTGTAGTGTAAGTGTCATTGACAACGCGTGGAGCGTCGTTCACCGGTGCCACTACCAAATCAAAACTGTCCTCTAACGTTCTTCCTGTGCTATCAACGACCTTTACCGTGATGATAGCCAAACCAGATGCGTCGGGAACCAAAACCAAACGCAACCGACCGTTGACAATCGTTGCGGTAACGATGTCTGTATTCGAATTGGTCACGCTAAATGTAAGCACGTCTCCGTTAGGAATCACATCAGGGTCGAAGAAGAACGCTGGTGACAATACTGTCTCGGCGATCGTTGAGTCTTCCAGCACATTCAAATTCGGCAGTGGAGCAGCCAAACGAGGAGCGTCGTTGACCGGTGTTACATTCACCGTTAGCGTGTTGCGAACCTTTTGGTTCGCTCGGTCGCTTGCCTCAAACACAATAATCGCCTGACCGTTCTGATCGGCCTTGGGACGAACAAAAATATCATTCGGTCCAATGGTTGGCTCGACTAAGCTCGGGTTGGTGTTGCTGATGACAGCGTAAGTCAACCGATCGTCGTTGGGGATCACGTCTGGATCGAAGAAGTACGAAGCTAGCGGCAATGCTCGCTCTACTTCGTCTTCCAACATCGTAATCTGACCGAGCGAGGACACTACACGTGGAGCATCGGATGCTGGCGTCACAGTCACAGTGACCGTGCCTCGTGAGGTCTTCGGGTCAATCGAGTCTGAATCGGTAACCAGATAATAGAATGTGTCCGTGCCATTGAAATCAGCTGCAGGGCGATACGTAACCTTGCCATCAGCAAACGACACGGTTCCACCTTTTTCGCTCTGAATCACGACTCCTGAGAACGCAACCGTTTGACCTTGTCCCAATGGTTGCGGATCGGTCTCCGAGGTTGGACCTGCAGAGTCACCGTTGGTGAAGAACGAGATCGGATAGGTATTTGATGCGTCAACCACATCTTCTACCACAGTAAACGACTTTGGCGTTGTGATCGGAGCGTCATTCACTGCCCGAACTGTGACCGTAACTGTTCTGGTCACTGACAACGGATCGAGCAACGCGCCCGTAAAACCGTTATCAGTCAATCGGAACGTAAAGGTGTCGGTTCCGCTGAAGTCTGCTTTCGGCGTATACACCAAATTGCTGCCGATAAGATTCAGACTGCCCCCTTGGGCCGAAACGAAATTCGGTAAGGATACCCGAAGTGTTTGCCCCGATTCGTTGGCCGGTCCCGCTAAAGCTCCACTCAAGAAAATGATGCTTTGCTCTGACAGGGTCAGCGAAGTGTCTTCATCAACTTGTTGGCTGAAGTTATTCGCCGTTGGAACATCGTTTCGTGGGCTGATGTTGATGGTGACTGTTGTGAACGCTAACGATTCAATCAGTTCACCCTCATTCACGTCCAGATTGATGTAGCTGGCGTAAACGAACGTGTCGATTCCGAAATAGTTCAGTGTTGGCTGATAATCAAACGTTCCGTCCGGATTAAAGGTAAATGAGCCCGACAACGAATGCTGCGGTGGCGTAATCAATCGAGCCAACAACGGCCGACCGTCTCCACTGGTGTCATTCGCCAAAACTCCGTCGTCCACTTTGAAACTTGGAGTCAAAAGTCCGGTTGGATCGGTCGTTACCAGTCCACCAACTTGATCTTCGTTCATCACATAAGAATCTGAAACTCCAGTAGGCGGCACGCCCGGAACAATTCGAACCAAGTAGTCTTCCACTTCTCCATCCAAAGCCAACCCAGTCGGCAAGGATTGACCTGCACTGCTAGCTCGGAATCGGGCAAATGAATTCACACCTTCAGCGGGAATCGGTGCCGTCGATGGTAGACGAACTTGGAACTGTCGGGTTAACGCTCCGGTTACGAACTCGACACTATTGATGATATTCTCACCTGGATCGGTCCAGTCGCCGTCGCCATTGAAGTCGATCCATCCATCAACAAAACCTGGCTGTGAAAGGGTTACCGTAACGGTCGTATCCACATTGCGATTGAAAATAGGTTTCGCCAGTCCTTGGAATTGGAAGGTAACGCCATCGTCACCCGAATCGCCGTCTGCACGCGGTGTCGGTTTACCGTCTACTTCAGTGCTGACAGGGCTAGGAATGCTACTCTGTGCAGGCCTCAACTTCAGTCCGTCTGGATAAGCAACGTGACGAGCACCATCAAACGCAAACAAAGTAGGATAGCGTCCAGGGATGGTTGTAACTGGGTCCGGAGCATCGCCGAAGTCCAGGGCAACACCCGGCATCAAAATCGTGAATTCCGTCTCGTTGTTGACTCGATTCGGCTTCAAATCATTTCCAGCCAAATCTTCAACGGCTCGCAAGAAGAAGTTCTGAATCTCTGGCGAAATCGAAGTTGCATTCTCCACGAAAACCGTATTCCCTCCTCGAATCTTGGCTCTCAAAGGCGTGTCGACAGCAGCATTGACTGCGCTAACGATTGATTTAGCAACTTGTTCCGGTGTAAAGGATACGTCTTGAACGAATTGAACTGGTTTCGCACCACCAGCAACTCCACTGATGTTCAAGCTTGGGGCAGCACTGAAATCATAGAAGAACCGGGGAGTGTCCTGAAGCCTCAACGATGAGGCTCCTAATACGGTTGTGGTTAACCCAAGACCCGCAGCTTCGATTGCGACTTTCATCGCAGTGATCACATCAGAACGTGTGCTTGCATTGGTAAAGAGTATAGGAATTCTTCCTGCAGCCGCGGCACCATTCAAGCTTACGTTGACATACTCGAACGTGGCGGAGGTCCCTCCAACGCGAATCGAAAAGAATTCGCCGTCTGCAACGTTACCACGCTGTTTGGAAAGTCCAGAAAAGCGGACATCAACTTGCGAATCAGCAAGTAGCCCGAGATCGATCAACCCGTTGCCTAAGGCTCGTGAATTGATATTAAGCCCGGCTCCATTGATCGCAGCAACCATCGAGTTGACGATTTCGTTGGCTGTGCTTGCAGCCGTGTAAGCAACCACCACATATCCCGCGGCACTAGGACCTGAGAAGTTGCGATCGAACTCAAATACAACCGTTCGATTGTTTGCTGTGATCGCAAACGTCCGGTCGTCTGCAACGTCTATCCCACCACGACTAGGAACTTGCAATACTAAAGAACCGGCGATATCGATCGTCGTGCTGGAGGACACACTGGGCAAACCAAACAAGCCAATCGATGGGGCGTTTTGCACCGAAATCGTGTGCTGTGTCGTTCCTCCGACTGAAATATTTCCGTCGCGAACGTGCACAGGATCTAAATCCAGTCCTGCAGCCTTAATAATACCGGCGGTTCGCTCACCGAGCGTTTCCTGCGTATCTGTCAGCAACAAAGGAATTGCAATGTTTCCGACAGCAATAGAATTGTTGTCATCAAACTCAAAAACCTTTGTGGTGGAACCAAACTGAATACTAATCGTTTGGCCATCCGATACACTTCTCGAAACTCCAACAACTGCCAAATTGGAAGTCAACGTTGAAACGGAACCGGATGTCGATAGACCAAGGTGGACAGTATCGTTTCCAATCAATCTAGGACTGAGTTGAAGAATACTCGACGCAATGGCTGCCTCAATCGCAATCGCAATGCCGTTTACCGAAGCGTTGGCGAAGTCAACACGTGTATTGCCTTGACCAACGACATTGTCGTTGTCGAGCTCGAAAATGACAGTTGCCAATCCATCGCTCACTGAGAACGTCTGCCCGTCACGAACCGAGCTCAGGGATGGCACCTGCAATCCAAGTGTGGACTTTGCTTGTTCCAGCCTAGAGAAAGTCGTATTGATCTTGGTTCCCGATTTGGAACCAATGAAAACAATCCCCGGTCCAGCCAATCGTGGCTCAACATCTAACGAACCTGCTACCCTCAATGCTCGGATCGCGTCATTGATCGACTGAGCAATGCTCTGCTGGGTACTGTTTGCAGTAAATGCAATTGGAATATTCCCAGGCAGAGAATTGGAATTGCGATCCAACTCAAAGGTCACTGTCCTTATGCCGTCGTTGATTGAGAATCGATCGCCGTCTACGATGCCACCCGCACCGGCTCCCGCGCTTGGAACCCCGATCGTCAAGCCTTGCGGCAATTGCAATCGATAGCCACTATCGAATTCGAACGAAACAACTCCACCGTTTGCATCGGTGACGGTGAACGAGTCACCGTCCGTAATCTGCTCTCCGCTTGGGGCGGAAATAACAAACCGATCTTTGTTGTTGATGGTAAATTCATAGACGCGACCATTCTTCCAAACGCCCGCCAAAGGAGTCAGAATGATCTCGTCGCGAGTCGCGTTATACGAGAATCGGTAGTCAATCCCCTCGGTCAGTACCTTGCCATCTTCGAACAAGACGACCGAAGCACCGGTCACACGCAAGTTATCAATCGGCGAATTGGTTACCGAGTTGTCGTCGATTCCAATTCCCTTAAGAGGATTCGTCGACTCGTTACCGTCTTTCAATTGAATTCGAAATTCCGGATACACTCCGCCCGTGAGCTGCACAACGGATACCGAGCTGTCTTGATCGACGCCCAACGCGTCATTATCAAGTGGGTCCAACAAGATTGCCGCTGGGCCAACGAAGTCCGCACGATCAAACGCCCCACGATCTTTGAAGACGTTTTGCCCAAGTCCGCCCGGAGGCGATACATCCGGATCGTCCGCTCGCAACTGCCCAACTAGATCATAGTCTGGTGCTAAGATCGGGTAGTTCGGAAGCCCCATGGCGTTCCTAACGGAAGCCAGACTCGAACGTTCGGCCAAAGTGTCGATCGAACTATCGATGATTGGCGATCCAGGAGCCGGCAAGTATTGCCCCGCTTGTGCATTCACGAACAGTCGAACCGAGTTGCCAACGTCAAGATTTTGATCCGCAGCGGTATTTGGAATATTGGTCGGAGATGTTTCAACCCCTGTCCCGAAACGTGCGGAATTGGATGCCTTTTCGTAGTATTGATAAACCGAGCCACCTAACACAACAGCACCTGGCTTGGTCACAACATTTGGATTGGTGGTTCCGTACGGAGCCGCAATCAGCGTGTTTTGATTGACCCGAGACTCTTGATTGATCACCGGAGTCTGCAAGTTGAAGAACACGTTATTGAGGACCGTAGGACTTGCTCCCCTTGTCGCCAAAACACCGGTTTCAGGTAGGAGTTGGTCGAGATTATTGGACTCATTGACGTCCGGGTCCACGATGATCTGTTGGTTCCCATCAATCCACGCAGCATTCTTTACCAGAATGAACTTCTCGCTCGTTCCGTCGGCCAACGAAGTGTAGGAAATAGGATTGGTAGATTCACGGTCGTGTCCAATTCCCAAGTTCCCTAAGCTCGTAATATTGGTGAAGGTTCCAATCCCACCAAGAGTGGTCGTGGTCGTCACGATGAATCCATCAAGACGACGCGTAAACAACTCCAACCCTTGATTGACTTCGGTAAAAGGACCTCTGATTTGCTGCTGGATTTCTAAGTTGCTAACCTTGTTTTTCCCATTTGGACCGACTGCCTCGAGTTGGTTCAGAAGAATATCCTTGTCTCCTTCGAGACCTCGGAACGGTGCATCGATGATGGCACCAATACCGCCAAGAGCGCGAGCATG
>CANHVO010000174.1 GCA_947463915.1 Planctomycetaceae bacterium
CTCTGCCGCTCAATCGCGAATGCGATGACATTTTTAAGCCTGGGGTGAAGTTCGCTTCGCGAACGAAACCCCAGGTATAGTGCCTCATTTGATTCCGAGATCTGGAGGAGCGGCATGGGCGGTGAATCGGACCTCAACCAATTGCAATTTTGGTCATAGTGCCAAGTAGTTCAGGGGGAATGCCGTCGCTTCGCGACTCTTCGACAATCCCTTCAACGCCGACCACGGATTTCATCCGTGGCTTTAGAATGCCACTGCTCCGCAGTTAATGTTGCAGCAATTTTGTGATCTTTGTGCCTTTTTGTGGCTAGGCTCAAGCAGACGCAACGCAGAGTACGCCTTCGGCTGACTGTTAAACGAGAATACCCGAAGTTATTCTCCTGCGCCAGCCTTTGCCCTAGCAATAACAAAATCAACCAACCCTTGGCAGCGGAAAAAGCCTTCCCAGAAATTGTGCCCTTGTCCCTTGGCTACTTCTAAGGTCATGTGATTTTGCGTGCCAGCTGACTTGTACGCATCCAAAAGCGTCTGCGAATTCTCCTTGAGTGGAACCACTTTGTCTTCGTCGCCATGAATGATATAGACCGGTAACTTGGCTTTCGCTATCGCAGCGACTTTCGAAATCGGATTGTTCTGAGCCAGCTTCGATTCAAGTTCTGTAGGCGACATTTCGTATGCAACCGCAGCCTTCTCCAAGCCGGGGTAAGTACGGAAATCGAAGACGGGATAGATACCTGCGAGACCCGTAAATCGATCTGGGTGATCGCATGCCCAAGCACTTACCCATAGTCCACCACGACTTCGACCTAGCAAACAGGGCTTCTTGGCCAGTCCACGCGATTGAGTCATCTGTTCAAAAAACGATTCGAACAGTTTGCGAGATGCAGGGCTGCCGTAAGCTTCACCAACATCGATTCCGGCTACGGCGACGCCAGCCGCGAGAAATTGTTGATGCATCCACTTTTCATGTTCATCGGGATAACCGGCTAGCGTTGGGGCGTAGAAGACCCATGGCTGCGGTGACTTCCGCAAGGAATCGGCAGGCCACATGATGAACGCCGGTCGGTTTTCGACCAAAAAAGACTCTCCTGGCAAAACCAGTTTTTTGACCTCTTTGGGTTCTTGAGCCTCAAGTGTCAGAGTGCACGTGCCAATAAAAGCGATACAAAATAAATAGCATAGATGTCGCATGGTGAGTCGTTGGTTGTGAGTTTTCAGTTTTCAGTTTTCAGTTTTTGCAAATCGGCACGTGAGTCTTCGTAGGTCGTATTATAAGACATCGCCGAAGGATCGGGGGTGACGTTCCATCGCTCACAGGCTTCGCGATAGAGGTCCGGCCACCAGTTGCGATGCGTCGTGAGGCCTTGATCTCGGTAGGCGTGCCATTGACTCATTACTTTGGTCCAGCACCGATCGCCATAAGCCAACGCTTCTTGGAGCGATTTGTAACGAGGCACATACCATCGACGCCCTATCTGGGCATGCAAAACTTCATCGGCCCAATCAAAATCTTGAAACATCCCGGAGAGGCCATCGCCACTTTCGCATCCAACTTCCCACTCGTACCGCTTCCCCGTTCGAGGCATTAACCCTTGCTCAATAAAGAACAAGACGCCGTGGCGTTCCCTCGCATCCAGTTGCAGATTGAGGTTGCGAGACCAAGTGAAATTGATTGGGATCTTGCTCCAATCGATACCCAGCGAAACAAATCCAACTTCGCCCATCATCGCATGTCGGGCTTCATCCCAAAGCTGCCGACTCATCTCCATGTGAAACTCCCACGGTTCTTCATCGCGAAGCTCGAATAGGATGCTGGCCATCATCTCTGGCACATCGATTTCCCGGAGGCGTTTGTAGTACATCATCAGCGTCTTATCACGCGGTGAAAAACGCTCGTCGTACAAGAAGGCTTCCGGATTCACGCCGGCATTATAACTGTCTTGAAAGCGCTCATCTCGCTTGGGCTCTTTCCGATACTGATAGGGAGTCGCCGAGTGTTGCGGTTGTGGCGGAGCGGTATCCTTTATGGGAAGCGCACCATCCACGCCACCAGCCGCAGCCAAACACAACGTTAGCGTTTCCGTCCAAGGTCGCATTGCGTCACGATGCTGCATCGAAATCAAACACGCGACCGCTTTCTTGCCAAATTCAGCGACTTCGCTGAATTCAAAATGCATTAGCTTAGCAAGTCGAACGGTTGGTGCGTCGGCCAGAGGATGTGCATCGCTTTGCAATCGGCAAGAGGCCTCCAAAAGTGCAGGCACCAATACTTCATAAACCCCCGAAACCAATTCTTCGGTTGTCGGTGCAGCTAAAATTTCGTCCATCAATAACTTAAGAAATTCGTGCGGGACCACATCGAGCCCCAATGGCGGCACGCGCATTTCGCTAACCCGGCGACGAATCGCGGTTGTGTACTCAGCGCACAGGTAAGCATGATGACTCATTGCCGTTTTCAATTCGTAAACTGGCTCTGCCGTTATCCTTGCTGTGAGCGTTTCGTACATGCGTTTGAGCACATAATGAAAACGCTTTAGGCGTTCGGTGCTTTGCTCAACGCTCCATTGGCATTCTACGGCCCGAGCCATGGTCGTTAGTCCGGCAAGCGGAGGTAAGCCTCGGTACGTCGAATACTCAGCTTCAGTTACTTTGCTAGTGCTCATGGTTTTATAGAATGGATAAAGTGCCAGAGTTTAGTTTTCACGTGTCCAATAGGACACCGCCGACAAAAGAAGCAGGCACGTTCCGTCGTGCCGTCCGCTGGAGTGAATTGACAATGATTCCTGTTAAACGGCCAATGGAATATGCAAGCTTACAAAAGCTTACAATCGTGCAAGCAATTCCGTCTTTTTGGTCACAAACTCGTTTTCTGTGAGTGCGCCAGAGTCTCTCAGTTTTGCAAGCCGTTCGATCATCGAAAACAGGTCGTCACTACTAAGCTGGCCCTGTGCCAGTTGATTCAGTGGATTCGATATGACATTCTCTTGGACGACATTCTCTTGCACGGCGGCGAAGACGGGTGTGTTGCTTGGAGCCTGCGGCGCAAAAGGAACTGGCACAGAAACAGGAATCGCCGACTCCGTCGAACTTCCGACAGTAATTCCGCTGACCAATGGCAGAGTCCGCAAGTCCACGTTTCCGTATTGGCTCGTAAATCCGACACCAGCCACGCCACCTTGTTGTTGTGAAACACCGCCGATGTTGTGGTCGAGCGTGTCGTAGATAGTTACATTCATTCCGTCGGAGATTGCCAGCCGATGCATATTTGCAAAGTAGGCGTAGCGATATTGATTTTGACTGCCGCTCGTATTGGGTGAACCTAGCTCAGCCGGCCACCATTGTCCCCAACTATTTTGGGATGGCATTCCCGGCTTTTGAGGCGGTGGAGGCGGCACAACTTGCAAATTCTGGTCTACGATTGCTGACGATAATTCTCCACATATCCCATCGACTTTGGATTTCAGCTGGTAGTTGAACATATCTCCGACCATGGTCATGCCGCCCCGCATCCACTGGCCACAGCCTCCTAGTTCATAAATATTGAACTGAGCCATCGTTCCATTGCCCCGCAAAATGGATTCGAGCATCATCGATACCGCATCATGGGTTGCCCCGTATCGGTTTGCTACGTCGTTCACTAGACGTTCGCCTTGTTCTGTCCAAACTGCCATTGCAATCCCTGTCTGATTCTTGGGGCGAATGGCAGCTTTAAAATTACCTTAGCACGACGCGCAAGCTAGTGAATCGGTTCGTAAATTCACTAGCTTGCGCGTCGTGCTAGGTAAAAAGGCCATCGCCGCTCGCCTAACGTGTTGATTTCTTGCCGCTTGAACTATAAGCGAAAAGGGGGTTCGAAAGAAGAAGCGATTGAAACTGCGGCGAATAGCACGGTTTTTCCTGAAGTCCGGAATACTCAGGCAAATCGGATGAGGGAAATAGACCCTTCCCAGAGCTCTTGCCCCGTCGCGGCTTAAGTCGTAGGGTAAAGTTTGACGGTCGAATGGACTTTAATTCCCCAAAAAGGGTAACGGCATGTGCGGAATAGTTGGCTACGTTGGCAAAAAAGAAGCGACTCCTTTTCTCGTGGGTGGATTACGCCGCCTGGAGTACCGTGGCTACGATAGCGCTGGCATAGCAACTTTGCCAAATACCGGCGGGGTATTCCAACTGAATCGCGCTGTCGGCAAGATCGATCGATTGGCTGATTTGCTGGAAACCAACCCAATGGCTGGCACCACCGGAATCGGTCATACGCGTTGGGCTACCCACGGTCCCGCCACAACCGAAAACGCTCACCCGCATATCGGCGGACGTGGGCTTGTAGCTGTCGTACACAACGGAGTGATCGAGAACTATCAAGTTCTCAAAGAAGCTCTCGTCGAAAAGGGCTACATGTTTCAGTCGGCAACGGATACCGAGGTGATTTCTCACCTCATCGCAGACAATCTCAAGACGCTTCTTGATTCGCCTGCTGGATCGGAAGCGGGCTCAGCCGCAAGCGAAGGTCCGAACGCTGTTTTTGTCGAAGCGGTCCGAGCTGCTCTGCCCTATTTGCGAGGTACCTACGGTCTAGTCGTTATGTTTCGCGACCGTCCCGAACTTTTGGTTGCTGCACGATGCGGCAGCCCTTTGGTGCTAGGAGTCGGTCGAGGGGAGCAATTTATTGCAAGCGATAGCTCTGCTCTCATCGGCCATACAGAGCGCATCATCTATTTGGCAGATCATCAAATCGCCGTCATCACGAGCGACTCCATTCAAGTCGTGCATCGAGATCAAGGCCGCGTTCGCCCCGAAGTTCGTGTTCTGGAAAATCGCGATCAAGACGTTTCAACCGACGGCTACGCCCATTACATGCTCAAGGAAATCTATGAGCAACCTACATCGCTTCGCAATGCGATGCGTGGTCGACTCGACCGAGAAAGCGCAACAGCCAAGTTTGGTGGACTGAACCTAACTCCAGCACAACTCCGCGGTGTCAATCGATTGATACTAACCGCCTGCGGTACCTCGTGGCACTCTTCATTAGTCGGTGAGTATTTGATCGAGGAATTTGCGAGAATGCCAGTCGAGGTTGAATACGCAAGTGAACTGCGATATCGCAACCCTCCCGTCGCACACGATACCCTCATCTTCGGAATCACGCAAAGCGGTGAGACCGCGGACACACTCGCAGCACTCCGAGAAATGAAACGAAAAGGCCATCACACGCTGGCAATTTGCAACGTCATCGGAAGTAGTATTGCGCAAGAAGCGGATGGTGGAATCTACCTCCACGCAGGTCCAGAAGTTGGCGTCGCGTCTACAAAAGCTTTCACCTCGCAACTATGTGTCCTGACGATGTTGGCTCTCTACTTCGGAAGACTGCGGCACCTGAGCTTTGAAGCGGGCTTGCGAATCATCGATCAACTTGAAAACTTGCCCACAGCGGTCGAACATGCGCTTGGCTGCGATGCACAGGTAAAACGAATCGCCGAAAAATACAAGGACTGTTCGAACTTCTTGTACTTGGGCAGAAACTACAACTTCCCAACGGCTCTCGAAGGTGCACTCAAACTCAAAGAAATTAGCTACATTCACGCCGAAGGTTATCCATCGGCCGAAATGAAACACGGCCCGATCGCTTTGGTCGATGAAAACACCCCGTCGGTGTTCTTGCTTTCGCGATCCAATGTTTACGATAAGACCATGAGCAACTTGCAAGAGGTCAAGGCTCGGCGCGGGCCAGTCATCGCTGTCGTCGATCAGGTTGATAGCAAATTGGACGGACTGGTCGACGATATCATCGAAATTCCTTATGTCGAAGACTTTCTTCAGCCAATTGTGGCTACCATTCCACTGCAGCTTCTGGCATACCATATTGCCGTGTTGCGTGGCTGCGACGTTGACAAGCCGAGGAATCTCGCGAAAAGTGTTACGGTCGAGTAAGTTAATTGAGCGAACAAACAGTTGCGACGGATTCTTTAGCTGGAAAGAAACACAATATGAAAAAAGATGACTTGAGTTTGTCGTACAGTGCGAGAAAAGCCCTTACTGTTCACTTGGGGGAGAGCGCGGGAAATGAGATTGCCTCGCTTCTCCAGCGGATGGCAGCTCAAATTGACGAATTGAAAAAGAGCAAAGTGAGCGTTACCCAGGTCATTCCTAATACCAACAAACTGGATCCAATGATCCAAGCGTTGGAGAGCGAGACCTTTTAGATCTTGGTTGGTGTACCGGCTTTAGCCGGCTTCACCCAGCTGTCCGCAGTTCTGACCAAAGTGGTTTAAGTCGACTGAAGTCCGGAGCCTTGCCGCCTCGGCCCACCTTGGGGTTTTGAAGAGACAGCATTGCGAAGATGTTTAGAGCGGTCGCATCGCTTTTCCCATGGTTTTTGCACGCTTTTGGTGAAGAAAGACGACAAAACCGCGAATTCTGAAAAACTTGCGTGACATACTTCCTTGGAACGGGCCAGACTAGGAAGAGGTGAGAATCAGCTTGAGTTCCATATCGCAATTTCGCGTGCAAGAAGTGCTTCAAAAAGCACAAAACGGTGACGGCCATTGCCTGGGCGAACTTCTCGGTGTTTACCGAGGGTATTTGCTTGGGATCGCTGTTGCGCGCCTCGATCCTCGCGTTCGAGCTAGATGCAATCCCTCCGACATTGTTCAAGAAACGATGCTGGAAGCATTTCGGGATTTCCACCAGTTTCGCGGTGGACTGGAAAGGGAATTTCTGGCTTGGATTCGTCAAATTCTAGCAAACAATCTTGCTAGAGCGGTCCAAACGCATCTTCTCACGGAAAAACGGGACATTCGCCGCGAATTGCAAATCGATCCGAGTTCTACCGAAAACGGGTCACGTCTGGAAAAACAGACAAACTGGTTCATGGATCGTGTGGGCAGCCCAAGCAGCATTCTTCAAAAACGAGAGCAGCTTTCTGGCGTCATGGAACGCCTGAGCAAGCTGCCATCCCACTATCGTGATGTATTGGTCTTGAGGCACATCGAGGAGCTACCCTTCGAGGACATCGCAGCACGTTTGGGGAAAACATCGGGAGCAGTACGAATGATCTGGCTTCGAGCGCTTGAAACACTGCGCGAGGTCGCAACATAATGGCTTCGTTGTCGTCCATCGAGTTGCTTTCCGACGCAGATCAAGAGCGAGTTGCAGCGATCGTCGAGGAGTGCATGATTGCACTTGAGAACGGCGTACCATTGGACACGGAATCGTTGGTCGCGGAGCATCCCCAGTTGGCTGAACCATTGAGACGATGCTTGGCCAGTCTCCAAACACTGCATGAAGCAGTCCACGGCTTGAACGATACAATACCGAATCATCCAGCATTGGAGATGGGTGGCAGGCTAGGCGATTTTGTTCTGCAGGATGTTATCGGTCGCGGGGGCATGGGAGTCGTTTATCGAGCAACCCAAGTTTCGTTGAGCCGCGATGTCGCCTTGAAACTACTCCCGTCCGATGCAATCACGAGCGCCAAGCGGCTCAAACGGTTCTTGCTGGAAGCCCAAGCGGCGGCACAATTACAACACCCAAACATCGTGCCAGTCTTCGCGGTCGGCGAGGATGCTAATGTCTATTACTATGCAATGCAATGGGTCGACGGACAGTCTCTCGATCGCTGCGAATCTACGGTCTGGACGCAAAATCATTATGCAAAGTTAATCGAAGCTGGAATCGATACGGCGATGGCGATTCAGCATGCCCATGATTGCGGCATAGTGCATCGCGACGTCAAGCCATCCAACCTGTTGATGGATAAGCAGGGCAAGCTTTGGATCACCGACTTTGGCTTAGCGCATCGAGTCCGTGAGACTGGCATGACGCTGTCAGGCGAGCTCGTGGGCACCGCAAATTACATGAGTCCAGAACAAGCCGCGGGATGTCCCGTTGATGAACGGACAGACATTTACAGCCTCGGCGCAACGCTCTACGAATTAGCGACGGGACGCCAAGCTTTCAGCGGCGTGGGACTTCAGGATGTGCTTCGCAAAATCGAACGTGAGGATCCGATACCGCCTCGTAAGCTTGCCCCGAACCTGCCGATCGACCTCAATACGATCATTTGCAAAGCGATGTCTAAGGATCGTGAGGATCGCTACGAAACAGCGGCGACGCTCGCAATGGACTTAATTGCGTTTCGCGACGGTCGGCCCATTCATGGACGCCGGCCAAGTGCCTTGAAGACGATGGGCAAAGCGTTGGCTCGCAATATGCCACTGGTCTTGGTGGGCGTAGCCGGACTTTGCTTGAGCATTGTCGTGTTGATGATCGCAATGAGTCAAGTATGGATCGCGAGAAACGTAGCACAAACCGCGTTTCGTGAGTCCCAACTCCATCTTCAGTCTTCGCAGGAAAACTATTGGCGAGGTCGGCGATTGCTGGATCAATGGAACGACCAGTTGGTGCCTCAACTCTCTGAGATTCGTGGTGCTGAGTCGGTTCGTTCCGAAATGCTGGCTGGCACGATCCAGTACTATGAGGCCTATCTCGATCAAGCTCTCAATGATCCAAATTTGGGCGTGGACACCGAGACAGCGAGGCTTCGATTGGCGGGAGCTTACGTCCAATTGGGAGACACAACGCGAGCGATCGAGAATTTCCAAAAAGGGATAGAGCAACTTACCAATCGTCTTTCGACTTTGATACCCGATCACATGCGGGCTCTGTACATCGCCCATAACGACTTAGGACTGGTCTATCTCAAGCAAGGGCTAGCACGCGATGCCGTTCAGCAGTTGCAGTGTTCTATCGATGGACACGAACACCTGATGGAAAGTTATCCAGAAAACAGCGACTACCAAGCGAACCTCGCCGCCGCTCATTTGAACTTAGCCCAGGCCCTTCGAGCGTGCGACGATGATGCCAATGAATTGGCTCACCGTCATCTCGCCGAAAAGTCATATCGCAATCTGTTAAAAGATCGGCCGGATCTGATTGCGTATCGCTCCGAGCTAGCAACGCTTCTCGATCATCGTGCTGTATCGATGGCTCGCACGGACTTGATTGAGGCGATACGCGTTTCCGAAGAAGCGATACAGTTGCATGCTTCGTGCGTACATGCAGCCACCGTACGGCCGCGAGAATGGCAGCGATTTGGTGCAAGTCTCCACAATCTGGCGGTTCTCCAATCGCAAAATGGTTTGACGGAATCGAGTCTCAAGACATTTGAAAAGGCAATTGAGATTAGAGAGATGCTTGTTCGAGCAGAACCGACTCGAGCCGATTACGTTGTGGAGCTCGAGTCAACACGGAAAGCTGCTCGCATGGTCGAGTCGCAGCAGCCCGATGTGTCGAATGCCAAGGCGCACGTCGATCGCGAGGAACGCTCGAAGACCGGGGCACTACCTAAGGCCAGCGGCAGGCGGAAAACTACCGTAGCTGGATTCGCCAGAATTCAGAACGCGTTGAACGTAGCTGGATTCGCCAGAATTCAGAACACACTGAATTCTCGCGAATCCAGCTACGAATCGTGCCATGTTCTCTCCTACCGCTCGCCTAATAGCAATCAACTCGGTATCGAGACATTGAGCAAGGTGCGTTCATGAGATGGTTTGTGTTTTCATCCGATGCGCCGCCTTTCGTTCAATCGAAGCGGATCAGAACAGGGACGAGACTAACGCTCGAACCGCTTGAGGAAAGGCGATGTTTGGCTGCTGATCTTGAGTTTGCTGCGAGCACCTGCCCCCAGCTTCCCGGGGCCGAAAATGAACTTTCCCAATTTGAATCTGCGGAGTCGGCAGCGCCATATCACCAAGAGACTTTATCACTTCCGAACGAGAGCTGTGCTGACAATCTGGAGGATATTGGCCACAGAGAAGACGAAGACGGGACCAGCAATGCCACGACGAGGGATGATGATGTAATTCATCCGGAAGATGGGGATGAGCCCCCAGACATTCAGGTGGGATCGCTGCCATTGGACACCGATTTTGCTGTCGACACAACCAACGGAATTGACTCACCCGCTAATTTGCTAGCCAATTCGCCAAAGGAGACTCGCACAGACCAAAACTCAAACGTAGGGACGGTTACGGGGCCAGCAGTCATCGCATCCCCTTCGCAGCAGTTGAATGACAACAGGCTCGATTCGACAACTCCACAGGAAAGAAAGTCGGTAGTAGTGCCAGTACCAGCGTCTACCATCGAACCAAATCCAGACACCAAGGCCCCAAGGCCTCTCATTCAGCAAGTCGAATCCCTTCGGGTTTTGCCAGTCGCTCCGATAAATGCGGGGCAACTGAATGCGCAAATCGTCCCTGCTGCGAGCTACTTTGGGGCAACCACAGCACGAGTTGGACTACACGGAGTTGGTTCAGAAGGAGGGGAATTGATAGCCCCTTTTGCCGTTGAAGCAGCCAAAGCGGTCGCAAATGACCGTATACGCAAAACCAAATACGAGTCTGCGCGGCCAAGCATTTCCGCTGTCACCGCCTTAATGCCAGCTTCTGAGTTACCCAAAACGAAGCAGCTTGCGGAAAAGGCCCTTCAGGAGGACGCTCAATCAGAAAAGCTTGTTTCAATAAGTGGAACCCAAGTTAGCGCTACGTTTGTACCGATAGAGGAAGAGGTAGCGGGTGCGGCCTCCGGGGCGATTTTGCCAGAAATCCTTGGCGAGCAACAGGAAGATAGACCAGCTGAGTCCATCAATCCCTTGTTTTTTGTGGTTTTGGTAGGTTTGATTGGATTTCCGAAGCCCTACGGATTTCGATTGATTCGAAAGAACAGGACGCGTGACAATTCCCCTACCCCAGGGCCAATAACGGTAGTGCCATTGGTAAACGAACTTGAGCCATGGCCGAAAACTACTTTAGTAAAGAGAACGCAAGATGAAACGATCTAGAGGATCAATGCGGCGACTGTTCATGCAGGCGCTCGAATGCAGATGCGTGATGGACGCATCTGCATTCGAAATGGGGATGGAGGTTTTTCACGATATGGGCTTGGAAGCAGCGGTCATGTCCCAGCCCGCTTCTTTAGAAAGCAGCGATGAGGCTTCGACCGGTGACGAACCGGTAGGCGAAACCTTCGATCCAGATTCGGTCGTGGTGATTTGTGATTTACCCACCATAGACCTGAGCGAATTGGGAAGCAGCGTGGAGGCCGAAGGGGATGTCTCTGACGCAGGAGAAGACGGGGCATTCGATCTCGAAATGTACCGGAAGTTGTACTCTCGGGATTTAGCTGACGATACCATCGACGGCGTGCCCATGGTCATCAGCGGTTATTCGATGGCAATGAGCGGTTTCGTAGAATCGGACATTGTTGAAAGCAACTTCGTTGGTGACGCAGATGTTCTGGAACCAATCGCTGTAGGCAGCGAAGGGGATGTCTCTGACGCAGGAGCAGACGGGGCATTCGATCTCGAAATGTTCCGGGAGATGTACTCGCGGGATTCGGCTGACGATGCCGTCGACGACATGCCAATAGTGATCAGCGGTAATCCGATGGCCATGAGCGGTTTCATCGAATCGGACATTGGTGAGCGAAACTTGGTTGGCGACGCAGATGTTTTGGAACCAATCGCTGTCAATGATGAGTCTGTTTTCGTAGCCTTTGGGGCGGCGTCGGAAAATGAAGATCATGGCTACTTGATAGAACCGACAGCGTTCCGTGGGATTACGTTCAATTTCGACGTAGACCAAAACGGTAACGTGTCTCGGTTGGACGCCGAAATGCTCATTAGCTACCTGAGTGATTTTTTCTCGTCCGAGTACTTTGCTGCATTCGCCGAAAGTAACTCGAGTGAAATGCTCCAAATGGATGTGGATGGAGATGCTCAATTGACGCCGCTGGATGCGTTGATCGTTATTAATGAATTGAACCGATCAGGTGCCCTCGAGGCGAACGTGTCGAGCGGATCGTCTCGGGTTGCAACGAACTCAGCGTTGATTGCAAGCCAGGACTTGCGAATTCGCGACATGTCGGACGACTATGGAGCCGAAGCCGCGTCTCTCGATGAAGTTGGTATTAGTGATGAAAGCATGACGGACGTATTTGGGAAAATGTCGATCGCTCGGATGACAGATCTTGCGATTTTAGACTTTGCTCCTTCCTTCGAAGCTTCGCGGTTGGCGGGCTATAAGTCATTGACGTTAGCCAAGCAGGATGGCACGCCTTTCCTTGTTTCCGTCGATGATAACGGAAAGGTCTCTGCAGTATCCGGCACCCAAGACTTGGAAGTCAGCATTGGCGAAGATCAACTGATTAGCGTTGATGGCGAATCATCTGGGCTTGCCGTCGTCGATCTAGGCGGGGACTTTTTGCTATCGAAACAAACTGAGGCTGACATCGCTTTGATGTTTGCCTAATCGTGATTTTAGAACGGCTCAAACTCGTCCCCTGGCCCTGCCCGGGGGCGAAGGAGCCAGGAAACAAATTGGGCCCAATGCCAAACGGCAATTGGGCTCATCTTCAAGATCGCTTCTCGATTGGACGATAGTTAAGTGGGTTGCATCTGCCGGATGCGACCTCGCACGACTTAACGACATCAGACGAATAGGTCTCTCTCGGCAAGAGTGCCCACCTATCGTCAATGTTTCATCGATTAGCAGGCATATCACGAGGCGTATATTGCATGAGTCTTTCTGCAATAAAGTCAACTTCAGGTGAGGCATCGGTCAGGCCACGCGAAAGCAAGCCGTCAACGTCTCAATCGGCCGAACGGCATCTTCAAGATGTCTTTTCAACAGTGCTTGAAAAAGTGGGACGTGCCGGATTCGAATCGGCACAGCCTCTAAATCAAGAAGCCGCATCCCCGGAGTCCCTTGAGAGGGAAGTCGGTTCGAGTTGGGAGCAATGGTTTAACGAGTTTTCGCAGACGAGGTACTCGTTTATCGCGGATGCGGGTAGCCCAAGTGTTCGAGAGAACAAAACGGCCAGTGATCTACAAAAAGACTATAAAGAGATTTTGGTAGACGCATATCAGCATGGTGGCTACGCAACGCCGAACGCATACCTTCAATCGCTTTCATCGGAGCAACTCAAGACGATTCAGCAAGTTCAGCATCTTGCCGATCCGATCCAAGTTGCAAATCTTTCCGAAGAAGCCTCATTGAACTTGCTTTTGCCACCGGACGCTCAAGTTGACGAAAACCAAGACGGACTCACTGCTGTTGGTGCGGCCTATTCGCTTCGCTTCCCTGATAGCCGCACACCATCGAATGTTCGTGATGCATGGGAGTCGGCCACACAAGGCTTGTCCGAATCGGATCGCATGATAAAAGAACTGCAAATGGTTTTGCCGCTGCTGACCGCCAACATGCATTTTGATTCGAACGGCCAGTATGTTCGAAGTAGCCAGCCTGGAGATGCGGATTGGATCAATCCGATGGCGTCGGACGATTTTTCGTACGTTCAGACAGCAACTGGTTGGCTTGAATACCTAGAGCGATTCAAGAGCCAAATACCTCCGGACCAGTATCAAAAGGACCAGAGCTTTTGGTCGAACTTCCGATCGAACCTTTTGTAATTCTCGGTTTTATCCGCCCTCACCACAACTTGCGCCGGTTTGACTCGCCGGAGCGTCGGTTTTTTGCTCCTTGCCAAACCTTTAACTCCAAGTAGCTCACCTAGATTAATGTCGTTGGGGGCTGACTTGGGATTCGGGGGCGCATAGCCGTCTCCTGGTTTGAAGAGCGGCCTGTTAAGCCTGGCGAGTCGTTGTTTCGCTGCTCTCCGCCTTTAGTACTCTTTCGATATCGGAGGCTGACATTCCCATCTCAAGCATCCGCATCTTCAGGTCCGCATCCATTTCGGCTTTGCGAGTCTTGTGCCAATAGACCAAGGCCGTTGGCACGACCGAGAGGGTCACAATTGCAAGCCAAAAAACGGTTACTGGATTCGAAAGGAATGCCATGGAATCATTTCCGCTGGGAGTAGTGATGAGTTGTTGTGAATTCGAGCGAATTGCCATTATCTTGGAAAGTACTAAGGGAAATTGCAATGGAATTTAGGCATGAATCACGGATTGTCCGTTGTGAAATCGTGATGTGATCATCCGTTCAATGGTTCCTAGGCGGGAACGCGGGAGCCTTGGCCCCGAATGCCACCGACCACCGACCACTGACCACTGACCACTGAAAACTGAAAACTGACCACTGACCACTGACCACTGAAAACTGAAAACTGACCACTGACCACTGAAAACTGAAAACTGAAAACTGAAAACTGAAAACTCATCTCTCCGCCATAACGCTTCGTCCCCGTTCCCTTGCAACAATGATATGATC
>CANHVO010000175.1 GCA_947463915.1 Planctomycetaceae bacterium
ACCTCCAGGGTTTGCAATCCAGAGTCGACGCTTATGCCTGCCTTCAATTGGTCCTTGCGATCGTTAAGTTGTTGAAAGGAAAGCGTCTTGGTGCCTCGCTCCATCAAACTGCCCACCATACCGACCGCAGCCGCCTTACCGGTCAATGACTTTTCATCGCCGAAACGTAGATTCAAAGTTAGGCTCACGGTTTCGCCTCGCGTTTTCTTTTCCAGGAAAGCGTAGGGTATACCGGTTTTCAACTCACCGCGAACGATTCGCCCTTCAATGTTCTTAGGAGTGGGGTCGAACTGCTCGCCCTCGCTGACAGCTTCGCGCCCCACATAGCCAGTGACCAGTTTCGCGACCGATGGCCTGTCAGGTATTTCAATTCGTTCGGGCTCATCTACGGGAAGAAAAAGGCCAAGTGTTCGGTTGTTGCGAACGAGATATTTGACGGCAACATTCTGGACTTGTTCGGCAGTCACGGTTTCGATGGCATCGCGGTGCAAAAAGTAAAGCCGCCAATCTCCGTAAGCGGCCCAATCGCTAAGACTAATCGCGAGCCCATGCGTTTTCGATGCAAGCATTTCACGCGAGTTCAGGGCCTGCTGCTTGGCTCGATCTAGTTCTTCGGCAGTGATCGGAGACTCGGCGAGTTTCTCTAGAGTTGCGATCATGGCCGTTTGGGTATCGTCGATGCTCTTGTCTTTGGGCAACTGCGCCATAAACAGCATGGCACCTGGGTCGTGCAAAGCAAACGCATGACCATACATGCTCGTAGCTTTCCTGCTCTCGATCAGCGACTTGTAAAGCCGACCGCTTGGCTGATCGGTCAAGATATACGTGAGCAACTGTGCGGCTGCAAAGTCTGGGTCGCTTGCTGCAGGAATATGATACATGGCTCCCACCATTTGGACCTCGCCAACTCTGCGAACGGTCGTCACACGATCTCCATCTTGGGCGGGTTCTACGGTGTGCAATGGCGCGAGATTGACTTTTGGTTTTTCGATCGGGCCAAAATATTTTTGAATGAAGCCCAGCGTTCGCGCTTCGTCGAAACTGCCCGCAACGATTAAAATAGCGTTGTCAGGCCGATAGTGCTTGCGATAGAAGACACGCAGACTAGTCGCAGGAACCCGTTCGAAGTCACTTCGGTTTCCAATAATCGCGTTTCCGTAGTTATGCCAAAGAAACGAAGCGGAGAAAATGCGTTGTGTTAACACATTCGCGGAGTTGTTCTCCCCCATTTCGAATTCACTACCGACAACGGTGAACTCCGTTTCCAAATGCTCGGGAAGGATCTTGCTATTGATCAATCGGTCCGCTTCCAGACGGATCGCAAACTCCAAATTCTCATCGGATGCGGTTAACGTTTCGTAGTAGTTGGTGCGATCGCGTCCCGTGGAACCGTTGAACTCGGCCCCCCGATCGCGCAAGGCATCGGAAATTTTGGGGTGAAGGTCCGTGCCCTTAAAAAGCATGTGCTCCAACAAGTGGGCCATACCCGTTTCACCGTACCCCTCATGCCGCGATCCGACAAAAACGGTGCAGTTAACGGTCACTTTTGGCTGACTCATGTCTTGGACGAGCAGAACTTTGAGACCGTTTTCAAGACGATACTCAGCGATTCCCTCAATGGTCCCGATCTTGGTAGGCATCTTATCGTCCGCAATTCCGTTAGCAGAAATAGAAAGCATGCCCACGACAGCCACAAACAAGCAAAAGCTAGTTGTTGCTTGGACTTTGGCTTGTTGCATCTTGAAACGATCCTGGGGCTCGCGAAAGTTCGCGCTCGATTTATTGATGCCTCAGATTGTAATACAATTCCTTGCGTTCGTAGATTGGAGATTCTTCGAAGTATCCGAATTAACAGGTTAGGCAAAAGAATGGTTTGGCAACGTATTTGTGCATCAAATGAACTCGCCGAAGGAAAATCGATGGAGGTGGTTTCTAATGGAGAGGTGATCGCAGTCTATCGCCATGCAAACGTTCTTTACGCCATCGATGGAGTTTGCATGCACCAGGGGGGGCCATTGGCGCGAGGACGGTTAGCCGATGGAACGGTTACCTGTCCGTGGCATGGATGGCAATATGAATTGGCGACCGGAAATCACGCTCCAACATGCAAGCCAATGCTGAAAACCTACAAAATCCAGGAATCTGACGGGGTAATTGAGATTGACTTGCCTATCTAACAGTTCCTAGCATCCGGCGTGGACGCGAAGGAGCGATTTCGTTTTCCCGTATTCGGCTACCTGAAATGGCTGAATCGATCGAAAACTTATTCGCGAATCGTCTACCAAACTGTTTTTAAGACTGGACATTCGGTCAGGGAGGACCGCAGTGCAAACTATCAAAACCGCCGTTGTTGTCGTATTGCTACTTTTCGTGCTTTACGGAGGCTGGATTGCGTTGAACGGGAACGACACGCCGTCCAAGGTCGAGGAAGAATTCGGCGACGCTTTCCAGCAAGTCACCACTCCTGGCCCAATTGGCCCAAGCGATACTTCGACTGCAGGCAACACGGCTAACGCATTCGACATGTTCAACAGCGCACCTTCCAAAGGTTTTGGGACTAGCGCTCCGGCAAATCCATCCCCGTTTGGGGCGCCCGCAAATCTAGACTCACCCAATCCTTCGATGGCATTCCCAGGCCCCTCAAGTCCACCACTCCAAGCAGCACCACTACTAATTCCACCAACTGGAAATCCCACCCAAACCAACACAGCGCAAGTCAGTACACTCCCGCCTTTGGCAAGCGTTGCCCCCAACCTTATTCCAAGCCTGCCATCGAACTTGGAAGACAAGAAGGAGATGAATGGTAACTCGCTGCCGATTTCAACGAATACACCGAACCTGAGCGTCAACACTTACGATCCCAAACCATCAAATGACTTTCCACCTAGCTCGAATGGATTGTCCTCGGTCACTCCACTTCCCGCTCTTGACCCTTCGCCAAGTTTAGAATTGCCATCCGCCACCAATTCGATTGAAACAAGCTCGTCCCCGATTTCGTCTGCTGCTAGTAAGTCGTACGAAAACGCCAAGGACTTGGCGATGGAACAAATCGACCGTCGAAACCTCAAGGACGCTTTGGCGACGTTGTCCGTCTTTTACAACGCGGCCGAACTCACAACCGAACAACGTCAGGATCTTCTCGATCTGCTTGATGCTCTCTCGCGAGAAGTTGTCTTTTCTCGCCAACACCTACTCGAATTAGCGTATATTGTCGCTCCAGGTGAAACCCTCGCGCAAGTTGCAAAGCAACACAACCTTCCGCCCGAGATTTTAGCGAGAATCAATGCGTTGGATCCAAATGCACCTCTGCGTAGCGGCGAGAAACTAAAGATTGTTCCCGGTCCATTTCGGGCGGAAGTCGATCTTGCGAAAAACGAACTCACCATCTTTGTGGGCGATCTTTATGCAGGCCGCTACCCAGTCACCTTTGGCGCCGAGCCGTCCCCAACTCCTGGCATTTTCCAAGTTGTCGGCAAGGAAAAGAACAAAAACTATTACGGCAACGGCGTTCCGATTCCAGCGACCGACCCACGCAACCCATTCGGCGGTTACTGGATCGACCTTGGCCAAGATCTTTGCATCCACGGATCATCGAGCGCTGGGCCAGCAGACAGCAAGCTTGGCTGCATTAGCCTTTCGCCAATGGACGCTAACGATGTCTACGGAATGCTTGGCAGCGGATCACAGGTTACGATTCGTCGATAAAGCATCAACAGAGATCACGGCTGTCGTGGAATGCGATTCGCCAGGTGAGAGCCGAATGCGGCTGTCGCCAATGTTCGCGGTCTCAATACAAACCATGCCAGGCCATTCGGCATCGCCAAAATCTGCCATCCGCTTGCTCTTGTCAATCCAAGGGTTCCAAACAACCGTCGAAGCCGACCCGAGTTTGGCAACACGAATCGCACGCTTCCATTGTGTATCCTCTAAGACACAATCGCTCTGTGTGTCCAAGTAAACTCGGTCCGTTTCCGATTCGATCCGAATAGGACTATCGGTAGCTGGTTTTAATTGAGCATCATCAACTTTGTCGATGAAGCTCGCCGGCTCCAATCCTCGAATTGAAATGGTACGCACATCGCTAACCGAGAAGTAGGTATGCAAGGCGTCTTCATACGACTGTGACGACATTGCATTTTGCGGAAGCATAGTTTTCAAAGTCATTTTCAGCTCATTCCCAAATTCAACCTGAAAGCTCAGTCGAAATGGGTCGATGGTTGTCTCCAAAGAGAGCTCCATGGCGCCACTGTTTTTTTGTTGTGCGCCGACTAACTGCCACTCTTGCAAGCGGGCGAAGCCATGCGCAGGAAGCGTTGTGTTGCTGGCGTTTGGTCCAAACCATGGAAAGCAGATTGGAACACCGCCACGAATGGGTTTCCCCTTTTCGTAGTTTGACTTCTGGCTCAACCACAATACGGGCTCGTGGCCAAAAGGACGCCACGATGAAACGTGTGCGCCCTGAAAAAATAGCTCGCCGGTGCAGGCCGCAGATTGGATAACCACGCTGACGAGTCCGTTATGGTTCTGCTCAAAGCTGAGACCTGGAATGGAAAATCGTTGCTTGAGTTCGTTTAACACTAGAACAGCTTTCCTTCCGAAGATCGAATCGCTTCTCGCATTGCGATGACTTCGCTCGAGGCGTTGGCCGCGGTCGATGACAGCTTGGTCAGGTGCCCCATTTTGCGACCTGGCCGTGGACCATTTTTGCCATAGAGATGCAGGTATGTCGCAGGGCTCTGCAAAGCTCGTTCAAAGTGCGGCGAACCACTACCCCAAACATCACCCAATAAATTCGCCATGGCGGCTGGCTGAATGAGCGACGTATCACCTAAGGGCAAATTGCAGATTGCTCGAACTTGCTGCTCAAACTGACTTGTTCGGCAAGCTTCCATCGTCAAGTGCCCGGAGTTGTGTGTGCGAGGCGCGATTTCGTTGATCATCAACTCACCTCCCTCGCAAACAAAAAACTCGACACACAATACCCCCTCCAATTGCAATGAATCAGCGACCGACAGCGCTATCGATTCGGCCTTGGCTGCCACCAATTGTAGACTGGGGTCAGCCGGGCAAGTTGTAACATCGAGAATGTGATTGGAGTGCGAGTTGGTGAACATCGGAAAGACCGACGTTGCTCCTGTCGCAGTTCTCGCAACGATCACCGAAACCTCCGCAATATACGAAATCCATTTCTCTGCAATCAGCGGCTCGGGACCTAACAGTTCGATAGCGTCCCTGGCTTCATTGGCGTTGGCAACTTTGCGTTGTCCTTTGCCGTCGTACCCCCAATTCACCGTCTTGAGGACCATCGGCCAGCCAAGCTGTTCCGCCGCCGGCGAGATATCCTCACTCGCACGAATTTCATAAAAAGGCGTGACAGGAAATCCAGCGTCTTGGAGAGTTCGCTTTTCGTTGAGGCGATGCTGAGCGACAGACAAAACGCGTACGCCGGGACGAACCAGCGTGATCTCAGCCGCCCTCGCGACCGCGTCGAGAGCAATGTTCTCAAACTCAAGCGTGATGACCTCCACTCGTTCTGCAAATTTGCGAACGGCATCTGGATCGAGGTAATCTGCTTGAATGGTCTCCTGAGCTACCTGCCCTGCGGGACTATCGATCTCGTCGGTGAATACGATCACGCGATACCCTAAACGCTGCGCTGCATGCGTGAACATACGACCAAGCTGGCCGCCGCCGAAGACCCCAAGCGTTGCACCAGGAGCGATAACTCGCAATTTGGAATTCATAGTCGCCTAGATTAGGTTCTGATTTTCTAAAACGGTCTGAGTTTGGTGGGCCATGTAGTCGTTCATTTTGGTTCGTAATTCGGCGTTGTTTAGGCCGAGGATACGCGCGGCCAACAATCCTGCGTTTTTTGCTCCAGCAGCACCGATAGCCAAGGTAGCTACAGGAATCCCACCTGGCATTTGAACGATACTGAGCAAAGAATCGAGCCCCTGTAGGGAGCGACTTTGAACGGGGACTCCCAAAACCGGTAGCGGCGTGCAAGCCGCCACCATACCTGGCAAATGAGCAGCCCCGCCAGCGCCCGCAATAATGACCTGGAGCCCCATCGCCTGGGCTGCCGAAGCGTACTCAACCATAAAATGGGGGGTTCTATGGGCAGAAACAACCTTGGCTTCGAACGGGATTCCAAACTCCTTCAGAATACTGCAAGCCTCTTTCATGGTCTCCCAATCGGATTGCGACCCCATGATGACGCCAACCAAGGCCTTCGGTTTTTCAGCTGTTTTTTCAGTCATTCGCCATACTTTTCCAAAATGGTTGGGTTCGAAAATCCAGTATTTTCGCCGGTTCCTGCCGTTGGGCGAATTGTAACTCCATTACGACAGATTGACAGCGGATTGACTTACCATCTACACTCCAGATATTGTGGAAATGGTCGATATTTCGTTTCTGGAGAAAAACACATGAAGAACTCTTGGGTTGCTGGTTTGTTTGCGTTCGTCGTTGCCTTTACGGCTGTCAGTTTCGCAGCAGACTCCAAAATTGATTTCACAAAACTGAAGTGCTTGTTCGCTGACAAGGCACCAGTCGAAGACAAGTCCAGCGAATGGAAAGAAAGCAAAGTCTACTTCTGCTGCGGAAATTGCTTGAAGAAGTTCGAAGGGGACAAGAAGAGCTTCGCTTCGAAGGCAAATCATCAGCTTATCGCTTCGAAGCAAGTTGAGCAAAAGGCTTGCCCATTCTCTGGCGGACCTTTGAAGAAAGATTCGACCGTTGAATTCAAGGGTGCGACCGTTGGATTCTGCTGCGACAATTGCAAAGGCAAAGCAGAGAAGATGTCCGACGAAGACAAGCTTGCCAAGCTCTTCGACGAAGATTCTTACGCAAAAGCCAAGTTCGCCAAAGTCGAAAAGAAGTAGTTCGACGATTAGCTTCTTGAGCTAAAACGACTCCGCCCCTACTGCCTGCACCGTAGAAAACGATGCAAACAGTAGGGGCGGATTTTTTTGTTTCGTGTGCATCGTTCTCCGAGCCGTCACTAACGGGAGAGCGAGGCTCCTGCCGAGCTGGCTACGCAACCCCATGTAGCTGGATTCGCCAGAATTCAGCCAATTCTGAATTCTGGCGAATTCAGCTACAAGGTTGCCGCCCAAAAGCTTTACAACAACGTTACCGAACCGGCCGCAGCAATCTTGCTATCGCATCGGAGATTCGAACCCCGTTCTCCCTAAGCAACGTCACAATTTGAGCTGGAGCCATTGGGCTGCCAGCGTCTTTGGCTTTTGTCATCGCAACTCGAACAATTTCAACCGTCTCCGTTTTCACGTTCAGACGCGTCAATACGTTCGTCACCAATTCAACAGAAGGAGTCCATCGCGTCGGTTGCTCTTTGGGTGGCTGAACGACGGGAAAGAGTTTCGTGACGTCCACACCAAGTTCAACCAAGCGTGCTCGGATTTGGTCCAAAGTCAAAGGGTTTCCAGCATCGATGCTCGCCTTCAGCTCGGTCGCAATCGTTGTGATCACTTCTGTGGTAACTCCCGCCGACTTCAATTTCTCGACGAGAGCTTGAATGCGTTGCTCAATGACGGGTGGTGTATGTGGCGTCTCTGGTCTTACAGGAAAGAGCTTCGAGACATCGACGCCAAGCTCAGTCAGTCTTGCTTTGATTTGGTCTAGAGTGAGCGGCTTCTTTGAATCGATTCCAGCTTTGATCTCACCGGCAATCGTTTCGATGACTTGAGCGTCAACCCCGGCAGCCTTTAGTTTCGTTGCGAATCGTTCAAGGAATTCGGCGGCTCGGCCGGCATGCTCGGCATCTACGACCACAGGGGCCAATTCGGCGGCGATATGCTCAGTCTCGATCTGTTCGACTTCGCCCCGTGTGCGCAATCGACCGTCCATGAAACGTTCACCCAATTCAGGCCGGCCGCCTCTTTTCATCGTCTGAAGCAACTCCTGTGCTTCATCGATGGTCAACGCTTCTGGTAACTGCCCCTTGGCGATTGCCGACTCAAGCCGTGCAGCACGGGCCAAAAGTGGCACACCACTAGGATTTGCGGAACCATCTGCAGAACTGCGATTTATGTAATTGATAACCACCAAAGCATCGAGAGGCGAAAGCACACCGTCTGCATCAACATCGATCATCTTCGAGGATGCCATCGCATCTCTAGAATCTGGTTGGTTGAGTTCATTGATCACCACCAATGCGTCCAGCGGCGAAACCGAACCGCTATTATCACAGTCTTCAGGCATCGCAAAGTTATGAGTCACGAGCAAGTCAGCTGCAAGCAATGCCCTCGTCTCCAAGGACTCAAAACGCAATGATCGCCTGGCGGATGATTCGCTTTTCATGTCTTACTCTTTCCCAAAAGTGCTTGCAAGAACGCAAGAATAACGGACTAATCGTGACTTGACATATGTTGCATTTGGTAACCCGACGCGTCGTTTTGTTGGTAACCCGACGCGTAGGCGAGGATGCTGCAATATCGATCCTCGCTAACGCGTTTTGAAGTTGCACACTTGTGTTTTCGTAGCAGAATTCGTAAGAATTCTGGCCGCGTCTTAATTGCAACGTGTTTGAATTCTCACGAATTCAGCTACATTTCTCAATACAGTGCAACCTCAAAACTTACGCGTCGGGTTCCCAATGCCATGCAACCTCGGTGCAGAAATTCATTTTAGCGGGATTTCGGACTTAAAAGCCAGAACCATTTCCAGAAAAATCACGAACCGATGGGCGAGGCAATGGCTGGAATATTTTGATTTGCCCAGATTGCCGCTCCCATCGCACCGGCATCGTCCCCAAGTTTTGCCATTTTGATTTCGAACATGCCTTCGTAGCACTGCAACACACTCCGATTGACCGTCTTGGTGACTTCGTCAAGGTAGATTTCACTGATCGATTCCACTAATCCGCCACCCAAAATAATCACTTCCGGGCAAAGCATGTGGACCAAATTGGTTACCGCGAACCCGACGGTTTGTGCCGCTTGACGCACGACGCGTTCGACCGATTTATCGCCATCGCGAATCGCTGCAGCCAAGACTTTGCTGCGAATTTGGGAGATATCGGTACCAGCAGCACGCAATAAGTTTGGCGCTTCGCCGCGATAGGCTAACTTCGCACACTCTGCAGCAATGGCCAGCCGACTCGCCTCGCTCTCCAGCGTCCCTGTCATTTCGGTACCGCTGTTGCGATTCGATGACGTGATTCGAGTGTGCCCGATTTCCATGGCAGACGAACGTCGCCCACGGAGGATTTTCCCTTCGTAAATGAATCCGCCACCGATCCCAGTCCCTGGAAAAACACCAGCGACACTTCGAGCTCCGACCGCTGCCCCTAATGAAAACTCGCCGTATACACCCGCATCTACATCATTGAGCACTGAAACAGGGCAGTCGAGTTCGTCTTCAAGCATCGCGCCCAACGATACGTTTTTCCAACCAAGATTTACCGCCACATTAACGACCCCGTTGTCCATGTCGACAGGGCCAGGACAGCCAATTCCCAGCGATTTCAATCCTTCCAGAGGCAAGTTGTTTTCGGTAAACGTTTCGCGAATCATATCTGCGATCCGCATGACCCCTGCCTGAGCTCCCTCTGTACCCTTGGTTTTCTTCCTTTTCCGTGCAACGATTTTCTGCTTTTCGTCTAGGAGAATGCACAACATCTTGGTACCGCCCAAGTCAAAACCACATGAATACTGATTCTGCATACTGTTTTCTCTTGGCGAATTTCCGAATGATGATTTTGTTTTGGGGCTGTTCCGGCCAATATTGTAATCGGAAGGCCCCATTCCTGGCAGGCACTTTGACCAATGCTGTTGCGATTGATGGAATCCAATAGCCAATTGGTCTACAATAATCGTTATATCGCTTTTGATCCCACCCAGAGGTTTCTGCCTCCTTCAAACGATGCCCTTCATGTCGACAGTCGAAACTCCTCTCCAAACGGCTAGAACCTGATGCTCAAGGTAATCCCCCAACGTTGCTTTCCCATCTTGTGGGTCACTCTTGCCGAGAGTGACCTTGCACTGGCTACCCTGAGTCGAATTAGGCACATTGCGTCGATTCTCTTGTTAACAATCCTTTCATCCCGCCCCGCCTCCTCGGACGAACCTATCGACTTCAATCGAGACATCCGTCCAATCTTGGCTGAAAACTGCTTTTACTGCCACGGTCAAGACGGAAACAAGCGACAAGCGGACCTCAGGCTCGACATTCGCGACCAGGCCATCAAAGTCAACGCAATCCAACCGGGTAAATCCGCTGAAAGTTCCATCATCGCTCGCATCCATGCCGAAAATGCGGATGAACAAATGCCTCCGCCCAAGTCGAACCGTCATCTCACGGTCGACCAAAAGAAACTGCTCGAAAGATGGATCGACCAAGGTGCGAATTATTCCAACCACTGGGCGTATGTTGCTCCCGTTCGTCCTGAACTTCCTCAACTTATCAACCCGAATTGGGCTCGCACTCCGGTGGATCATTTTGTTCAAGCCAAGCTCGAAGCGGAAGGCTTAACTCCATCCCCGGAAGCCGATAGGGCTACCCTCATTCGACGCCTTCACATCGACCTGGTCGGACTTCCACCGACGCCCGAGCAAGTGGATGCCTTTGTCAACGACAGCGACCCAAAAGCGTACGAAAAATGGGTGGACCAACTTCTCGAAAGCAAACACTATGGCGAACGCATGGCGCTGAGTTGGCTCGACGCAGCTCGCTACGCCGACAGCAATGGATTTCAACAAGACGGCGATACCTGGCAGTGGATTTGGCGAGACTGGGTGGTTCGTGCATTCAACGAAAACCTACCCTTCGATCAATTCACGATCTGGCAACTTGCAGGCGATCTTCTCCCCAACGCGACAAACGATCAAAAAATTGCCAGCGGCTTCAATCGCAATCATTTGCTCAACGGAGAGGGAGGTGCCATCGCCGAGGAACAACGCTTCGTCGTTCTCTTTGACCGCATCGATACGACAGCAACGACTTGGCTTGGCTTGACCATGGCTTGCGCGCAATGCCATGACCACAAATACGATCCGATCACCCAAGTCGACTACTATAGTCTACTGGACGCCTTCAATCGCGTGCCGGAAACGGGTACGCCGCAATTCTTTTCGTCTCGTATCCGCGTCGGTGCTCCTTTCCTGGAGCTACCCACCGAAGAATACAAACTCAAAGTTGCGGACTTCGATTCCCAAATCACAGAACTCGAAAAGGAAGCCGCACCGATGATCGACGCTTCCTTCATGGGATGGCGTGCTGGTTTGTTTTTGGACGGAGAGCCAGCGGATGGAAAAGGCTTGCCCGACGACTTGACCAGGCTCTTGAAAAAGCCGGAAGCGGAACGCTCCAACGAAGAAAAACTGTCGGTTGAAACTTTGCTTCGGAGATACTTTGACGAAAAAGTAAGATCGTCCATCCAATACAAATCACCCGCAATCAGCAAGCTATCCGATCTGCGAAAGCAGTTGGCAGACTACAAAGCGAACTCGCTGCCGCGCGTCATGGTCATGAGCGACGACAAGCCGCGCGAGTCTCACGTGCTCTCGCGAGGTGAGTACCTTAAGCCCACGGACAAAGTCACCTTCAATACCCCCGGCTTCTTACCCCCGTTGCCTTCCGATGCTCCACGCAATCGACTAGGGTTTGCGCAATGGCTGATGTCGCCAGAGCAACCGCTCACGGCGCGAGTCCAAATCAATCGTATGTGGCAAAACCTTTTTGGCGTCGGCATCGTCAAGACCACGGAGGACTTCGGCGTCCAAGGTGAATACCCCATGCATATGGAATTGCTCGATTGGTTGGCCGTTGAGTTTCGCGAGTCGGGTTGGAATATGAAAGCAATGCAAAGGCTCTTGCTCAACAGCGCAACATACCGCCAGTCCAGTCGCATGACTCCTGATCTGCGAACTCGCGATTCGGAAAACCGCCTCTTGGCACGAGCCAGTCGATTCCGCATGCCGTCGCTGATCCTCCGCGATTGGTCGCTGTCCGCTGCCCAAATGCTCGATCCTCGCATCGCAGGTGCTCCCGTCTATCCCTACCAGCCAGATGGTATTTGGGAATCGTTGGCAATCACCAAGGAAAGGGACTTTACCTATCCAGCATCGAGCGGCAACGACTTGTATCGGCGCAGCCTCTATACTTTCTGGCGACGTACAGTTGGTCCTGCGAATATGTTTGATGCTTCGAATCGCCAAACCTGCCGCGTCCGTCCGTCAACAACCAGCACTCCGTTGCACGCGCTCACTACCCTCAACGATCCCACTTGGGTTGAAGCTGCTCGCGTCCTGGCCGAACACAGCATGAAACATTCCACGGTGGCCGCCGATCAAATTGCATTCGCCTTTCGAAAGGTGCTCGGTCGTCCGCCGCGTGACAAGGAATTGGTAACGCTTGAAAAAGCGATGCACAAGCAACTCGCATTATATTCCGAGGATACGGTCTCGGCCAAAGCGTTTGTGGAAGTGGGCAATACCCCCCGAGATACTGCATTAGAACTACCCAAGCACGCAGCGTTGTCCGCGGTCTGCTTAGCGATACTGAACCTCGATGAAGCGATGACACGAGAGTAAACGATCTTATGGAAAACCTTTTTCAACAAAACATGGCCCGAGTCAATCGGCGCCAACTTTTTGGTTCCGCAGCCAGCGGTGTCGGCGTTGCTGCTCTCGCGTCATTGTTCGGCGGCAACGCATTGGCTGACAAATCAACCCCAACATCTGGAGCGAAAGGATTGCCGGACCTCCCGCACCACTTGGCCAAGGCCAAGCGAGTTGTATTGTTGTGGCAAGGTGGTGGCCCCTCGCACGTGGATCTGTTTGATCACAAGCCGACACTTCAGGAAATGGTTGGAAAAGATATTCCCGATTCGATTCGAGGTTCGACCCGGCTTTCTACCATGTCGAGCGGATACGGCAAATGGCCTTGTGTCCCTGCAATCAAACCCTTCCAAAACTACGGTCAATCGGGCATCCCATTGAGCTCAATGCTACCCAAGATCGGCGGAGTTGCCGATGAGATGACGCTTGTTAAATCGATGCACACCGAAGCGGTCAATCACGCGCCTGGTGTCACATTCTTCTTGACTGGTTCACAAGTCCCCGGGCGTCCAAGCATGGGCTCTTGGCTCTCGTACGGCCTTGGTAGCGAGTCCGATAATCTACCGACCTTTGTGGTGATGACATCGAGCGACAAGTCGAAAACCTGCGGCCAACTTTTCTTTGACTACTACTGGGGTAGTGGATTCCTCCCGAGCCGATTTCAAGGGGTCCGGTTTCGCAACACTGGTGACCTTGTTCCCTATCTTGCCAATCCACCCGGTGTTAGCCCAACGGCTCGCCGAGCCTTATTGGACGATATCGCAACCATGAACGCTGAGCATTTGGCGGACTACGGCGATCCTGAAATCGACACGAGAATCGCACAGTATGAGATGGCGTTTCGGATGCAAACCAGCGTACCAGACTTGATTGATTTTTCGAAGGAGTCCGCTTCGACCATCGAGCGTTATGGCCCCGATGCACTTGCCAAAGGAACGTTTGGCAACAATTGCTTGATCGCTCGTCGATTGCTCGAACGGGGTGTTCGATTTGTTCAACTCATGCATGCAGGTTGGGACCAACACAACAATCTGTACACGCAATTGGAACAGCAATGCGCGGACACCGACGCACCTGCCGCCGCGCTCGTTCAAGATTTAAAGGAACGAGGTATGCTGGAAGATACGCTCGTGATTTGGGGAGCCGAGTTTGGTCGGACACCGTTTGGCCAAGGCGATCCAGCTAAACCGAATGGTCGCGACCACTTTGGTAGGGCCTTTAGTTGGTGGATGGCGGGAGGTGGCGTCAAGAAAGGAAATGTATATGGTGCAACCGACGACTATGGGTGGAACATCACCGAAAATCCAGTGCATGTGCATGACATGCAAGCCACCATTCTACATCTCTGCGGGATCGACCACACGCGGCTCACGTACCGATTTCAAGGTCGCCAATTTCGGTTGTCAGACGTGCACGGTGAAGTCGTCAAGGGCATCGTCGCGTAAGGGATCGGGAAATTGTTAATAGCACGAAGCGCAAGTTTTGAAGTTGCACACTTGTGATTTCGCA
>CANHVO010000176.1 GCA_947463915.1 Planctomycetaceae bacterium
ATGTCGGACGGCAACCTTACACCGAGCTTTCCCGGCGGTTCGACCGCGGCGCGAAGCCTCACTTCGAGTGTTGCAGGTCAGGTTCCAGGTGCGCTCTCCTTTCAAATGGTGGATGACAATTTTCAGTTTCGAATGCAACTGCTGCAAAGCAAGAATCGCGTGACAGCTCTTGCCACCCCACTCATTCTGACTGCAAACAATGAGGTGAGCCGAATTTTTGTCGGGGACACACTTCCTTTTACTGTCGGCTTTACACCATCCCAGGTTGTCGCGAGTGTAAACGCAGTCAATGGTGCTGTCGCAGCGACGCCGATAACAGAACTTCGAGATGTCGGTCAGTCACTTTTGATTACTCCTAACATCAACGCCGACCGTACCGTTACATTGCGCGTGGTCGAAGAAAATTCAGAGCGTATTCTTTCGGGCGCCTCGATTCCGATTCCAGCAACCAATGGCAACGGCGTTAGTAGCGTCAACGTCGATACCGTCCGTAGACGCACAGTCAGCGGAACGATTGTGGCGCAAGATGGAATGGCTGTGGCGATGGGAGGATTGATCGAAGAACAAGTAAACGACTCTCGCGACCAAATTCCTATCTTGGGTGAGTTGCCTGGAGTTGGGTTCCTGTTTCGACGTCAATCGACCAATCGCATTCGCACTGAGTTGGTTGTGGTGATCCGGCCCTATGTTTTCAACACGCCTTCGGAATCTGCTGCTGCAAGCAACGAACTATTAAGTGAATTTAGCTTGCATCCAAGTCGAGATGGCTCCGAAAACACAATGAATACATTTTTGCCATGCGAAGTGGTTCGTGCTGATCCCGAGTGTTGCCAAAGGGCAAATCTCTTCCGCCTCCACAATGTTGTTCCAAAGAGTTACTAGAGACTAGGATGCAATGATGTTTATCCGTAATCGCAACTCCCATTTCTTGATCTTGTCCGGCGCGGCTGTGGCAGTATCAATAGCGGGTTGTGCAAACTTTACGGAGAGGGACAAAGACGGTCGCAGTTCTGCTTGGTCAATGAATTCCTTCCTGCCATCCAAAATCACCGATTCCGATCTTCAAAAAGCTGGGGGGAGTACAGCAAATGCAAATCATCCAAATGCGGAAAACGAACGGGTAGCGAATCCTCCAGCGCGAACCATCCGATTTGATGGTCATGAGGCAATATTAGGAAATGGAAGTGCGTCGACATTGTCGACCGACGATCTCCGTTCTCAATTGAAGCCGTTGCTCGAAAAGACCAAGAGCCGCTCAGCAACTCGGATTGTATGCCAATACGGTGAATCAAGCGAACGACTCTTGGCCGAGAAATGGGCGACCGATTCGGCAGCCAAAGACATCAAGCTTCTTGCCGCTTGTCGAAGCAAACGATCTGGAGCAATGACGAAGACCGATTGGAACTCGCTTTTGAAAGTAGCAGAAGAATTTCCAATCGTTGCTCAAGAGTATCAAAAGCAACGCAACGCATTCGCCTTGGCCTTGCAAACCAGCGATCCCGATGAACAAGCAGTGCTTCAACTCCGCAAGGCTTCTACTGCAGTCGGGCATCCGATCGTTGAAATGGACTGCCTCAGGTTGCTGGGATTGCGTGCGGTAGTAGCCGAGCAATGGACCACCGCCGATGGCCTCTATCGTCAAGCATTGGCCGTTGCTGTCCGATCGAACAATCTGCAATACCAAGCAGACTTGAATCTATTGTTGGCCGAAGCAGCTAAGAGAAACAACGCAACTTCCGATTCGATTCGTACTTTTGCGCTCAATGCGATTGCCAACCAAGTCGAAATCATGAAGTCAGAGCCAAACACTTTAGACATTGAGTTTTGGTTGCGATTGGAGCAGGTATCGCAGGATACCAAAATGTGGCCAGAGAGTCTTGCTGACGCGTTTTCAAATCGTGTCAATCGAACCTTGGCCAAAAACACTCGATCTTCCGGTGTGCTTTTTTGGACAGCCATCGCTCAGGCTCAAATGGACCGCTCCGAAATGCAGCTGGCGCTGCTCAATCTAAAGAAAGCGGAGACGCTTGCCGCAGGGGATGACGTGTTATGGTTGAGAATTGCCGAGTCCAAGTGCCTAGCATCGATAGGGCAATCCGAAGCCGCCGTGGCGATCTTAAGTGGACCAGCCACCAGTCCGCAACCCGCAATCTCTTGCGCCGCGACCGCTGCTCTGGGAAGCGTCAAGCTGCAAACGGGGGCGTATCAGCAAGGAGCCCAATTGCTTAATAAGGCTCTCAAAAAATCAACCGACTTCGACTGGCCCTCCAAAACGCAAGCGATGGCGGACCTCGCGATTGCCCAACTGATTATAGGCAACACGGACCAAGGACTAGCGTCTGTGCACGAAGCTCAATCGCAATTTCAGGCTAACGCCGATTTCCCCTCCTTGATTCAGTCGATGGAAAATGAACTTCGTTTGCTTGACCACGAAGGGCGACGAAACGATAGCGCTGCACTTCAAGAACGATTAGCTTCGATCGAAGCAAGCTAGTGCTAAAAACCGGAAGTTCCTCCCAGATATTGATCGAACAATTTAGCCGAAAAAAACGAAAAGAGCCGATCGAATAAATGAGTTCACGCGGACGAAAGGTTCTCAGCGAATTGATCCGTAGCCTCAATAACCACCGAATGAAAACTTAACAAAGTAACAATTCGATTTTCTTTCGTCTTCTTTCGTTTTTTTCGGCAAAGAATAGAAGAAGTGATCTAAGACCTTTAGCACTATCGCACCAATTCAATACTATATCCGCCACACACGGCGGCTATCTGTTGATATCATGTGCTGGAAAGGTTTGAACGCGGGGTGGTGGTGGCGGGAGAAATCGGGGTTGCATCCCCACGTAAATCTATGCGTATCGATTTAGTCATCACCGAATTGGATACCGGCGGCGCCGAAAAGTGTTGTACGCAACTGGCGCTTTTCCTCGCTCGACAAGGTCATCGTGTCCGGGTCATTGCCCTTGGCCCGCCTCCGCCGAGCACCAAGGGCACTCTCCTGCGGATGCTAGAAGCGGAAAAAATCGAAACACATTTCCTCGGCGGTGATCGTTGGTGGAAGTTTCCGCGAATTGCTGCCAAGTTGAAACGATTGGTTCAGGAAGATCGACCTGATGTGGTCCAATCCTTTCTTTGGCATGCCAATGTTCTCAGTGCATGGGTTGTTCCAAGATTTCGCGTCCCACTGTTTCTCGGAGTACGCGTCGCCGAACCTCGCACGTTACGATTTGTTTTTGATCGGTGGGCAACATCGCGCTGCACTAAGACCATTTGCGTGAGTCAGGGGGTGGCGGATTGGTGCGTGAACACGGAAAAAATGGACAGCAGAAAGATGCTGGTCATCCCTAACGGCATTGCTACGGATCGCCAAGCGACCGAAATCGCTTTGGGCTCGCACCAAGTTCCAGAAGGGGCACAAATCCTCCTGTTCGTCGGCCGACTCGAGCTTCAAAAAGGAATCGACATTCTTTCGCAATATGGCGAGGACCTATTGAGTAGGTTGCCTGAGCATCATTTGGTGGTGATCGGAGATGGTAGCATGAGACCGCTCCTGGAAACTTTGTCTTGCCGGCCGAAGCTAGTTGGTCGCGTTCACTGCCTTGGGCAGAGAAGCGACGTTCGGGCTTGGATGGCTCGTTCCGAATTGCTGTTGTTGCCAACTCGTTATGAAGGGATGCCGAATGTTGTCCTGGAGGCGATGTCGGTAGGCTTGCCAGTCATTGCAACTCGCGCGGAGGGGGTTGCGGAGTTGTTGGGCGAGCAAGCGGACGTCCAATCCGTTCCCAAGGACGCCTGGAAGGAACTTTTCGATCGCGTTGTTGTGTTGAGTAAGTCCCCAGCAGAGAGAAAGAAGGCCTGCCAAGCCAATCTCGAACGAGTGGCATCTGAGTTTGCGCTGGAGAAGCAGCTTGGTAAGTATGAGTTGCTTTATTTGTCGAGTGTTGATGATTCTGGAAAACTGAAGCGTAAGTGAACGTAGCGTGTCTTCTGCGATTGAACTGCGGAGCAGTGGTATCTGATAGCTGCAGATGCAATCTGTGGTGAGCATCGACCCACATTGGTAGAGAGTTGCGAAACGACGGCAATAGAGCGATTTTGTAAATCACTTAGGCAGTATTGTGTGGCGGAAAGATAATCGGTCTTGCCGCACGCTACCTTCGCGGAGCGAAGGGCGACATTGTTGCTCGTCGCTCCGCGACGATTGCGTATAAGCGAACGGGCTTTTAGAGTGTCAAGCAGACAAGATAAACGAATGCAGCTGCTTTACTTGAGACCTCGTCGGACAAGCAAAGCTTCGACGGTTGGCTCTTGGCCTCGGTAATCTTTGTACTGCTGCATGACCTCGCGAGTGCCACCGCGTGACAGGATGGTATCGCGATATTTGGCGCCGTTGGTCGCCGTTAGTCCTCCTTGGTTCCGCATGTGAGCAAATGCATCCGCAGCCAAAACCTCGCTCCACAAGTAAGCGTAATAGCCAGCTGAGTAGCCGCCCGACCAAACGTGCGCGAAATAGGCCGTGCGATACCGCGGTGGAACGGGTGCGTAATCCATTCCAAAACTCTTGAGCAATTGCTTCTCAAAAGCGACCACATCCGTGGGTACCTCTTCTTCCGAAATGGAATGCCAACCGAGATCCAGCAGGGCTGCGGAAAGGTACTCGAGGGTCTCATAACCTTTATTGAATTTGTTGGCCGCGATGCTCTTGTCCAACAAAGTTTTCGGAATGGTCTCGCCCGTTTTGTAGTGCCGAGCGTAGTTATTCAATACTTCGGGATGAATAGCCCAGTCCTCATGGAAGGTCGAGGGGAACTCAACAAAGTCGCGCGGAACCGACGTTCCCGAAAGAGCTGGATATTCGACGGAGGAGAACAATCCATGCACTCCATGCCCTAGTTCATGAAACATGGTTGTAACGTCGTCGAGACTCAAGAGGGTTGGTTCGCCGGCTGCAGGCATTGGAATATTCATCACATTGACCACCACAGGCAACTGATTTAGCAGCCGAGACTGAGCAATGAATCCATCCATCCATGCCCCACCTTGTTTTGCATCGCGATGGAAGTAGTCGGCATAGAACAAACCGATTTGCTTTCCATCCGCCCCAAGGACGTCAAAGACGCGAACGCTTGGATGATAGGTCGGCAAATCCTTGCGTTCTTTGAATTGAATTCCATAGAGCTTTCCATAGGTATAAAAGACACCATTTTGCAGCACGCTTTCCATTTCGAAATACGGCTTCACGAGACTCTCGTCGATTTGGTACTTTTCTGCTCGGACTTTTTCGGAATAGTATTCCCAGTCCCACGGCTCTAAATCGCCATCAATACCATCCTTCTTCATGAACCGTTGTATGTCTGCTGCTTCCACCTTGGCTTTTGCCAAAACGCCTGGAGCTAGGTCTCGAAGCATCTTGAATGCGGCCTGGGGGTTGCCCGCCATTTGGTTCTCGAGCGTAAAGGCTGCGTGGCTCGCATAGCCTAGCAACTTAGCCCGTTCCGCTCGAAGTCGAGCCATCGAAAGGACCAGACCTTGATTGTCTAGGCCGCCGGCTTCGCCGAGTCCACGGTTTGCAGAAGCAAGCCATACACGCTTTCGCAGTTCGCGATTCTTGAGCGATAGCAAGACCGGCTGGCGAGTCGTATTCGTAATCGCCAAGAGATACTTTCCATCGTGACCTTTCGCGGTAGCCGCTTCCTTGGCAGCGGCAATATCTGCCGCGGACATTCCCTCGAGTTGTGCCACGTCATCGACAACAACTCCTCGTTCTTTTGTGATTGCGAGCAGGTTTTGCTGGAATTGAGTTGTTAATGAGGAGAGCTCTTCATTGATGGCGCGGACACGAGTTTGTTGGGCATCGTTGAGTCTCGCGCCAGCTCGGACGAAGTTCTCGTAGTATTCTTTCAGCAAACGTTGTTGTTCTTCGTTCCAGGCTTGTGTGGTTCGTTGATTCCAAAGAGTCTCTACTCTCGCGAACAGTTTTTTGTTGAGATAGATGTCGTCTGAGTGAGAAGCCAATCGAGGCGCGATCTTCTCTTCGATTTCCTGAATGGTCTCGTCGGTGTTGGCAGTCGACATATTGAAGAACACGGCTTGAACGCGTTCTAGGATTTCTCCTGATTTTTCAAGCGAGACCAACGTATTGGCAAAAGTGGGCGGTTCTTTTTGCTCGGCGATCTCCTTGGTCTGTGCCAATTGCTGAGCCATGCCAGCTTCGAAGGCAGGTACATAATGTTCGTGTTTGATTTTGGCAAAATCAGGTGCATGAAGAGCAAGCTTGCTAGGCGTTAGGAAAGGGTTGTCGTTTTGCATTCGGACCAATTGTGTCAGAGGAACATCAGAAGAAGAGCGGGCCGGGAGGATTTGCTGAGCGATGCTTTCGCTCCAGCAAGTTGTCAAAAATCCAGCGAGCAGGATAGCCTGTTTGGCGGAACAACTTTTGAAATTGCGCATGATTTTGAATTTCGAAAAAGACGCGAACGAAGATGACAGAGATTGGTTTTGTCGCATAGCACAACGTTTCGCTCACAGAAGAAACTGTCCCCCTATTTGGCAACGCTGTGAAGCATTTTGTAGCGAAACTCGTCAAGAGTTTCGGTGGTTTACGCAATGCAGCCGAAAGTCTTGACGACTTTCGCTACAGAAAAGTCTGTTTTCAGCAGAGGAAAATGCTTCACAGCGTTCCCCTATTTGGGAAGCTTGATGCTTGGATCGATTTTTTTTGCCGCTTTGAATGCAGCGTCGGCCTCGGCCTTTTTGCCTTGTTTTGAAAGCAATATTCCTTTTGCAAACTGGAACTTTGCTGGGCTTGGCGATCCTTGCTCAGAAAGCGTCAGGTCCGCCTCCGCTTTGTCCAACGCGCCAGCATCGGCATGGCATCGTGACCGAAGCAATAGGGCCTCAGCATAAAGGTCGGCGGAAAGACCGCCTGCTGCGATAGCACTCTCAAGCAGCGGAAGCGCTTGAGAGTAGCTTTCTGCCTCAACCAATTTGACCGCATCATCAAACGCAACTTGCGCCGTCCGATTGTCCTTTTCGGGCACTTTCCCGCCACAACCTGCTGCTAGGCAACAGGCAAAGAGCAAAAAGCTAATTTTGACAGAAAACCAGACTCGGTAACGCAATTTGGGTGTCGCGATCATAAGGGTAAACTACTACTCGTTCGAGAAAACTTCGCCACCGTCCCGAGTACCCTGGGCTCGCCAAGTTACGAGATCGATAGAATTGCTAATAAATCGAACGGAGCCGTCCCCCATCGAAGCATTGACTCCGCCGGTGTGAAGGCTTCGAGCCGATACGATTGCATGTTCGCCTGGTGCGTCGGGAATAGCGCTTCGAGTTCCGCAATCGATCGCCTTCCAATTGGGTGGAGCCACGTGGTTGTACATCGTGCTGCTGTAGAAACCAAAAGGCCAACCGTTGGAGAAATCAGAGCCTGGTAGCCAACGACCAGCCGAATTGAAATTGAATCCACTGTTGATTGTTGGAGCTTGAGCGAAGCATGCAGCGTACATTGTATCTGCATCAATTAAGCCTGCCGGACGGCTCAACATATTGGTTATGTCCTCAATCGGAGGAAGTGCTGTGAGTGGCTTTCCACTTCCCTTGGTTCGTTCTGAGAAGAAAGTCGTGTTGGACAATCCATCGGTAAAGGCACCTGTGGTTAAGCCATTTCCAATCGTAAAAGCGCCGTTGCCTTTGCATGAGAAACCACCAGGAGAGGTCGCTCCGTAGTTGTCATTTCGAGTTGACGACTCAGCACCACCAAATGGCGTCGAACCGCCGAAGTTATAACGATAGTTGTTTTCGGTGATGATCACGCCAGTATTGGGGCATGATGGACAGATAAAAAGACCGGCTGCGTTTGCGTATGCTCTGTAATTTGCATTGATCGGAGTAACTCCGCCGCCGGTTGTCATGCGAACCGCAGTAGGAACGTTGAAGTCAATCAGGTTGTAGATTGCTGACTGTTCCATGTACGGCAAAATGAACGTGTGTACCGACCGAAAACCTGTTGCGGAGCCTGGCGCCAAGGTATTGGGATAGGACGTGTAGCTGGCTTGGACGACGCCATTGATCGTGTAGTCGGGAGCAAGTCTTCCCGGAGGAAACTTTCTCATTGCGGACTCATAGTTCAGAGTTGCAAGTCCGAGTTGCTTTACATTGTTGGAACATTGCATACGCCGGGCCGCTTCGCGGGCCGCTTGAACCGCTGGCAACAAAAGCCCAACCAAAATACCAATAATTGCAATTACAACGAGGAGTTCCACTAAGGTGAAACCTCGCCGAATACGTGAATTCCTGCTCATAACCAATTGAACCCTGTGAAAAATATATTGCGAAAGAACTGCGTTGAAACGGACAGATAGCCAATCTCAGCCAGTTAAGAGTATCGAAACGCCGAATTCCTTCAACTGAATTTAACCGAATATTCACCAGTTTTGATATTCAGATTTGCCATGGAAAAGGCAGAATTACGGGGTGATTCACCGCAGGTCCGAGGATTGGTTGAAAAGGATGCCTTTAAGGCTAGGTCAAGGCGCATTGAATGGCTGTCGGCGGAAAAGTTTTCCCGGCACAGACGCTATCTGAACCAGCTGCGATTTCTAAATATTTCCCATGATTGTTAGCACCAGGGTCCGCCGATCAGCCCGATTGCGATGCTCGCACAGATAAATTCCCTGCCAGGTACCAAAAGCCAGGGCTCCTTGAGAAATCGGAATGGTCAAACTGCAGCCAAAAAGCGAAGCTTTAACGTGCGCAGGCATATCGTCGACCCCCTCCATGGTATGGATGAAGTCCTGGTCTTCGGGTACCAAACGATTGAGAGCCGTCTCCATATCTTGTCGGACATCGGGGTCGGCGTTTTCGTTGATACTGAGACTAGCGGATGTGTGCTGAATAAAAACGTGCAAAACCCCCACCTTTAGGGATGGCAGGATGTCCAGCTCTTTGAGGACGTGCGACGTGATCAAGTGGCAGCCTCGACCGTACTTTGGCAATTGAATCGTCTTTTGAGACCAATGCATGGCTGAACTTTCAAAAGGGCTGAGCTGGAAACATGTTTTCCAAGAGTCTACCAAACCAATTCCAATACGGGAGCTCGGGACCATTGGCCCGAGCTAGTCACCTAATGGATACTCCCAGACGATTATGGGCACGGACGGGACAGTAGGCACGGACGGGACAATGGTCCCATCCTACGGTAGGTTCCGAGCCGCTGCACGCCTCTGCAGGTAGAACAAGCCTGGCAACCACTTGACGGTCCCGGGTTAGTCCGGATACTTCGTGCATCAAACTTGAATCCGCTTAACCTACTCGAACAACTAGGGCTAATCTCATGCGACGAGCAAAAATAACAATCATCGGTGCAGGCAACGTCGGAGCAACATGCGCTCATTGGTGCGCTGCGGGCGAACTCGGCGATGTTGTTTTGCTCGATGTTCCGCAAACCGAGAATATGCCCAAAGGGAAAGCCTTAGATCTGATGCAAGCCTCGCCGATCATGGGCTTCGATAGCCGATTGGTTGGTTCGACCGACTATGCTGACACGGCGGACAGCGATGTTGTCGTGATCACGGCCGGAATCGCTCGAAAGCCCGGTATGAGCCGCGATGACCTCCTGAGCACCAACGCAAAAATCGTTTCCAGCGTCGCACTCCAAGTCAAAGCGACCAGCCCTAACGCAGTCGTGATTGTTGTTAGCAACCCGCTCGACGCAATGGTCCAGCGAGCCTTTCAAGTTCTCGGCTTCCCATCCAATCGAGTTATCGGCCAGGCCGGAGTTTTGGACACCGCACGATTCCGCGCTTTCCTGGCAATGGAACTCAACGTCAGCGTCGAAGACATTTCGGCTATGTTGATGGGCGGACACGGCGACACAATGGTTCCTATCGCTAGCTGCACCTCCGTCGGCGGAATCCCGGTCACCCAACTCATCAAACCAGAACGCCTTGCCGAAATCGTTCAGCGAACCCGAGATGGCGGTGCAGAAATCGTCTCGCTGCTCAAAACAGGCTCGGCGTACTATGCACCTGCTGCTGCAACAGCCCAAATGGTGGAAGCAGTCGTGCGAGACAAGAAACGGCTCCTGCCCGTGGCGGCACTTTGCAACGCTGAATATGGTGTCGGTGGATACTATGTAGGCGTTCCTGTTATCCTCGGTAGCAACGGTGTCGAAAAGATTGTCGAACTCTCGCTCACCGATTCCGAAAAGGCAGCATTCCAAAAGAGCGTGGACGCGGTCAAGTCGTTGGTCGCAACCATGGAACAGCTACTTGCCGCTGCATAGGCTATTGCTTCATGTAAATGAAAGCATTCTATAGTCGTTGGGGCCATCCGATTTCTTTTCTGTTGCGCCATTGACGTACCACGGATGTCCTCAATACAACGTGCATTATACACGTTGTTTTCGGCAAACCAGTTCTCGTCCCATGCTCGCTACTTCGGCTGAATAGGAATCCATGAATGAGTCGCCTCGCAATGCTCCTGGAATCGACTGGATCAAACCAAACTACCTATTCCGCAGCATCTCGATGCAGACCACTCAACGAGAGCACAATCAATCTAGATTTTTCCCACCGACTCTTCATTCCCGAGAACTACGAACCAGGCTACGACTATCCACTCGTTGTTTGGCTGCATAGCGACGCGAGTTGCGAGTTGGAGCTCGATAATGTCATGGCCGCATTGAGCACGCGAAACTACATCGCCATCGCACCACGTGCGAACGTCAAATGCAGAGGCAATGGCCGACGCTTCCGCTGGGGGAATTCCGCGACCGACTGCGCTGCTGCCGAAGACCTCGTTTGGGACTGCGTCCAAGCAGCTGCAGATGGCCTTTCGGTAAACACCGATAAGGTTTTTCTTGCGGGCTTCGGTTCTGGTGGAACCATGGCTCAGTGGATTGGGTTGAAATACGCTAGGCAAATCGCCGGCGTTGTTTCATTGAGCGGCTGCTATCCAAGTGCACCGCGATCGCTCTCTAATTGGAAACAAGCGAGAGACTTGTCTGTCCTCTTCGCCCAACGTCAAGGCTCCACGCTCTGCTCCGAAGACGAGCTCATGCGAGCTGTCCGAATCTCCCATCAATCTGGATTGGGCTACCGATTTTGGCAGCTACGTTCAGAAGACGATAGTGCCGCAGAGGCCAACGAACTCGATTCGACCATGCTCGATGCTGCCAATCGCTTCATGATGGGTATCGTCACGAACACAGAACTGAGTTTGTCTCCTGAGACCACTTCCGACAGCGAGTGCGTCGAGTTCGGCTTCAATTAGGAATCCCCCTGCATGCTCATCGAAATCCAAGACGTGAGCGTGGAGCGGGGCTGCACACGAATATTAAATCACATCAACCTAGACATACCCCAAAAGCAACATGTTGCGATTGTCGGTCCTAACGGATCAGGGAAGTCCACGCTGCTGAAACTGTTGATGAAGTTTTTCTACCCGTCTGTCATTGATGGGCAATCGGGTGCCATTCGGATTCTTGGAAGAGAAGATTGGAACGTCTGGGAACTTCGCAGGCACTTGGGATTTGTAAGCTCCGAGATCGACCATCACTTTACCATTGGTCGCTCTGCTCGTCTGAACGCTCTTCATTCCGTGCTTACCGGGTTTTTCTCGGCGGAACTCGACCCTGACCCTAGCGATATCACCATCGCGATGCGGGCCGACGCGGAACAAGCTCTCGAATGGTTTCAAGTAAAAAGCAAATCGTCGAAGGCTATCGGGCATATGTCGACGGGAGAGCGACGTCGCGTTTTACTCGCTCGGGCGATGGTCCAAAAACCTCAAGCCATTGTTCTGGACGAGCCCACCACCGGCTTGGACATCCGCGCTCGAGCCGATTTGCTCCGCATTTTGAATCAACTCGCAGACGCAGGGACTCAAATCGTATTGGTGACGCACCACCTCGAAGAGATCCTGCCCAGTATCCAGCGAACGATCCTTTTGAAAACCGGCGAAGTGTTTCTCGATACCCAAACGCACGTCGCACTCAGCGAAGAATCTATATCCTCCCTCTTTGATGCTGCAATCCGCGTCGATCGGGACGCGTCTGGTTACTTTCACTCGCGAATAATCTGAACATTCGTCCAGGCGGACGTTAGAATGGTACTAACGTTGTTAGCGGAGCGGCGCGAGCCGTCCGGTTGTGTTTCGTTTAGCCGTCAGCCGAAGGCGTGCGGGGGCTTACACTAAAGAAGTAAAACACGCCTTCCGCTGACTGTTCAACGATTGCGTCAGCAATCCCGACCACTTCGATTGTGATGAGCACGAACACACGAGATTTTCAGAGAAGTACAACACAAGTATATGTCCGACAGTTCCTCGTTCGCATTGCACCAGTTGCTATCCAAAGCTTTAGCAGGCGATCGAGATGCGCTAGGCGAAGTTCTTACACGCCACCGGTCGTATCTCAAAGTTCTGGCTTCCGCTCAAATCCATCAACGGCTTCAAGGCAAAGCGGACCCCTCTGACTTAGTGCAAGAAACGTGCCTCGAAGCGCACAAGCAAATCGCGACCTTTCGCGGGGCGACCAACGCTGAGTTTGCCGGCTGGTTGCGTGGGATCCTTGCTCATCTTTTAGCCAAGCACTTTCGTCGCTTCCTCGGAACACAACAACGCGATATCAAGATGGAGCAGTCGCTAGTGGAGTCTTTGGACCATGCATCGGGTTGCATGCAACGCGACTTGGTCGCAAAAATCGACTCGCCCAGTCAAATTGTAATGGAAAACGAAACAATGCTCGAACTCGCCGCTGCACTCGAAAAGCTCCCGGAGGATTATCGAATGGCCATCTTGCTTCGGAACATCCAAGGACTATCGTTCAGCGAAGTCGCTGCCGCAATGAATCGAACAGTCGATAGCGTCGAAAAACTTTGGGTGCGAGGATTGGCAAAGCTCAAGCAGCAATTGGACTCCCCATTGCCATGAACTTGCCGATTGATAACACGGGCAACGGCGGATTGCATTCGGCGATGAGCAACTCGCCGGTCGTAGCTGCCGTGAAGCGATACATGGCGATGTTGGAACAAGGTGTTGCACCGACGCTAGACCAATACTGCTTAGAGTTTCCCGAAATCGAAGAGGAGTTGCGGCCATGCCTTGCAGGTCTCGTTCTCGTTGAGCAAGGATTCGGAAGGGGATTGCGTCAGGACATCGGTACCCCTAATCCATTCGGGCCAAACGGTGGCTCCGAAACACCGACAGCCCTCGGTGATTTCAAAATCCTTCGCGAACTCGGGCGAGGTGGAATGGGGATCGTCTACGAAGCCCAACAACTGTCGCTCGGCCGCCGCGTCGCATTGAAGGTGCTATCGTTTGCAAGCGGTTTGGATCCGATTCGGTTGCAGCGGTTTCGCAACGAAGCCCAAGCTGCCGCACAACTCCACCATACACATATCGTGCCGGTATATGCAGTTGGAGTCGATCGAGGTGTGCATTTCTACGCGATGCAGCTAATAGACGGGCGATCTCTCGCTCAAGTTATCGAGACTCTTAGGCAATCGAAAAAGTCCGAATCTGGCAGTGGTGCAAACACCACCGAGAGCAAACTCAACTCGTCGACGCGAAATACGTTCTCGGGTAGCGAAACAAAATCCGCAGCGAGCCGCTCGAGCCGTATGGCTCATCACCGGAACGTCGCCAAGATGGTGATTCAAGCAGCCTCGGGCCTGGCTCATGCGCACATGTACGGCGTGGTGCATCGTGACATCAAACCAGCCAACCTCATGCTCGACCCGTTAGGGAATATCTGGATTGCCGACTTTGGACTTGCTCAGGTTCAAAGCGACTTCAACCTGACACGTTCAGGCGACATGCTCGGGACACTCCGATATATGAGTCCTGAACAATCCTCCGGCGGAACGATTCCCGTTGACCATCGAACCGACATCTATTCGTTAGGTATCACGCTTTACGAACTGCTGACGCTTCAACCAGCCATTACAGG
>CANHVO010000177.1 GCA_947463915.1 Planctomycetaceae bacterium
AAACAGCCAGACAGATTGCTTTTGCGCAAGTGAATCTAAACCCGTACTATCAGTCCGTGACCCTGAAATACGCCAAAGCAATGGAGGACGTTGCGAGGATGTTGACAATGATAAAAGCGTCGGACGAAGCGACCGACACCAGGGGGAAAGAATGAGAGAATACTTTATCTACGCGGAAGTCAACTACGGACTAAGCTGTGGCTCGGATCGTTGGGTTTCGTTCGAAAAAAAGATAGCGACAAACCACGCTCTCGTCGTCGGGATGCAATTTCTGATTCCTGGAATATGGGTAAGTGAGATAGCTGGTGTACAGTACGATTACGCCAGCGATGAAATGGGCGTATATCTCAAAATCAGAGAATGCGATGGCGACAGAGCTGACTTTGACAAACTGGTTAGGATGTTCGCCGCTCTTGGGTGGAGAATTTTTGAAGGACAGTGGGACGACGAGTATCTGCGTGCGGCTGATGAGGCGGACACCAAATGAGCAAAATCTACGACGATTGGCTAATCGATTGCGTCGAGTGCCGTCGATGGAGTTGGCCGCAAATAGCGTTGTGCTTGGTCCACTGGGTAAAGCAGCACAACATGACGCGAGCCGAGTTGCTGGCAAAACTTAAACGGGATTACAAATTAGCGGCGGCTCAGAAATCCTCAACTACCAAATAGCCAATCCCTAACTGCATCGACAACTTTCTCGAGTCGATGTTCTCGGACGAGCTGCCGATAGACGCCGGAGATCTCTGCGTCCACATGACCCATGATAAAATTGACGGCTACTTGATCACCAGACTCGGAAGCGTAGGTTGCAAACGTCTTGCGGAGCCAAGAAAACCCACCCTCGCAAATCCTCGAGGCGATCCGTACGGCGCGGAAGTGCTTTGCAACGTCGCAGTTTTTTCCGCTCAACTCTTTTCCATCCGCGGTGACAAATGCCTTCTTGCTCGCAGTCTGCGGCCGTCGATCGATCCAGGATTCAATCGCTGCCTTGGTTTCTGGCCAAATTGGACAGGCTCGAGCAATTTCCGTCTTCTCTCGCGCGTGCTCAATTACACCAGTCCGAACGGCTGCCTCCAACGTCGCCAAATTTAGCGTCTCTGCGTCGTTGTTGTGGTATGCGGCGTTTATCCCCAAAAGGATCATTGCTCGCATCCTGAGCCCAGATTCGTCAAGCAGTGTTCGGATTTGGCCCGCGGTGAAAAGCTTCTCCCCCATTTCCCGCTTGTGGCGTCGCGCGACCTTGGCCGATGGCTTGCAGAATTCCGGCCCGACATCAATCTCCCCGCAGTATTTTGATTTGTAGAGCCACTTCAAACACGTCTTGATTCGAGTTATCTCGTTGCCGGTGCTCACCGGGTTATTGGTTTTCGAGAAATCGTACTTGTACCGCGCAAAGTCTGCCGGATCCAGGTTCTCAAGGTTTCGATCGGGACCGATAAAAGCCGCAAAACGTTTCAACGATCTGCGATAGTCCTGATACGATCGCTCTGAAAGATTACCCGCGGTGACCTGTTTTTTGCGAGTCGTAAGAAATGTGTTGGCTGCCAGCTGGACAGTGAATACCTCGGGAAGTGCAATTTCCTTTTTTTGCACCGAGCTCTCGTACTCGACGAGCGCCCCATTCGGATCGTCCCAGCGTCCAAAGTAACGCATTTTCCCGCCAATTTTCTTGGCCCACTTCCCAGAAGGATGTGCGTATAAAGGGAATTCAGGATATGGTTTTTCAGGTCGTACTACCATCGCGGCGATTTTCTACTACCTTTGCGGTAGTAGTCGACTACTACCTTGGTTTCAAGATTTCGCCAAATTCCCTGCGTTTATTCAATACACCTATCTGGGTTCGAACCAGAAACCTTCGGTTCCGTAGAAGTCTACGCGCGGTCCTAAATTGGTGGTTTTTGTTGAAAATGCCAGGGGTTTTGGTTTTGGGGCAGTAAACATACTACCTCAAATTGCGCAATCTACGCCAGATTAAACGCGACTACTACCGGAAACTACTACCGTACTACCGTCAGGCTGCTGTCTTGGAACAATGCCAGATCCCAATCAACGCGGATCTTGGATTCGACGGACGAATGCACGAATACTAAATCGACTTGATGCAACTGAGGACCGCAGTAACAGAGATCGACAATGTCAAAGAGTCGGAATCCATGGCGCTCGATTAAAAGCAGTATTTCCGGAAGCTTGTCGGTAGTCGCTTCGATGACAATCGCAGCAACCTTTGGAAACAATCCGATGCATCCTCGCAGAACATCCAGCTCGGGACCGTCAACGTCTATCTTGAGCAACACGGGACCGTCGCAATCGATTGAGTCAATTCTTCTATCGGTCGAGTTCGCAAACCAATTGTAGTCTTCAAATGAGATGTCTTTGTACGTCTCGAGGTATCCATCGAACCACTTGCCATCGGATTCCACCAGGATGTGCTTCGCACCGGGGAAAGCGATCATAAGGCTTTCTGTGCATCGCTCGACACCAACGTCGATCACGGTTTTGATGCCAAGAGGCTTAAGTCGCTGCAAAGAGTCTTGCTTGGTTGGAAATCGCATTTAACACCCCTCAAAGCTTCTGGCTTGCCGCCATTTGATGAAATCGACCGGCCCGAACAAATCTGCAAAGTATGCCTTTTGTTGCACGCAAGTCGCCTCGCTCCACGCTTGCGGATGGTTTTTGTGAAAGAAAAACGGCTCCTCGATCCACTCGCACTCCGCGCCTACTCGATGCAGTTCCCACGGAAGCCACCAGTCCCACATCGGCACACCGATCGCAAAATCAGTTCTGTGGCATTGCTCGACTTGCTCAGGATAGACCAGGAACGCATCAAGGCCCCACATTTCTTGCTTGGCCTCCACAGGATGCAAAGCGTAATTATGCCGCACACCAATCGCGCATTTTCGAGCCTCAACCAAATCAATCAAACGCGCCTGGTCGCCATAGATTTCAATGTCTGAGTTTACCAGTAAACTTGGCAAGTCCTCGGAAACAGTGACATCCAGCAAACTGTTGATCCTAGGGGTTCGCGCATACTCGGCATGAATCCACTTAGAGACCTGCGGATAGTCAGCAGCCATCGATTCGATTTCCGCCTGGCTGTTCACCGAGACGACATCAATCCCCAATTGCTTCCACGAGTCCAAGCAAACGGATTGGCGATCCAAGCGATGAGGAGCAAGTGAAGTGACGGCAATCAGGCTTGATGTCTTCGGTTGCTTTCCGGCTTTTTGCGGGAACCACACTCGCAAGGCGTCTTCGTAGGACAATGTCCGTTTTCCTAACTTCCGGCTAACCCAGTTATGCAAATCGACAGACCATTTAAACCAATCGTGTTCACGTACTGGAACAGCTTCCAATGCCTCAGCATAATTGCAGGAACATCCAGTTGATGGCAAGCTGGCAATGATCTGGTTTAGCCGAGCCACAGTCTGATCGGTTGCCGTGTGAATCTCTCGCCATCCCTCGCGGAACCGATCAATCAAAACTGATCGCAATGAATGGTTTAAAGGAATAGCCGCATCGATCGCCTCCACCTCAAATGCAATTTGCAAAGGGTTCATAGCGTAAGCGTCCAGTCTGCTGCGTATGGATCATAAATCTTCGTTCCCAACGAATGCGACAGCGTTTGCGATTGCGTTCGCGTTCGGCTTATCAAGTCCGGTTGAATAAAGGTTGGACACCCGCCAGCTGTATCATCTCCAACGCAAACCGCCCCAAAGTTAGTGACCAAAAACCCAAGGCCGCCGCCGCTAAAATCATAACTCTGTTTTCCGCATGCATCCGTTACAGATAGCCATACTAAGGACGTGTCTACCGGACACGGATTGAAAACGATAGCACCTAAACATGCCTGCTCTATCGTATCCGCTTGTCTTAAAGTAACCACAGTTCCAGTAGGAAGCGAAGTAACGCCAGCAAGAAACACAGATCGCTTAACTGAGCAATCGGGAATGCCACAGGCCGGGACAGTTGGCGAAACACTAGGCATTGCGGGTGTTGACGGCCAAGCAGTTATGGTTGCCGAAGTATTACAATCTATCCATTGCGAAACGCTCGAGACAGTCGGATAGTACTGCGAGACATCACTCTTTATGGCATTGAATGAGTTTGCTTTGCTGTCAATAGCATGCTGATTACTAACCGTAACAGTAACTCTAGTTCCGCATGTCGGAACGCCATAAATAACCATAGATTCCAGGCAAATGTCTACTACAACGCGGCAATACCTTAAGTCTATTCTGTACGCACTCGCGCCAGATCGTCGAACATCCGAATCAGCATCCACTTGCAACAAAAAACTAAGGTCCGGAAAACACAACCATTTTTTCATCACGGCTTTATCCGTGATGTCGTATCGATTAGTGAATGTACCGCCGCCCTTCAAAACATTAATCGTGTTGTCTGACTTTGAGCAACATACACTAGAGGCCACAAAGTTTGCTGCGATCGTTTGCTCAACTAAATCGTGAGTGCCTCCATCCGTCTTGAATTTGATGCTTCTCGAACCAACTAAAGCAGTCCCGCAAGGGCAGCAACAGCATTCGCCAATAGCTCCCATATCAGCACACCTTTGCGGCGATCCACTCGCCTTTGCTTGGCCAGATAAAAACCTTATCACCCACCACAATCGCAGAACCTCTGGTTTTAGCTTTGTGCGTTGTCGTTGGATCAAGTGTCTGCACTTCGCCAGCTGTGCCTAGGTCGGCTGCAATCGTTGCAGTCACAATCCCATGAAGCATCGAGAAGTCTGGCAACACTCGAGCCACATTCGTCGTGATGCTATCCGTACCGATCACCGTGAAAAGGCATCCAGGGATTGCATTGAAACTGTCGACCTTCCAACCAAGTCGCGTTCCAAGCGGATACGTTGCTTCCGTTTTGACTCGGTAATCTGGCCCCGATTGCGCCGTTCCGAAAGCATCTGGTTCAATCGGAAATGGACCATTCAACAGCCAAACCGACGAAGGCCGCGTTGCTTGGACGAATGGCCGCTCAACATCCACAATCTGCTTTTCTGAGACCGTTGCCGATAGCTTAATCTGCATAAGTCCAAATTCTGGAATCGTAAACGCACTAACGTTGCGAACTACGATCTCGCCAGGATCCAAAAAGCTATCGTCCCGAGTCGATCGACCCTGTTGCGATTCGACTTGGCGCGTGGCTGCAATAACACGCCGCATCATTGCTGGGCTAGTTGTTGCTATTCGCGTCATGCTAAAAGCCCCAGCGCTGCGTATGGCAAAGGCTGATAGAGCTTGGTGTCCTTCCAGATCGGAGTCCCACCAGATGCCAGTTTGTAGCCGTTTATGTCGAGCAAAACCGGCTTCGATGAGTCCTCGCCAATTTCATCCCTTGCCCGGACTATCTTCGTGTAGCCGTACATATCGGCCTTCTGGTAAAGCCCCTCGTGCCTCCAGCGTGCGTACCAGGCTTTTGCGGCTGTGGTTCGATACGGGATCCGGAACTGAACGACTCCTGTCACCTCGTAGTAGCTGAAATCCCCCTGTACTTCCTTGCCGCTCAGCTTCATGAGTTTCGCTGTGCCCGCAGGCCACCCGAGAAACGTGTCCGAGTTCACCGATCGACGATAAACGCTAGCCGTGTAGCTGTTATAAGTCGCCATGTTCTTTTTGATCGTCGCAACTTGATCGCAAAAGACAGCCCGAATACCCGGAACTGGCTCGAAGCATGAAGTCAAAATAGCGTTGCCGTCAAAATCCTCATCGATCTCTTCCTCGACTTCGACATCGTCCCAGTCGACAATCGCCGGAATGTCTAGCGGATTTGTACCCGAGGTCGGAGGAATGTAACCCTTGTAAGCCATCGTCACGTGCCAAAGCACTGGCGACTTCCGCGAGGCTTTTGCCTTGTAAGCGTAGCAAGCAGTTGTTCCGGAAAACACTTCCCCAGGCAGCGGGAGGCCCGGCGCGTTGAGAATGTTTATCTCTGACTCATCCGGTGTGCAGGTGACTTGGTAGACCTTCGTCGGGACAAGATCAAGCGAACGGAAATTGTCCGACAACGTCGACTCTACTTCGTCACCTTCCCACATTAGCGTAGCTGGGTTCACTGTCATGTGATCACCTCGACTTCGAGCTTTGCTGGCTGGACTCTAGGATTCTTTTCGAGCAATGCGAGCTGCTTTTGCATCAATGCTTCCTGCCGCCGCAAAGTTCCCGCCATTTCTCGCTGCGGATCGCCTGATGTGCCGCGAGCCAGGAACCGTGATTGGAGGACTTGGTTTGTGGCCGTGTCTATCTTGTTTTTGGCCAGGGAAGCCTCGACTGGCGTTGCGACTGGCGGTTTTGCTTGGAGATTGATCTTGGGATCAACGCCTAGATTCTGCTTTTTAACCATGTCATTGATGGAATCGAAAGCCGTTTGGTAGTTGCCTTTGATTGAGCCGAGAATCTCGCTGTCGATTTTGTCGAGCCTGCTTTGAACTTCGGTTTCCTTATCACTGATGTTTCGGCCTTTCATTTCCGGTAAAGCGGTTGGCGTATAGGTATCCTTTTTGCCAAAAATGCCGCCCACAATATCTTTTGCCACGCTGCCCTTTGGCGCGAGGCCGATCATCTCCTGAGCCCCGAGAACAGCCTTGCCCCAGCCTGATGTATAACCCTTCTGAATCTTGGCCCAAGCGTGTTCCATCACCCCGACAAAGTTATCGCCGAGCCATGGCAGGGTATCATTGACGAAGTTTTCGGTGTGGCTCTTTAACTGAACCCAGAATAGTTCGCTGCCGGTTGCCATTCGTGCCATAACTTTGTCCCAGTTCGATCCGATAGTGTCGAACGTGGCAACAAAACCCGCACCCAAAGCAATGGCAGAATCTAAAACGGTACTGCCATCAAAGCCAAAACCTTTGAGCTTAGAATCCAAGAACTCGACCGCGGGAGTAACAACATCACGCAGAACTGTTCCTACCAAGTCAGAAAGCGACTGCATTCGCCCTAGCGACTCGAGAACGTTTCCTAGTCCATTCCGGACTCGTTCAATCGTGCCCCAAAACGTAAGCGTTTCGGAATGCATGACCTTAAAGCCATTGGCTGCTAGTTTCGAGACGGCAGCAAGCTTCTCTTGATTCGTGGCCATCGTGGCGATCGAGGGAATAAGCTTTTCGAACGATTCGAAATTGCCCTCGATGGCTTGTCGCGTTCTGTACATTCCATCTTCGATCGAAGTTCCATAGACCTCCGCTAGGCCGACCGACGATTTGAGCGCGTCAGATATTTGGCTCGGGTCCAACCCTTTTGGCAAGTTGTTTGTTGCGAGCGAGACCAGCTTCGAGGCCTGGACATTTGTCGCTGTCTGGATTCGCTTTGCAACTTCTGCCGTTTCCTCTGCGATCTTGCGCAGCGGAGAAGCGTCAATTTCTTCGATGTTGATGTTTAATCTAGCAGCCTCAACTAGCTTCAATTTGTTTGTGAGTTGAGTAATTTGGCGCTCTGTTTTGCTCGCCGCCATGACGGCAGCAAATGCGATTCCAGCGATACCAGCAGGAATTGCAAGCAAGAGACCTGGAATACCACCGATCTGTGCTGCAAAGTCGCCAAAGCCGGAAACTAGCGTATTGATCGACTGGGCACCCTTTGGAAGTTCATCAATACTGCTCGCCAAATGCGTAGTTGAAAGTGCAGCTGCAGAAGCGCCCCCTGCGAGCGCCTTCATTGGAGCCGATGCGATTCTCGCTGAAATATTTGCCGTTTTCGTCAGCGCCGTTGTTGCTACCTGGGCTTTTGCTCCGATTCCAAGGAGCGAGATTCCAAATCGCACTGATGCGCGAGCAGCAACGTCAAAAGCCAAAGCAAACCCAGCGACTTTCGCGAGCTTGGCACCAAGAGTACTTGCCCCATCCTCGGTTTTCTTCAGCGCATTTCTGAGAACAAACGCGGCTAGCGCACCGCGGCCCACAGCCAACGTCTTTTCGACTAGGCCCGATGTCGCCGATGTCGCCTTGAGCGTTGCGTTTGTGAGAGCGACTGTTGCGCCAGCGGCCACGACATACCGACTAAAGGGCGCAAGTGAGCTCAAAATACCTGTCTTGAGCTTCTGCGTTGATACCTCAGCTTTGTTAGAACCGAGAACGAAGTCTGCGAGTGATCCAGTTGCCCCCCAGACTCCGCGCCCAACTGTTACAAATGCGGCCCCAATAGACGCGATTGCAGCCGCCTTGGTGACAAATCCGGAAACGGCGCTGATCGCGTTTTGCACGCGGCCCGTGATACTGTCTATCGATGCATTCGTTTTGGCAACTGCTGCATCCAGTTTAGTCGAGAGTCCGTTTGCAGCTGTCTCTATGGCTTTGGCAATTTTCTCGTTTCCGAGTCCGCCTGCCCCACTTGAAACTCTGGCAAGCTGATCGTTTAGCCGTTCCGCAGCTCCCGCAAATGCATCCTTGGCACTGCCGCCAATGGAATTTACCTTGGATGAAAGTCGATCTAGAACGGAGGTCGCCAGGTCTCTTACCCCGACGATGATGTCGATGTCATTTGCCACGTTTTGCCTCCTCTCTTTCGATCATTGATACGTCGCCTCGGAAAGCCTGCCACAGATTTACAAATCGTGCTGGCTGATCGTTGATTCCACCTAGATCCGGAAGTAATCGATCTTGCATTGCATGATTTACAAGCCTGATTTCGCGAGAAAAGGATACTCCCATTTCACGGCGCGGACATTGTTTGATCTCCATGTAACCGTCTTTGCAGTGGCTGCATGGTTGGTCGTTTACTCTGTTTGTTCCGTCGCAAAACACGCATTGCAGTTCGAGCGGAGATTGTGCGGTCGGAGGCGCGGAGCAAGTAGCTCCGCAACCTCGACACATAACCCCGCAGTAGATCAATGCGGCTATGCGGATTTTTTTGCGTCGGCCTCAGTTCCCTGATTGAATTCAATCGCCTCGCCGATGATGCGCAAAACGTCTGCATTGCTTGCCTCTTCGAGTAGTTGCTTGGAATTCGTCAGCAAGGAATCTGCTACCTCGTCGTTTAGTCGATTGCGTTCCGCGCGATCCTTGGATGTCCGAGCGTCCTCGAGCTTTTCAATTGCTGCTTGGAATTTTCGGTATGTGAGCGTCCTAAACGAGTACTCGATTTGAGCTCCGTTTTCGACGCTTGCGACTGTTTTTTGTTGGGTCATAGTTAAATGTTGAAGCTAAGAGTGAAATCAGAATCTACCACCAAAGAATTGTTGATCTGCCAGCCAAGATCGTCAGCAGCCATGCCTTCTCGATCGATTTCCTTGCGGCTCATCAACTGAGCCTGCGAGCAAAGCAGTTCAAAGGACTTTGCACCCGTTCCAGAGTTGTAACCGGGAGCAGGGACAACATACCGCAGAGGGCCTTCGGTGCCAGCAAGCAATAGTGCTTGCCTGGCCTGGCCTGCCACCAGCTTGGATTCCGGATTCGCTGTGACCTTTGGCTTACGGTCAGAGACCATTGCCATGTCGAACCCTTGGACAGTTGTCGAGCATTGCTTGAGGTAAAGCACATTGGCAACGTCAAACGTCATTGACTCGACACACATGGCATTGGCAATCCATGTCACGGGACCACCGGCGCATCGCAGTTTGGTATCGGCTGGGTATGTTGGTGCAACCACGGCCGCATCGGCTTCACCCCCGTAAACTCCCTCAAATTCAAATTCGAAGTACGGCGTTTTTGCGGTTGGAAGGACAAGCTTGAACGTGCCCATTGCCCCGTAAATGTGCTCGTATTTCCCATCCATCCACTTGCCAATGGTCATCGTTTTGACTGTTGCACCTGCGGTGTCTGGCGTTTGTGTCTTTGGCGCAAAAACATTGCCCGTCTTCACCAAACCGCAGCAAGGAAACACGAGATCGGCCCAAGTTGGAAGCACCAGCCCGTCGAATCCAAGATCGATCTTGAACGTGGCCTTTCCTTTGTGCCCACCCACGGAACTGCGCTGAGTACCGGCCGAGCCTTGAGCTTGGCGTTCATCAAGCGGAATATCCGTCTCGATCTCGAGATCGTAAACGTTAAATGCTGCATTAGTAACCGTGAGAGTCTCTTTGGTGCCTGGAACGGCTTCGATCTTGCCGCCGAATACTGTCCGTTTTTTCATCAACATGGTTTTTGCTTTCTAGATAGGTTGGTTTTTGGATAGGCTCAGGACTAGGACAGGACACCGAACTTGAAGATCAATGCCAAAACAGGTCTCTCGGAAGTGCCTGATAATGGTTGAAGCGTGCAGCTCGACATACCGCAATCGACATCATCATCCGAGACAGTGTTCAGCGCCGAAATAGCTTGCACCGCAAGAGCGTTAGCCTGCGTGGCAATCGATCCATATCGCTTCCCCACGATTGGCAATAGCTCCACCCTGACCTCGAACAATCCTTTGCTGTCTGGTGGCGAAACGCTCATAACTTCGTATTCAGTCAAGTTGAACGCCATCAGCCTCGATTCGACAACTTCTTGAACTCGTGATTCACTCATTTTGCACCTATCTAACTTGGGAATGGTCGTTTTCGGAAACTCTGAACTGAACAATAAGCGGAACTATCACCCCACCATGGACACCAATTTCGGTAGTTAGGTCGCGCACCTGGCCAAATGTGGCGTCGATTGCAATCCCGCCAAAATTCCACCACATGACGGGATCGACTGGCGGATTCGTGATAAGCCTTACAACGTCCGAAACAACCAAGTTGCATTGCTGGGAAAACTCGGTTTCAGTGACTTTGTTTTCGATCTGGCACTGGATGTTAAATGTGGCCTCAAACGCCTTCGCGCATGGGTTTCCTGCGTAGTCCAATCGCGGCAATGGCCTAGTTGGCTGTTGCTGGACCACAACCGATGCCAATGATTCGAGAGTCCTGCCAGCGCGTAGTATGGTCGCTTGCCCAATCAATTTAGCGCGATCCGGCGCGACGGGATTGAGTCGATTCTGGATCTCGGTCGCAATGCGTTCAATCACTGGGAGAGTCATCGAAGTTCCCTCCTGATCTCGGTCGCAACAGAATCGGACATATCCCGGCCCGAGCCTTGGCCGAGATCACGAACATATTCCTTCCAAGATCGCTTTCCGATTGTGACTTTGCGTTTCTTAAATGGCTTGAAACGATTGAAGTTCGTTCGTCGAAACGCAACCCTCGCAGGCAGGTTTAGATTAACGCCAATCTTGGCTGTTGTCTCGTTGCTGCGATCTGTAACCTCTGGATCGAATGCCAGCGGAACAAACATGAACTCGTCGATCTGTTTGGTCAAATCATCCGCGCCATTCGCAACGCCTCGATTGATGGCAGTTCCAATGCCCCGCGTTGCATTGCGAAGTTTTTCCTCGAGTTTGGTAGTGTCGATCACGAATTCGATCATGTCAAAGCCTCATACAATGCAGTGGCAATGTTTGGAACTGTAACAGTTCGATCGTGAAAACAATCCCCGGTATCGTAGTCGAGAAATCTAAAGCGATACTTACCGATTCCCGTAATGCTCGACCATGGGAGATCAACCTGAATGAAACCATTTGCAGCGGTCTCCCCGTTGAAGGCGATGTCTGCAAACGCAGTATCTGACAGCCTGCCAGTGGAACCGCAGGTTATCAAGATTCGTGCTTGGATTGCGTTGACCCCGCGCCGAACGGTGATTTGTACTCTGCAAACGCTTTCCGAGATCGGTGGAGTGATAACCACCCCGCCAGCGATCGCAGCATTGATCTGCCACCAGTAGTCCGCAATGTAGATTCCCAACGCTGTTTTTCGCATCGGGAACCGTTGCCCATTGCTCTCCCAATTTCCAGCAAGCTGTACGTTGTAGTCGCCAGCCGCCAACCCTGTTAGATTGAACGTGTACAAACTACCAGCAACACTACTTGGCGAGATAGGCGAACCAACAGCAACACCCGCCAGCGTGTAGGGCTGGAGAGTCACTGTGTATCCCGGTGCTAGTTGGAGTGTAAGGTTCATTGTTTGCTCTGAAAAGTGTTCGGTCTAATAAGCCGCAATCAATCCAGGTTGGTGAACGCGCTAAGCATGATGTCGCCGACCACCTGTAAACGGGTCAAAATCTTTCGAAGTTGCTCCGCGTCCAATGATTTCAAATCCACGCAAAACGCATCGGGATCGCAGTGCCTTTTGATGTCGTGCAAAACGCTTTCGATTTCTTCGATTAGTTCGTTCATGCTGTACCGTAAGCCTCGTCCCTTGTTGCGTCCCGCGTTAATGCTTCGAGTTCGTCTGGGTCGAATATGCCAGCCGAATGAACACCAGCCATCAAACCCTTGAAGTCGTCTGAATCGAGAATAACAGGCCACTTTTCTTTTCGGTACGCTTCGATTGTTTTACCGGCCAAAACCAACTGGGGAATGTCCGACGCCAACAGCGTAACCATGTCATCCTTTGAAACTCGCTCGTAAAAAGCCTCACCCTTTAGGATGCGAGGATCGAATGGTCGGTATTGTTCCAAGTCCTTAATCTTCGCTTCGAGCGTTGCGATTGTCGCGTTAGCCGAATTGAGTGCGGCCTCTTTTGCATCAAGTTCGGCCTTGTGATCGGAAACTAGCTGCTCATTCTGAGCCTGCAAAGCACTCGAAAACAATTCCCCAAACGCTGCAAATTGCTCAGGAGGAACGGTAGTTAATTCGTTTTTCCAAAATGCCCCATCAACGAAAATAGATTCCTCAAACGTCGATCCCTTTACCGAATTTCCATCGTCCGACCATACTGCTAAAAACTGTCTAGGTTTTCGCTCGATCATACCGCTACTGCCGTCCCTTCGTAGTACCACGCCGAACCGTTTGAAAATGCGATTCGATTGACTATTGTTGCTGAATCAGTTACTTGATACCGCTCACCTGAACTTGACGCAGCGCTTGGGAGGGTTGCTATTGTTTTTGTACCTAGTTTGGTCGAACCGCTTGCAGTTAGATTCCTGAGCAGTAAATCCCGATAAGTTCCAACGTTGCCGTCATTTAATTGAGCCACTCCGGCTGTATTAGCCATCAGACACACAGAATTGGAAACGCCACCGGGAATCGCCATCCCGTATTTATTTCCGTTCCAGCCGTCTATTCCCGATTTCGGGATTAGTGCTTGATTAAAAATTGCCTTTCCAGCGCTAGTTGTTATCGTTAAATCCGCAACACCAATAACGGAAATAGCGTTAGTGTTTATCCCGCTGTTAAACGTGCCAGTTGTCCCTGTAATTGCCGCCGGTGTCGTTGACCCAACCGTCCCATTGATATTGATGGATGCAGTACCAGTTAGATTGGTAACGGTCCCGCTGCTTGGAGTTCCGAGAGCCCCACCATTCGTAACAGGCCCACCAGCCGAACCAACAGCAATAGCCAAAGCCGTCGCAACCCCGGTTCCTAGCCCGCTAACCCCAGTTGAGATTGGTATCGTATCGCCAACAAAATAAACATTGCCATCCGACACAGCGGTATTGAGTTCGGCTTTCGTGACCGACGCTCCGAGTTTGTTATTCAGTGCCGTTTGCAAGTCAGTTTGGCTCGACAGCGTGCCAGTGATTGAGCCCCATGTTCCACCGCCGCTAGATACCGTAACCCACTCCACCTCGTAATCGTCATTAGTGCTTTTCGCGAGAGCTTGGCCTGTCGTTCCACCCGATGGCAGCCCCCTGGCAGCACTTCCGTAAATCGTGTCGAAATATTCTTTCAGCGTGTCCTTGATCGAAGACCAAAGAGTCCTCTTTATCGCACTGCTTGCAGTCGAATCGATCAAAATAACGCCGTCAGCATCAATCGGAGTGGCTTTGGTAGGTGCGGCTTGCATGGCCGACGCTTTTATGATCGTCGAGTCGTATGGCTGCGATACTGGTTTTCCAATTTCCATCAGATCACCCCAATGTATTTCGTGTGGATCCGCAGCTTGTGCCCAAACGGATCGCAT
>CANHVO010000178.1 GCA_947463915.1 Planctomycetaceae bacterium
AGCATTTGCGACGTAGGCGGGACAAGCCCGCTCGTCGCGGCCCCTTGCGGGGCTTCTGGGGCCTAGCGAACTTGGGCCTCGTGCTCAATGTTCGCAACATGCTTGGTGTGCTAAAAACGCGATTCATGCGTGCTCGGGCGTTTAGCACGCCAAGCATATGCGACGTAGGCGGGACAAGCCCGCCCGTCGCTGCCCCTTGCGGGGCTTCTGGGGCCTAGCGAACTTGGGCCTCGTGCCCAATGTTCGCAACATGCTTGGTGTGCTATTTGAGACTTCAGACTGTAGTCGCATCCGGCAGATACGACCCACGGGCAGGTGCGGGCCGCTAACTAAATCGCTCTTTCATCCAATTTGCAACGCGTCGACAGAATTGGTCTCGTTGCGAGGCGATGCGAAACGTATGGGATGCTTTTGCTAAATAATCTACTTGAAGCTGTCCGTCAGGCTTGATTCCGTACATCTCTGAAAACTGACTTCGGCCACAAATGTCATCATAATCGCCAGTGTAAACGAACAACATCTGAGTCGGACGTTTCTTCAATTCAAACAATTCCGCCGCAATCGCTTGCCGTGAGCGATCCACGTGGAAATACTCCGCCTCAGCAAGCTTGCTGCCTTCTTCTTGGTAGCCATCGCGGTTCTGTCGCAGGGCATTCAGCCAACGACGCTTGATTGCATTTCGCCAAAATCGAGGTCGAAAGAGCCGGAGTAGATGATGGCGAGCATAATAACCGAGCGTTCGAAAGACGATGCCATCCTGAAACACCGCTCCTACAACGCGTGAATCGGAAACGGCTACCTGATGTGCTTGGTAAGCTCCGCTACACAATCCAAAAAGAACAAATCGGTTACCAAATCCTTCGTTCTGCAAATGCTGCATCGCTTCGCTAACATCCAGCAGCACTCGTTCGTTCTTGGTTTGCTTGCCCGTACGCGGTCGGCTGTCTCCTAAACCAGACAAGTCGATTCGCAGGCTGGCAAAACCCTGCTTCGACAGCACCCTCGCTAGATTGACATGCAACCGAAAAGGACCGACTCGATGAACGATGCCCGCGTTAAGCATGATCATCACGGGAGAATTAGGGGACCGATGCAAAGGTTCCGACAAAACACCACTTAGTCTCTTGCCGTCCCCAAACTGAACCACCTTTTCGCTAGGTGCCGACTCTTCATCGAGTTGAAAATGCCGACTCGGTTGTGGGAGGGCGAGGCTCCTGCCGAGCTTGTAACGCCAAGGTTCGGCAGTAGACTCGCCCTCCCAAGTAACAAATTGCTTCGGTGAAGTCGAAGAGGTCCCGACATTTGCGTTGCGTGATGTCGCGGTATGGGCATAGTCGCGATGCCATCCAAAGGACTCGACGCGACGAAACATCTCCTGAACTTCGGACGCCACGAGATTAACTGACTGAGGTCGCCACCAAACCTCTTCCAATTGCTCAAGTTGCTTCCAGCCATTTGGTTCGAACGATTCCGTTCTCCTCTCCATCTCGTCCCGGAAAATTCCAGATTGATTCTGCAACACTTGAGATTGCTGTCGCGAAAGCGAAGGGTTGGCCGCTGAAACGATGAGGGTCGGCTGACGCAGCCCTCGAGTCTCAAGTCGGATTTGTTCTATCTCAGCTAGGAGACAGCGTTGATAGCGAGTTGAAAAAAGCTCCTCGATTTCCTCTGTATCATTGTTCGTCAACTTGCAATGCCACAGATCGATCATTTCTTTTTGATTCGTTCGCAAGCTTTCAAGATACTCCAGACCATTCTCGATCGGTTCCCACAAAACGATCGAATGGACATCCTCTGATTCACTGGCTACCTGAACAGCCAAATTGGCTCCCAATCGTAAACCGAGCAGCATCACGGTCGAGCATCCGCTCTGTCGCATTAAATGCTCTTTGGCAGAAACGATGTCTCGGTTCCAATCTTGAAGGCTCTGAATCTCATCGCTCCACAACGCAGAATCGTCGGTCCCGCGATAGGCGAATCGCAAGACGTGCGTCCCCTTCTTTGCTAACCGATTGGCCAACGACAAGAGGCATTTGTGAGCGCGGATTCCCTCATGCCCAAACGGCGGACAGATGACCACGGCATTGGGGCTGTTTTTTTCATGCGTGTTTTGAGCGGGGTGGTAGACACCCAAAACCGAATTGCCTTCGGAGGAGAAGTACAGTGGCGTCATTGCGCTATCTCCAGAATCGTTTCAAGCAATCGAATGGAGAAGAAACACTAGTACGATCGCCAGTCTTTTCCTTTTCCGAGATCAAATTGCCATCGGGCGGTTCGACCGTTGGCAGTTCCTCACTCTCCTCCAACGATGTCGCAATTTGTTCTAGAGTGCCGAGTAAGAACTCTTGGGGGCTGAGTCGTTTCTTGGTGACTTTCTCGATCTTATTGATAACCTGCATCACCAGCAACGAGTGTCCACCTACATCGAAGAAGTTGTCATTTCTGCTTACAGAATCAAGCTGCAGGATTTCTTTCCATATCGTTTCCAAATAGCGTTCCGCTCGAGTCTGGCAGGGCGCTTCGGCGGCATCCGCTGTCAGCGAATCTGGTATTGGTAACGCTTTGACGTTGACCTTGCCGTTTTCTGTTAATGGCATCGTATCCAAAAGAACAAAGTTCTGAGGAATCATATAATGAGGCAGCATCCTCTTTAGATGCTCTCGCAATCCGTCGATCGACCATTCGCCGCCCGTTAAATGAGTATTTGCCGTCACATAAGCAGTCAATCTTGAATCCCCGGGCTGGTCCTTTCGAACAATGACCACAGCTTGTGCGATGCCGGAGAAGTTTAGGATGGCTGACTCGATCTCTCCCAGTTCGATTCGAAAGCCTCGCAATTTGATCTGCTTGTCGTTTCGTCGGCGGTACTCGATGTTTCCATCCATGCGATACACTGCAATGTCGCCCGTGCGATAAAGGCGATGATTGACATAGTCTTGGAAAGGATTGAAGTAAGGGTTGTCTACAAAACGTTCCCCGGTCAAATCGGGCCGATTCCAGTAGCCTCGCGTCACACCTGCGCCACCGATGTGCACTTCCGCTTCGACACCAACGGGAACTTCCTGGCCGTGGCTGTCGAGCAAGAAAATTTGAGTGTTACCGATGGGTCGACCGATGGAGATCGGCGAATCGGCCGAACGGATTTGATGAGCGGTCGACCAAACGGTCGTTTCGGTTGGGCCGTACATGTTCCAAAGTTCGGAGCAACGTTGCAGCAATGGCTCGACGAGCTCCTGTGGCATCGGTTCACCTCCGCAAAGAATTCTCAGCCCTTTTTTTCCTTGCCAGCCAGACGAAATCATCATTCGCCACGTGGCTGGAGTGGCCTGCATCAAGCGGATGTCCTCTCGCTCAACCGTTTCCATCAGCTTCTTTCCGTCCGTTGCAGTCTCCCAATCGGCAACAAAAACGGTTCCGCCGAAAAGCAAAGGCAAATAGAGTTCAAGGACAGCGATGTCAAATGACAGCGTTGTAATGGCGAGAACGTTGTCTTGCGAATCGTATCCCGGTTTCTGCTTCATCGAGTACAAGAAGTTGACGACGGCTCCGTGTGGAACCATTACCCCCTTCGGCTTGCCCGTCGATCCGGAAGTATAGATGACATAACAGACGTCGGCTGGATTGATGTACGTTTGCTCGTTTTGTTGCAACGAGTCGTTCAACAGCGATGGAGGGGCCGCGTTCCCGCCGTCCACCAAATCTTCGAACATCACGACGGGTTTGGCAAATTTGGAAACGGTTGCAGCCAGGTTTCGTTCCGATACGATCAGCTTGAGTTGCGAGTCATCGCACATGGTCCGGAGTCGGTCGGCTGGGTATTGTGGATCGAGAGGGACATAGCCCGCTCCCGCTTTCAGAATCCCGAGCACTTGAACCAGCAGTCGCGGGCTCCGATTCGTGCAGATACCGACCAAGTCGCCGCGTTCCACTCCTCGACGGCGAAGGAATCGGGCAAACTGGTTGGATTGTTCGTCGAGCTGTCGATAGGTTAGATGCTCGGCACTCGAACGAACAGCGATTTTGTCGGGAGTTACCTGTGCCTGTCGTGTAAGCTCGGCTGGCAAGTTAGAGTCTTTTGGATATTCGAGCTTTGAATCATTCCATTCAACCAACATTCTCTGGCGCTGACCAAGGCTCATCATGGGAACTTCACCAAGCGACGCCATTGGATTTGCGACTAGGTACTCGAGGAATGCTTGAAAGCCCTCGAAGTAGTATTCGATGTAGTTGGCCTCGAATAGATCTTGGTTGAACTGGACTTGTAGTTCGATGGATTGGTCGGCGAGAATCACTCCATTGACGAACCATTCGAAATGCTCGGAGGTTCTTGGTTCCACTTGCAAATGGACATCCAGGCCGGTGAAGCCGACGTTTTTGAGGTCAATGGCAGGGTCTAGGTTGAAAGAAATTGCGCAGAGTGGCGGACGGGACGGATCGCGTTCTCCCTTGAGGTGTTTCAGCAATGTTCCAAACGAAAAACGCTGATGATCGATGCCGCTGAGTAAACCGCTGCGGGACATTTTTAAATGTTCTGCAAACGAGCTCTGTTTATCGATGCGTATTCGCAGAGGTAGCGTATTGACGCAATGCCCCACCAACCCAAGAAGATTCAGGGCGGATTGGCCGGCGGTTGGGATGGCCAATACGAGATCGTCGGTTTGAGCAAGTCGAGCTACAAATGCCTGGAACGCCGCCAAAACGGTGTTATAAAGACTGCAGCCGTTCTTTGCTCCCAGCTTTCGAACGGAGGTGACGAGGCCTGCAGGCAACACGTGTTCGATTCGACTTGCCCGATAAGTTCGAAGCGAGCCTCTATTTCCTGAAAGAGGAAGGTCGAGTGCTGGAGTTCCGCCCGCAAATTGGCTGCCCCAATAAGCCAAATCCTTTTGCCCGGCTTGGCTGTTCGCATGCTCACTCATCGCCTTTGCGTAGTCGGCATACGATGGTGCAGGAGGCAACGGCTCTGGGGCTTGTCCATGAATGCAATGATCATAGAGAGTGCCAAGCTCTTTCACGATCAAGCCTAGCGACCAACCATCTAATGCCAAGTGATGAGCGACGATGGTTAGTCGGTGTTTGCTTTCGGATTCGCGTTGGAGTATCGCTCGAAACAACGGGCCACGTTCAAGATCAAACGGCGTTGAACCAAGCTTGACGATCAGTTCCCGCCGTAGCTTTTGTATTTGAAGTGGCCCCTGCCCTAGCCAATCGATCGATTCGATTTCGAGGTTTTGGAACGGTTGCTCCACTACATCGTTACCGTGCCGATCAAATGTCGTCCGCAAACTACCATGTCGCTGAAAAACAATCTGCAGAGCCGATTCGATCGCATTTCGATTCAGGAAACCGTCGAACCCGAGCGTCGCGATTTCGTTGTAGGCGCAGTTGGCTTCCGTACTTTGTTGGCTTGATAGCCAGACTTCGAGTTGCGCTTCCGGCATCGGGTAGCGACAGTCTTGAGATGGCTGTGCAAGAAGAGGAATCTCGCTGGAAGCGAACGTAAAGCTGTTGGTTTGGATCATACTCTTGCTCCAACTTCAAGATACCTTCCTGGATTCATCGTATCGGCGACAAACAAGGCTGGAGTGCCAAGTCGGTCTTTACCGGGGCGAGCATTCGGATTGTGCTCAGTTCTTGGATTCGGGGATTCGTTGACCGATTGTTGGTAGCCATCACCCGATAGCAGACCTTGGCTTTGCAGTTCGATAATCGTTTCGCGGAAAGCTTGCACAAAGCCATTAATGTGTTCCTGGGTATGCTGGACGGTCAACAAGCATGGGCGATGATCCCAGATGAAATAACCTTTGCGACGGAGATGGGCGAAGACCATTTCCGAGAATGGTGACTCGTGCTGGAACTGAACTTTGAACAACGAACCAAAGTTGGCCAAGAACATCGGCGCATCCAAGCTTCGGAACAGGTCGTTTAACTGCTGCGCCATGCTGTTAGCAAGCCCGTTGATTCGTTGGTACATAGGCTCCCCTTCAGCTTGGATGTGTTCCAGGATCCGTTTCGCGGCGGCCATAGCAACGGGATGTCGGCAGAAGGTGCCTGCGAAGTAGGTAATGCCTGCCTCAGGGCGACTGTCGTCGCCGTACTGCCAGAAACCTCCATCGAATCCGTCCATGTACTTTGCTTTGCCAGCGATCACGCCAATAGGCATTCCGCCGCCAATAATTTTGCCGTAGGTCGCGATATCTGCCTTGACTCCAAAGTACTGCTGTGCGCCGCCGGGAGCGATGCGCAATCCGCTGATCACTTCGTCCATGATCAATGCAGTGTCGGCTGATTCGGTGATCCGAGCTAGTTGCTGCAAAAAATCGCGAGGTTGAAGCTCTGGTCGACGACTCTGTACTGGCTCGACAACGACGGCTGCCAGCTCATGCAATTGATTCTTGATGATCTCAAGCGAAGCTGGATCGCCATACTCCAATAGCAATGTGTTGCTGACATGCTGCGACGGAATACCTGTTGCCGCTGGAAAGCTCTTGTGTTTGCTGTTGCCGCGAACAATCACTTCATCCAAAATTCCGTGATAGTCACCGTGGAACATCACGATGCGATCTTTTCCTGTGTAATTTCGTGCGAGTCGGGTGGCACCGAGAACGGCTTCGCTGCCTGTATTGGCAAACGCAACTCGCTCGCAGCCAGTTATCTCGCTGAACAAGCGAGCGACCTCGCCAGCCAAGGGCGTTTGCGGTCCGATTGAATAGTCCGTATTCAATTGCTGCGTCATGGCTTCGATCATAAAGTCGGGGCCGTGTCCGAGGAAATTCGAACCAAACCCACAGGTCAAATCGACGTAGCGATTTCCGTCGACGTCCCAGAGATGAACACCCTTGGAGCGTTGAACAACGATGGGAAAGGTCATTTCCTTGAACGAGGGGCGAAATCCAGAAACCGTTCGGGCGTCAGCCATATAAGGGCGATGCTGTTGGGCTTGCCGTTTGCTCTCCGTTCGCTGTGCCACGTATTGATCGACGAATTGATCGATTGCCACTTTTTGCTTGGGCGACAAATTGCTTTCGGTCAAGGTGACGCGTGCTGCCGCACCGAAAGCTTTGGGAACTGGTTCGCTTGGCGATTGTTCTGCTTTGGAAGGAGATAAAGTTGTGTGGGGTTTTTCGACAGATGAAGCGATAGACTGTGCGGTTTCAATGGGAGCCGCGGGCGCTAGCCGCGTTATCGTTGATGAAGATGGAACGTTGGTCGCGGCTAGCGAGTGCGGCTCAGTCTGAGCACGTGGGATAGATGCGTTAGACCCGCATCCTCCGGCCAACAACTGCAACTGCGATTGCATGAGCGACTGCATGACCTGCAGCTGACTCATCATCAAAGCGTAGACCGGACTATTGGACTCTTGGAACGCTGGAGCGGGTATCGAGTTTGGTGTCGTCGGGATAGTCTGGGACATCGGATTCGGAACGATCATCGGAATCGCTGGGATATCAGTGGCGTGAGGGACACGTGCTTCGTTCTGTGGAGGCGAACTCGATTGAAACGCATGGTGCACCGATTCTGTTGGAACCGCCGCGGTGGCGAATTCACTCTTGGGCAATCGTTCATCCAGCCAATCGGTTAGACTGCCAAGGTCAGGAGTGTTTTCCAGTAACTGTCGGAAGGAAATTTCCAAGGGAAAACGATTGCTCAATGCTTTGGCCGTTTGAGTCATCAACAACGAATCAAAACCAATTTCGAAGAAGCTCGTGCAGTCATCATGGGGTTCCATTTCAAAGCCAGAGGTCGCCTCTAAAACTTCTCGTACTGCACGATTGATGAGTGGTTTTCTGTTCATTTGAGGAACTTCTATCCTGATGTTAGACCTTGAACGGATGCTTGGATTGGGAGAAACGGTATGGGGGATGGGCTCTGTTGGGACTGAAGAGACTCTTGTTTCGGCGAAAGTCTCGGTCGTTTCTCGCGTCCTGTTCCAACGTGGCGGATCGATGAAGTATCTTTTTCTTTCGAACGGATAAGTCGGCAGCGAGACTTTGTTTCCGCGTCCTACGGACGAAGGTGCATTGAGGGAACAAATCTTCTGCCAGTCGACCTCAACGCCACAGCACCAGAGTTGAGCGATCGCACCAATCACTGAGCGAAGTTCCGAATTGACATCTTCGCCATCACCCAGAGTCGCCATCGAAACCTGCTGCTTGGCATCGACCGCTTGCTGTTTGGCTAAGGTTGCCAGGGTTCGTCGCGGGCCAAGTTCGATCAGAACGCTTTCTGGCGATTCACTCCACAGAAGCTTGACGGCATCGGCAAACCGAACTGGTTGTCGAAGGTGATTGGCCCAGTAATTCGGATCGGTTGCTTGTTGATTCGTCAGCCACCGGCAAGTGACCGTGGACATGATTGGAATGGTCGGTGTCGAGAGCGTCTTGCTCCGAATCAAGTCACAGAAGGGCTCTACGATACAATCCATCATGGGTGAATGGAACGCATGCGACGTATGCAAATGCCGACAAAGGACGCCGCGTGACTCAAGCGTGGTCTGCAAACGCGAGATCTCTTCGTCAGGTCCTGCGACAACGCACAAGTTGGGTCCGTTGTAGGCTGCGATCGCCATCTGACCGCTAATGAGACTTTCCACTTCGGTTCCAGGAAGGCGAACCGACAGCATCGAACCGGACGGGAGAGCTTGCATCAAAGCTCCCCGCTTGGCAATCAACTCGAGGCCATCTTCAAGCGAGAAAACTCCGGCGAGGCATGCCGCCGCGAACTCACCGATGCTGTGCCCGATCATGCACGTCGGATGGATACCCCATTGCTTCATCGTGCGTCCCAGCGAATAGCCGATGGAGAATAGTGCGGGCTGAGTCAAACGGGTTTCTCGAAGATTTTGTTCGCGCTCCCGCGGGGCTAGGTTATCGGCAAATAGGACCGTTCGCAGATCGCAATTGATGTGTGGTTGCAAAATTTCACAGCAAAGATCAAGACATTTCGTGAAAAATGGCGAAGTTTCGTACAGACTCCTGCCCATGTTCAGATACTGAGCACCTTGGCCGGGAAACATGAAAACGACGGGAGGCGGTGTGCTGGAACTTTTGCGACGGAAGAAACCTGTTGCGTTTTTGCCGGATAAGTTCTGTTGCATTTCGTTCAGCGATGACCCAATTGCGACAGCTCGACAAGCCATTTCACTGCGGCCATTCTGAAGCGTGTAAGCGATGTTCTCCAACGAGTCAGCCGTTCGTGAGCAATGATCTGCAAACTGTTCAAGTTGCCGATCAAGTGCGTTCTCGGACTTTGCCGAAATGGGCCAAAGTTGCAGTCTTCTTACAGTTCCTTTTCCAAGGCAATGTTTCGTTTCCTCGTCAGTTCTGCTGTAGGAGTTGACCATCGAGGGTGATTCTTGGAGAACCACGTGAGCATTCGTTCCGCCCACGCCAAAGGAGCTCACTCCGGCACGTCGAGGATAGGCAGCCGTTGAATTATGTTTCCACTCTCGGTTCGAGTTACAGACGAAAAAGGGACTCGTTTCGAAATCGATTTCCGCAAAAGGGCGTTGGTAATGCAGCGTTCGCGGGAGAATCTCATGGTGGAGAGCAAGTGTTGTCTTAATCAGTCCTGCCATTCCGGCTGCAGCAACGGTATGACCAATATTGCTTTTGACCGATCCAATCGCGCAGAACTGGCGATCCGTGGTCGCCGGTTCGAAGATAGACTGCAGTGCAGCGATTTCAATGGGATCGCCGACTGGAGTTGCCGTTCCGTGGGCTTCGACGTAGGTAATAGAACGTGGTTCGAAACCTGCGTCTCCGAGGGCCATGGCGATGGCTCCCGCTTCGCCCGAAATCGTTGGAGCAGAGAAGCTCGATTTGCGAGCGCCATCGTTGTTGATCCCCAGACCGTTGATCGTTGCATAGATTCGGTCGCCATCACGCAGTGCATCGTCCAATCGTTTTAACACGACGGCACCGGTACCGTCACTGAAAAGTGTTCCCGCTCCGTCTGCATCGAATGGGCGGCAGTGTCCGTCTGGGCTGAAGATCGACCCGGTTTGATGAATGTGTCCGCTGTGCTGCGGGAAGTAGAGGGAACAAGCACCCGCAATGGCGGCATCGCACTGACCTGCATTGAGGCTGTTGCAGGCCTCGATCACGGCGACCAGCGATGTCGAGCACGCGGTATTGACGTTGATCGCAGGCCCTCGCAAATTCAGTTTGTAGGCGATACGGGTCGCGATGTAGTCCTTTTCATTGTAAACGCCTAACTGAAATTCACCATTTTCAGCGACCACTTCTGAGTTGGTGAGTAGGTTCTTGGTATGGTAGGTCGTTTGATAAGTGCCGGCCCAAACTCCGATCCGTCCGTTTGGCTGATCGATTCGGATTGCAGCGTCCTCGAGTGCTTCGTAGGCTACCTCGAGCATTACACGTTGCTGAGGATCGATGAGTGCAGCAGACTTTGGAGGCTCGGCAAAGAATGCCGCATCATACATTTCCGCTCCCTCGACGATGCCTCGCGCTGGAACATAGTTTGGGTCAGCAGTAAGGGCTGGATCAAGCGATTCGTCGAGTTCTTCTGGTTGGAAGAATCGAATGGATTCGACACCATCGATTAGGTTCTGCCAGAATTGTTGTAGGTTGGCTGCACCCGGAAAACGGGCTGCCATGCCGATGATGGCGATTGCACTTTTGCCGTGGGCTGGTTTCGATGATTGGTTGGAAAGGGATGCAGCCGGGGTTGCTTCCAAAGGTTTGGTATCAATCGATAAAGTTGCGTTTTTGAGCAAGGCGCGAATCGTTGGTGCATCGAAAAATCTTGCGCTGCTCAATTCCAGGTTGCACTCTTGGCGCAGCTGACGCAGAAACGACGCGGCCCGAAGCGAGTTTCCTCCAAGTTCGAAAAAATGATCATCGATCCCGATCGGTTCGACATGCAAGATGGATTGCCAGATCGCGCTGACGGTTCGTTCCTTTTCTGATTTCGGTGATACAAACTCGGAGGACAGGAAGCTCCGATCGAATTCAGGCGGTGGGAATGCTTTGCGATCGAGTTTGCCGTTGGGTGTGTAGTGAAAATGGTCAACTGAAACAACGATTGACGGCACCATGTATTCCGGGAGTGTTTGAAGGAGAGTTTCGCGAACAGACCTCCAGTCGAACGTCTCCCCGTTTTGCGGCAATACATAGCCAACCAGTCTTGGACTTCCCGGTGTGTCTTCACGCAACGTCACAGCCGCTTGTCGGACGCCTGGTTCACTGGCCAGGGCCGATTCGATTTCGCCGAGTTCAATACGATGTCCATTTAGTTTGATCTGGGAATCGATTCGTCCAAGATGATCGATCTTTCCATCAGCTGTCACCCGGGCCAAATCTCCGGTCCGATAGTAACGTTTACCGTGAATCATGACAAACTTCTCTGCGGTCAGCTCCGGGCGGTTCAGGTATTCGGTAGCCAACTGAACTCCAGCGATTAGCAGCTCGCCTGGCGTCTCGGGCGGGCAGAGTTCGTTTTGGTCGTTAACCACCAGCAACTCGGTATTGGCAACCGGCCAGCCAATGAGGATGCGTTCATTGGGATTGGTTAGTCTCATGATTGAGGCGTAAACGGTCGCCTCAGTAGGGCCATACAAGTTCCAAATTTCGCGACAGTGCGGCAGCATCTTCTGCAGGAGATCGCGTTGAAGAGGTTCTCCGCCGGTGTAAAAGGTCAAATGGGAGCCGCCTACAAAATCGCTTTCAAAAATCATTCGCCACATTGCAGGAGTGGCCTGAACAATGTTGACTTGATGTCGGCTAATCGCAGTAATCAACCTACCTGCATCTTTGGCCGTTTCCCGGTCGACAACCGCGATGGAACCACCGGTGATCAATGGCAGGAACATCTCGACCACCGAGATGTCGAACGAGAGAGTCGTGGTTGCCAGTATTCGATCGGTCGATGTGAAGCCAGGTTGCTGTTTCATGCTGAGCAGCAGGTTCACGACGCTGCGGTGCGAGATCACGACCCCTTTAGGTCTACCTGTCGAGCCTGAAGTATAGATGACATAAGCAGGCTGAGTTGAATCGAATGGTAGCCGCTGATTGCTTGGAAGTGCACTTAGGGGGCGGGACGAACTGTTCGGATCATCGGCATAGATCACCGGAACGCCAAACGACTCAACGATACCGGCATTTGCCCTATGCGCCAAAACGACTCGAACGTGGCTGTCGTCGACCATGTCCTTCAAACGAGCAATCGGATAGTCAGGGTCAAGAGGTACATAAGCCGCCCCGACTTTAAGAATACCAATGAGCAACGCCGGCATATCGAGTTGCCTGGAGCAGCAAACACCAACCAGACACCCCGCAGTAATCCCATGAGCGATGAGACGCTGGGCGATCTGATCGCTCAGCGCATTCAGTTCCGCATACGTGAGTTGCAGATCATCCCAAACAACCGCTATTCTCTCCGGAGTCTTCGCACATTGGCTCGAGATCAAATCATGGAGCAAAACAGCCGCGTTAAACTCAACGCGAGTGCAATTCATTTTTTCGTAGTGTCTTGCGGTTTCCAGTTGATTCATCGTGCCGTTTTCGAAATCGAAGCCTATGTTTCTGGTTGTTGTCTAATAAAGAAGAGTGGCAATCGTGAAAACATCGTGTGATGTGAAGCAATAACGAATTGCAAGTTGCATTGCGTCAGCTTCGTGTTTTTCGACATAGGTATTGGCAATCCTAGGTCGCAAGACTATTGCGCCAAAGTTCGCATCCCTGTCCTTGGCGTTAAGGTCAGGCTTGATGTCGCAAGCTGCAACATCGAGGTGCTCCATGAATTTCCTCTTCAGTGGATACCAGCATTTGTAAAAGGATTCTTTGGCTGAGAAGAGGAGCGTAAAAGCCGAGGTCAGCTTTATTCCCACATTGTCAAGTAGCTGCCATTCCGATGGTGTGCCAATATTTGGTTGCAGCTCCTTTGCGATCCGCTCAGCCACCATGATTTCCGAATCAATACCTAGAGATTGGTAATCACTCGCTCGAGCTGCGACAGCTAAGACCCAACGGTCGCTATGGGAGATGGAACCCACAAAGCCCGTGGGCCAACATGGCGACCTGTCCGGATTTTTGCCGACGACACGAACCCGATGGTCATCGGTGATTTTATCTGCACGATCGTTCGAATCTCCCCTCGAGTTTCCAATCGGATCATGGAACCCAGCCTTCTGCAGAGCCGAGTAGGCTGCGAGTCGCCCGGAGCGAAACATTGCCTGTCGCCGCATTGCGGATTCGGATGGCGTCTTGGGGCGAGGCATTGCAACGGTTGCATTGTTACAATCGGATGCAGGCAAGTAACCGGGGCTTGGAAGAGTGGTCCAGCAGACCTTCGCTGAATAAAACGATTCAAGATTTGGCAATGCTTGATCGCATACTGAAACGTTCCTTCCTCGCTCCTTCAATCCGTAAGCGTTGGATAAACTGCAAGCCATCCTGGTTTGAAGCTGGATCACAGGTCTACCTAAAGTGCCTTCCGTACGTCACTGAACATTCTGCATACTCCTTAGCGAATGAAAGAACGTAGGTCACGATAGGCTACCGTGCAGCCGAATCAGCTTGCCTAATCAGACTAAATTAAAAAGACGTAACGACTGCGCGGTTTGAAAGGGCAATAAGGCTCGGGCTGGGGTATCCATTCGGGGCTAGAGGGCTGTTGATTTAGTGCTTTTCCAAATGCACTTCGTTTAACAGTCAGCCGTAGGCGTACTGTCAAAGCTGCAGAGTACGCCTTCGACTGACGGTTAAACGACTAAAGCAACAGTCCGCGAGTCCCGCAGCTACGAACTGTCGCCATTACCCCGTTACACGCAACGCTGTTTCGCATTCTGCTCAATGTAAATTG
>CANHVO010000179.1 GCA_947463915.1 Planctomycetaceae bacterium
GAACTCAACATCGAAAACGCTCCGGTTGTCCAGAAGCAAGTCTTCCACCCAGATCCCAAGCCGGTCCCTGTCTGGGCCGAGAAGTCAAACTTAGCATTCTCATCCTTTCGACAAAAAGACATAAGCTTACTCAGGTGCATCGATTTGTTTGGAAGAATGACGGGGGTTGGAATCACGGTCGATTGGCAATCGTGTCGCGTTGCAGGCATCGATCTCGCGAAGAAAATTGACCTCGACGAAAAAGACAAGACGATTGCGGAGCTAGTCGGTCAGATTGTTCTCGCAAATGGACTCGAATGGAATCTCGACGCCAAGGGGTTGCCGGTCATTTCCGCTCCCAAAGCCGCCATGGAAGCCAAGTCGCAACTCGACTGGTCAACCACGGGACTCTTTCAAGACGGCTCCGAGCGTGAAGGGTGCGATACATTGATTCGGTTGTGGGAGTATCAAGATGTGTGCAGCTTCTCCGATGGACGACTTCAATGGAACGATCAAGCGACACCAATTCAAAAAGCAAATATGAAGGCTTCGCTTTGCGAACTCGCCACGCTTCAGCGACTCGAGGCAAGTCCATGGAGCAAACCTCAAGAGCTGCCGTTAATTTACTCGCTCGACCAATGGAGTAAGAGCGTGGTTGCTCTAGAAAGCAAGACGAAATTGACGCTCGAGGCCCATGAGCGGCGTCCAATTCCGGACTTGCTAATGACCGTTGCGGCAGAGACCAAATTGAATCTGGTGATCGATTGGCAGAATGCATGGCAACACGGATTAACACCTACCAATCTGTCTGCGAGTGTTTTGGGTGGACGAACTTTTCCGCAAACCGCAAAACGATTTCTCACAGATTACGCACTCGAAATCGTGCCGATTCTGAATGATACGGTTTTGCTCACGACCCGAGAATTTCGACGAAGCCTCGTTCGAATTGTCCCATTGCGCATGCCTAAGAATACCAAACTGGATGATTTGAGGCAGTATTTGAGAACGTTAGCTCCCCTAGAGGGCACTCGATCCAAGTTCAAAATCGTACCGATCCCTGGAACGGACGATCTCTATTTCGCTCGAATCTGTAGCCCATCTTCTGAGCAATTAATCGACCCGGACATCGTGCTCGGCCTGGGCTGGCCTGAAAGACCTTAGGCTCTTCGCGTGACTATCAAGATCCAATCCCGCACCCTCGACCTCAATCGGATGCAATGTGAACTCTCGATTGAGGATTTAGCGGACTGCCAAATGTTTGCGGAGCATGTGGCGAGGTGCGTTTCAACCCCACTGGCGATCGCGTTGTCTGGTACGCTTGGGGCGGGTAAAACGCAATGGACACGTTTCTTCGCCATCGCTTTGGGTGCCAATCCTGAAAGCGTTAGCAGCCCAACCTTTATGCTGGTTCATGAATACGCAAGCCGGCCACCGATCTACCATTTGGACGCCTACAGGATCGGAGACGAAGAGGAAATGCTTGAGCTAGGCTTCGAGGAAATGTTAGACGCCGAGGCAATCACCATTGTCGAATGGGCAGACCGATTTCCGAGGCTGCTCCCCCGAAACACCCTCCGAATTCACTTGGAAGTCGGCGAACGAGCAGACTCACGAACAGTGCAGCTGCAAGCCGACGGCCAACACGCCAAAGCAATTCTCGAAAAATTGATTTCGCATTGGGAAAAGGGGTGAGTTATAAGCTTTAAGGTGTAAGCTTTAAGGTGTAAGGCATAAGCGACACTAAAAACGCGTAAACCTCACACCTCACACCTCACACCTCACACCTCACACCTCACACCTCACACCTCACACCTTTAGCCTTTAGCCTTTAGCCTTACACCTTTAGCCTCACTCCCATGTCTCAACTCGTCCACGAATCCTCGAAGCGAATCATTGCCAATATCGAAAAGGCAATTGTTGGTAAGCGAAAACAGTTAGTCCTTTCGCTGGTCTCTTGGTTTTCGGGAGGACACATTTTGTTGGAAGACGTTCCGGGCGTCGCCAAAACGATGTTGGCGCGGGCTTTGGCGGCGAGTGTTGGTTGCACGTTTAAGCGAGTTCAGTGCACACCGGACTTGTTGCCCAGTGATATTACGGGCGCGGCAATCTTCAATCAAAAAACCAGCGAGTTTGAGTTTCGGCCCGGTCCTTTGTTTACCAACATCTTGCTTGCAGATGAAATCAATCGAACAACCCCGCGCGCGCAGTCGGCACTACTGGAAGCCATGGCGGAATCCTGCGCGACGATCGATGGCGTGACTCACAAACTGCCGAATCCTTTCTTGGTTATCGCAACACAAAACCCCATCGACCATGAAGGCACATTTCCACTACCTGAAGCACAACTCGATCGATTCTTCATGAAGTTCTCGCTCGGCTATCCTTCGATGGAGGAGGAGTTGAAGATGATGCAAATGCTGGAACGAGAGCATCCGATTCATTCACTGTCGAGTGTTGTTTCCGCTGAAGAGATTGTCCAGGTTCAACAGTTGGTGAAACAAGTCTATGTCGACCCAAAGGTTCGGCATTACATGCTGCAGATCGTACACGAAACCCGCTCGCATCCCGATTTGGCATTGGGAGGCGGCCCCCGTGCCACCATCGCAATCTTTCGGGCTTCTCAAGCTATGGCTGCCATACGAGGCAGAAATTATGTTCAGCCTGATGACGTCAAGAAAACGATAGCACCTGTGATGGCCCATCGGCTGATATTGAGACCAGAGAGCCGGTTGCGACGCATGACAAGCGAACAAATCTTGGACGGCATCGTCGCCGAACTGGCAGTCCCAACGCTCGAAGAGCCAAAGACTTAGTCGCATTCCGGCTAAAGCCGGTACACCAGCTGCTGGAACACAAGTCGTTGGTGTACCGCCTTCAGGCGGCTGAAGCACTAGGCCCTTGAAATAACCGCCAAATCAGCAGCCCAAGCCTCGATTAGCGACGCTGGGCTGACCATCCGATCCAAGTGCTCGCGAGCCTCCATGCATCGCTGAATCGCCGAGACAAAGGCATCGGAGTGCAATGAAACCAAATGTCCATACTGCGACAAATGAGAACGGTTGTCCGACGTTGCAGATTGAGCATTGAGCTTGGCTTCCATCCCTGCACGGTAAAATTGCAGGGCAAAATCCAAAATCACTTTGAGCCTTTCTCGCCTGGGCTGAGAATCGGTTCCAACCGACTCCATGTTCCCTTGCACGGCTTTAGCCAGCTTCGTGAAATCGAGTGGACGTTGAATCAGTTGATGAAAAAGCTCCGATCGAAACGACTTCAACTCTTCGTTAGTCCAGTTCGCAACCGTAGCCATGGAACCGCCCGCTTGCGCTGCTAAACTACGCGCATTTTCCGAATTTTCGGCCAGCCCATGACGTAAAATAAGCTGCGTCAAGTTGTCAGCAGAGAGCGGTTGAAAGCGAGCCATCTGACATCTCGAACGAATCGTAGGCAATTGCCGCTGCACACTGGTGCTGATCAAAAAGATAAGAGACCCTGGCGGTGGCTCCTCTAGTGTTTTCAACAAACTATTAGCCCCTTCCTCGGCGATGGTGTCGGCATCGTCAACGACCGCAATTTTGCGTCGGCCTGAGTAAGGTTTCATGCGCAACTCATAGCACAACCCCTCTCGCATTCGCCTATCCCCCTCGCCAACCAATTGCTCCATGATCAACCCCGTTTTGTCCGGACGCCTTGCGACTTCAATCAAATCAGGATGTGTACTCGCGTCGATCTGAGCGCACGCTTCGCAGCGACTACAAGGGGCAAACGCACTCGGATCACTGCCTGTGCACAACATCGTTTTCGCGATCAGACGAGCAAACGTTCGCTTCCCAATTCCGTCGGGACCAACCATCAAAAAGGTACTAGCCAGCCGATTGTTCTGTATGGCGTTGCGAAACCAAGTTCGCTGCCGGTCGTGCCCTACAAAACTATTCCAATCCATCGCGTTGTCTATCGGTGGCTCTGAGGTTTAGAACTATGGGTTGCTAGCACGAGGATCGTAAATCAAAGGCAGTTTTAAACGTAGAGACTGAACAGTCAACCAGCCAATCATATCATCCTGACTGACTCTCCGCCGCTGCTCTGCCTCAAGCAATTTCGAAATACCGGGCGAATCAAAGTCGGACAAATCCCGCTCAGAAGCAGACAGGGCTTTTTCAATCTGACGCTCCAAAGCAATGGAAGCGGTAGACTGACGGTCGAACAAACCGGACACAAGAAATGCTTGCCGGCCCGATTCCCAATCTTCCTTGACTGCAGGGGCAACGTTCAACTTCATTAAGTTATCGCTGATGCGCTCGTAGCGAGGCTCCAATTCCTGAGATGCGTTCGGCCAAAGCGACCGGACTTCTTCCAATCTAGCCATGATGGTTTGAAACCGCATAGCCACGGAAAACATCAAAACACCCAACACGGCTGTTACCAGGACAAATGGGACAACAAACAATCGACCAGAAATTCCCAGTGGTCTCTTCCCGGAAGAAACGGGAGAGTCGTTGTTCTCGGCGGCTGTGTTGGAAGAGATACCTGTCACCATGCTGTCGGTTTGAGTTGTACGTGCCCAGTGTAGAACGGCTCTTCGAGCCGCTAACCCCGGTGCGTAAGCGAGGGGATGATTATCGTAGCAGGCACATTCCATGCGCCGTCCGCAATTCAAAAACCCTGAGTTTTTGAGGCTACGGCAAACGGAGTGTGCCTGCTACTTTGCTATTGTCCGAAAAAACCTGGTTCGATTAGCAACGCTTACGCGGTAGCTGACTTATTTCCATGGATCTCATAGTTATCGAGTCGGGTCATTTCTTCTGCAACGCTGCTACCATCAGGTGTCTCATCCGACTTTGTATTGAACCAAGCTTCATCGAATTTGACCCAGCCAGCTTCACCGCGTGCGCCGCGTTTCATCGCAACGTTGGTCGTCAATGCGATGACCGCATCTGCCATTGCAACTTCCGGATGGCACTTTGGTCGGTTCTCTCGATCAGGATTTCGGATGCAATATGCCCAGTGTTCGATTTCCTCGGTGTATCCGCGGCTAACCGGTCCGGATCCAGCAGCAGCCTTTGCTATCGGTGCCGCAGAACCGCCGCTGGACTGAGTATCGAGGGCATATCCACCCTTGGTCGATTTTACCCCGGCTGATGCAGAGGTATCCGAACCAGCGTAGAGCAGCACTTCCTTTTCTTGGTCGATGATCATGGTACCCTTGGTACCCATGACAACTTCACCGTAGACACCGAACCCATTCCCATTGATCGACGAGTAGTTGACGACGATCTTCTTGTTTGGATCTTCGTCATAGGAAGGAATCTTTTTGACGTTAGGAATCTTGTAGCCTGCATCGAAGTTCTCGTTGTAGTCAGGCCCAGGGAACTCGAACGAGCAATAAACGTGATCGTCGGCATCGCGGTCGTTCGGGAAAATGTGGCGACCGCCAACGGCATGAACCGTCAACGGATGAGCTTTCTTGCCGTCGGATCGCAACGCGCTGCAGAAAATGGTCGCCGCATCCAGTTGGTGGCTGCCCAGTTCCGCCATGAGCCCCCCCCCCGTTCGATCAAAGGTTCGCCAGCGAATCAGCTCTTCGATGGCAGAGCGAGTGTAATTGCCCATTTGCTTTTCCATGTAACCGAAACGCTCCGCGTCAACGATGTCCTTGGTCCAAACCGCCCATTGAGCAACTTTCTTTGCGAGCAAGTCCTTTTCTGCGGGACTCGTGGCGGCTAACAATTCCTTTTCAAACTTGGCCAAATCCTTTTCGATTTGTCCTGGCTTGCTAGCATCTCCCGATGGAATAGGTGGCTGCCACGAATCCTTACCTGGAAGATTTCCACGGTGCCATTGAGCGCGGATATGGTGCAATTGTCCAATCATTCCCCACTTAAGCATATGCACAGCATTGTCGTACAAAACGCTATAGTGTCGTTGGTGTCCTGTGGCGCAATGGAGCGGATTGCCATCCTTATCACTAAGCTGCTCAGAGACCCGCGCCATGACTTTGCATTGGGCTACATTGTGCGCCATCAGCTTCTCGGTTAAGACGTGCTTCTTCCTCTTCATAGCTTGTACGGCGATCGGGGCATGCAAGTGAAGCGGCAACGCGATGATCACGCCCTCAATGGAATCATCGTCAAGCAACGCTTGTATGCCACCGTTGCTTGCGTCGTAAACCTTGACGTTGTTGCGAGCTTCCGCCTCGTCCTTGTACTTGTATTGCTTAATCAAACCAGGACGAGCTGCATTGGCAGCAGGAGAAGACCAATCGCCGTGAAACGCACGATGAATGCTGAACGGGCGAATGTCTGCGATCGCAACAACTTGCACGTAATCAGGCGTGCAGCCGCCGATGAGCACATTCCCTTCGTCGCCCGTTCCGATAACGCCGATCCGAACGGGATTGTTTACCTTTCCATAACCGAAGTACATTGCACCGAGTCCGCCTCCGGAAACGGCTCCTGCAGCGACGACACCCTGCATGAACTCTCGGCGTGTGAAGCCAACAGCTTCGTCAAAATTGTTTTTACCGGTTGTACGATCTTCTGGACTAATCGGGGTCATTTTGCAACTCCTATCGAAAGTGATAGTTAAGGTTTATTTGTGGTCGGAATTCGAATTTGAGGGCCCTCGTTCCAAGGTTCTGCCTCGGAACGTAATGCTTTCGAGGCTCCGCCTCGCGTTTGCTATCAAGTTGTGAACTCTGGAGGCAGTAGCCTCCGATGGATTGCATTCCCAGGCGGAGCCTGGAAACGAGTTTCAATTAAAAAACAGTGCGTCGTTAGTCTTCTTTTTGATGTCGATTGCGGTTCCAAAAACTCCAAGGCAAAAAGTCTAGACCTGCATATCGTCCAGCGTCAGAAAAAGCCAAAACAAAACAGGCAAGCATCTCGATCGCTTGGTAATAGGTTGGAACAGAACCATGACTTCCAGGGAACTGAGTCAACACAACCGATGCGAGGAAAAGACCAGCCGCCAACGCGGCGAGCGGCGTTAACAGCCCAAGCATCAACAAGATGCCCACACTCATATCGAAAATCGGAATGATCTTGTCGATTAACTTGACGTCAACCGGGGAACTGCTCGGCAACTTGAAGCTGACGTAGATTTTCTTCTTTTCGACAGTCGACTGCTCTTCGGTCGCGATGTCGTTGATTCGTTTTTCAAATTCTGCGGTGATCTTGTCGATGTCAGCCAAGGCCGGCTTTACAAGCGCTCGCCATTTTGCCTCGGTTTCATCTCGCTGTTTACGCATGGAAGTTACGTTTGTTCGCATCACGTCGTTTTCTAAAGAAGCGATTCGGGGCATTCCGTTCTTGTATTCCTCAATCTCAGACGCGTAGGACTTGTAGTTCTCAACTAGCAGTTTGCGTGTTTCCTCAACCACCTTCTTCGCATCTGCTTGTTGCTCGTCCGTGAACTTAAAGACTTTGGAAGCTTCTGCAACGAACCCGATGTGGGCTAGCCTAAGCGCCCCCCCTTTGTAATCATCTTTGTCTCTGATCTCGGTCTTTTCCTTGGCATCAGGCTTGCCCTTTGCCTCAGCTTTATCTTTCGACTCAGCTTTATCCTTATCCTTTGGCTCGGAATTGTCCTCGCCCTTGGTCGGTGGCTTTTCGTTGGTCGCAGGTTTGTCCTTGATCTCAGGCTTGCCCTTGCCTGTATCAAGTCGAATCTCGCCATCGAAATCCGGTAGCATCGACTGAAATGTCTTCGCTAACGGTCCTTTGGCGGAACTCAAAAAACCGGTAGAAGAAAACCCACCGTCGCGTACTTTCGCAGTCCCCTCCATGTAAAAATGGAATCCAACCACGAACCGAAGGAAAACCAAGGCAATGATGGCTAAAAAACCGAGCCGCGCGTTGCGAAGAAGCATAGGAGGGATCGTATTGATGTGCGATTTGGTTGGGAAGGCGGCAAACAACCGCTATTTACCGCGGTTTGTATGCCCACATTCACAGAGTATGTTCCAAATTCTTCCTCCAGCCAAGTCTCTTTCCATGTTATTCAACATTGCGACGTGGCTTGAAAACGCGGGATCCGATGCGTTTCTGGGGCAACGGACAAATCGGCCTCACTTTTGCCGGCTTTCCTCATGCAAATCAATTTATTCGCTGCTATTCTTAAGCTGCGGATTCGTCGTGGCCGCAGGATAAACTTGTCTAATTCACTCATTCGGCACTCTTTCCAATGCGTCAAGTCGTCCACTGCAATGCTTGTAACAGCCAAATTCCCACGCCAGAGAGCATCGACGGGAGGCCAAGTCCCCAGTTTCTCAAGTGCGAGACGTGCGCCAACGAGTTTTTTTGGAACGGCGGACTAACCGACAACAGCGAACCACTCATCCTGTTCTCCATCGAAGATCCAGTCGAAAGTTTGGAAACGCCAGAGGTTGCGGAAATTGAGTCAAGTCACGAGTCAACCGACCAACGATCCGCCCAGTCCGACTCAAACGATACCAACCAGATAGTCGACCTCGAAATCAAGGAACTCGATATCGAGTCTCCTCTAACTGAGTCCCCAGAGACTGCAGCATCCGAGACTGCAGCATCCGAGACTGCAGCATCCGAGACTGCAGCTTCCGAGACTGCGCACGTTGAGATTGCGGCCACCGAAATCGAACCGGAAACACAAATCGAACCTGCATCACAATCTCAGAGACTCGTTCACTCTGGAAGTGCCGAAGAACCAAACGAAACATCCGCAAGCGATACGCAGTCGCATGAGTCCGAGCAATTTCAATCAAGTTCGTTAGAACCACAAGACCATGTACTTCAGGGGCATGTGATCGTGCAGCAAATGGCTCTCGACGCTCCGAAGCAACAGGAACAAGAACCAATCGTTAACGATACCGTGCCAGAACCGTTCACGTTAGAACTCGAAATCGAGCCTGTACCGGATGCTCAATTCACCGCATCGGAAATGCACCAGTCACCTACCACAGAAAACGCAACAGAAAACGCCGCAGAAGAAATTGTCACTGACTACGAAGAAGAGCCTTTCGCATTAAGCGAACCCTACCTCGAAACGGAGCCAATCGCGGAAACGCTTGCCATCGAAACCGCTCCGATAGCTGAACGGGCATTGCTTGTGGACTCTTCTCCTGCTGTCGACTGGAGTGTTCTGGGTCCGACGGTCCCTCGTCGACGTCCAAAAGAAGCCTCTGCGATCCGCAAGATCCTTCCACCGGTTCTGGGTGGACTGGCCGCTTTTCCAATCGCAACGTTAATCCTCTGGTACGGCTTCGGAAAAGATATCGGCACGACTGGACCAACCGTCGCCAAGTATGTGCCTTGGATCGTTCCAGAGAAGTTCAGAAGCATGCCGTTCGAATCTTCTCCAACAAGTTTCTCCAGTGGTCGCACCCCACGCTCTGCTCCTTCGACTCGCAATACATTACCCACTCTCAATCGAGAGGAGACGCTCCCAACACCAAACGACAATTCCAATGCGAGTACCACAACCATCGCAGCTGAAAAACCAATAGTTGAACCGGAGAAGCCAACGACACCTTCGGAACCGAAAGCTGAGCCGATTCGGGAAACGGCTGTCGCCAAGATTCCAGAGACGCTAGAAGCTCTGAAGTCTCTTCTCAAACAAATGGAAAAAGCTTCGGACAAAACAGCCAGAAAGAAAGTGTTTATAGCCATCGATGCCAAACTAAATGAGTTGTCGAAACAGTCCTCTGAGTTAACAGGACCATCCGCGCGGACTTGGAGCAAAGAACTCGAGGCGATTTCAAGGAAAATTCTGGCTGACTCGGTGATCCCAATAGCGATGAAGTCGATCGCGAATAAAGCGAGAGGGGAAATTCCAGCGTCGGTGGCTGGCGATTTTGTTGCAACCGTCATTGAAGTAAACGATGGCAATATGCCGTCCCAAAACGACAAGTGGCTGCTACAGGAAAAATGGGAAACTGACCAAGCCCCAATTCCTATTGAGATCTTGCCCGGAGCATGGCGCCCCGGTTCCTCGCCCATTCCCGCCACTTGCTTAGTACTCGGTAGACTACTACCCATGGAAGACTCAGGTGCTAGCGCAACCAATGAGGCAACCGGATCCGGCCTAGTCCTTAAAGTGCATTTGCTCGTGCCGAAGTAGATCGAGGGTGTAGAGACAAATTACCGTAGCGAAAGTCGTCAAGACTTTCGGCACGCACTGGTTCATGCCCTTAAGGCATCGGAGTGCGGAATTCAATTACTGACTAACCGAAGTGTTCCGCGATTTCGCTTGCGACAATCCTCTCAATTCCTACCCTAACAAGCCCGCCATGTTGAAACATCTTTCAAATCTTCGCACATCAACGATTTCCCTTGCTTTTCTTGCCGCATTGGGATGGTGCCATGGCTCGGCACTGGCCCAAACAAAAACCGACCTAAAACAGAACTTCGCCAACGAACTGCCGCGAACACCTGCCATGGAACCGGCACAAGCGATGGCCGCCATCCAAATCAAGGATGGGTATCGATTGGAACTCGCCGCTGCAGAACCGCTCGTACGCGACCCTGTTGCTATGTCCTTCGACGAAAATGGAAGAATGTTTGTCGTCGAAATGTGCGATTACTCGGAACAAGACAAAGAGTTCCTCGGAAACGTTCGGCTTCTTGAAGACACGGACAACGACGGACGCTATGAAAAGAGCACGCTCTTCGCCCATCACTTGTCCTGGCCAACTGGCGTTATCTGCTACAACGGTGGCGTCTTTATCGCTGCCGCTCCTGACATCTGGTTCTGCAAAGATACCGATGGCGACGGACAAGCTGACGTTCAAACCAAAGTCTTTACCGGTTTCGGTCGCCAAAATGTTCAAGGCCTATTGAACAGCTTTTGCTGGGGACTCGACAACCGAATTTATTGCCAAACAAGCAGCTCCGGTGCCTCGGTCTTAACTCTAGCTCACCCAGATCGCCAGCCTCTCGTTTTGAATGGGCGGGACTTTTCGTTTGATCCCTTGACTCTTGAATTGAGACCCGAAAGCGGTGGCGGACAACACGGAATGTCGTTTGATGATTGGGGGCGAAGATTCTCTTGCCACAACAGCGATCACTTGCAGCTCCATGTCTACGCAGACCGTTACGCGGCCAAGAACGATATTCCGCTTCCACCATCGCGCCAAAGCATCGCGGCCGATGGCCCTCAAGCTTCCGTATACCGAATCAGTCCCGTCGAACCATGGCGAACCGTGCGAACGCGATTGCGAGTCACCAACCAAGTCCCGGGACTGGTCGAGGGAGGGGGTCGGTCGTCGGGTTATTTTACTAGTGCGACAGGCGTCACGATTTACCGTGGCAATGCATTCCCAGAAGACATGCACGGCATGGTCTTCGTCGGCGACGTTGGCAGCAACATAGTCCATCGCAAGAAGCTCTCGCCAAAGGGAACTTCCATGGTGGGTGAACGTATCGATGTAGAATCAGAATTTATCGCCGCATCCGACATCTGGTTTCGACCGGTCCAGTTTGCCAATGCACCAGACGGAACTCTCTATATTGCGGACCTCTATCGTGAAGTCATCGAGCACCCGAAGTCCCTGCCAGAAGAAATCAAAAAGCATTTGGACTTAACGAGTGGCCGAGATCGCGGACGAATCTACCGTGTCGTGCCGGCTGACTTCAAACGTCCGCCCACCCCAAACATGCGCGATGCGTCCATCTCCGAATTGATCGCGACACTGGAGCACCCCAATGGCTGGCATCGAGATGCGGCTTCGAGACTTCTTTGCGAACGCTTTAGTGTCAACTGGATCGATTCTCCCAATAGCAAATCCTCGTTATACGCGGCGATCAAGGAGCTCAAAAATCTCGTGATGCGATCAACTTCGCCAAAAGCACGACTGCATGCTTTGGGTGTTCTTGCCAGCCTCGGTGCAGGGCAGGGGGGGGCGGAAATCGCACTCAACGACTCTAACCCTCATGTGCGAGAATGGGCCATTCGCTATTGCGAATCAGAGACCGCGACTCCTGACACGGAAGTGAAACTTCGCACCCTCGCAGATGATCCCGACCCAAACGTACGCTTGCAGCTTGGACTATCGCTAGGCCGTTTAGGGCTTTCTCAAAAAACACGCTTGGAAATCGCCGTCGGACTCGTTGCTTCGTCAAACGACGATAAATACCTAACCGCATCAAGCTTAAATGCGATCGGAGGCAACGCAGCAGCTGCCATTGAGTTGCTAGCCGTTGAACTCGGGGCAGGGCAGGGGGGGCAAAAAAACGCAGCTAATCCCAACCAAATCGGGGCAGGGCAGGGGGGCAAACTCATCGCTGCCTGGCAATCGATCGCAACACTCGCTGGCACCAATGCCAAGCCAGAAGAACTCCAAAAGTTAGACGAAAGAATTGGGAGCATGTCAATCAGCCAAGCCAAGCGTTCCCTGTGCATCGGCTTGATGTCCGGTCTGCAAACACGATTCAGCGACGCGAATGCGCGTGGAGCCGCAACGGACAAGATGCCGAATCTTCGATCGGAAGCAACAAAACTAGTGATGGAATCCAGATCGCGCTGCCTAGAAGACAACACGCCTATCGACCAAAAGCTTCAAGCCATCGCCCTCCTGCAATGGGAACAATTGGATGATGACATTCCAATGCTCGCCAATCTGATGGACCAACGCTTGCCACAACCGATCCAAGAGGCTGCAATGAAAGCACTCATGCAGTACCAGTCTTTCGAGGTCTCGCAAAAGATCCTGAACATTTGGCCGAGCCTCAGCCCACGCATGCGACTTTCGGCTTCGGATGTCCTTCTTTCGCGATCGTCTTGGATTGAAGCCATGCTAGAAAGGGCAGGGCAGGGGGGCTTCGCATTGACCGATCTCAACCCTTCTCGATTAGCAAACTTGCGAAACCAGAAGAATGCAGCCATCCAACAAAAACTCGCAACCATCATGAAGTCATCGGGCATCGGCAACCGCCAAGAAGTCGTCGATCGCTATCAAGCGGCCTTAACGCTCGCAGGCGACAAGTCGCGTGGCAAACAAATCTTTGTCAAATCCTGTGCAGCTTGTCACCGCCTCGAAGGTGTTGGATATGAGCTAGCTCCCAACATCGCGGCCTACAAGTTTCGCGGCCCCGAAGCGATCCTACAAAATGTGCTTGAGCCCAATCGGGAAGTGAATCCGCAATACGTCACATACACCGTGATAACAAACGATGAGCGTATCGTGACAGGAATGATCTCGAATGAATCCGAGACGAGCGTGACTTTGCTACGAGGCGAGAATAGTACCGAGGTCGTACCACGCTCAGACATCTCCGAAATGAAGTCGTCGAAGATGTCGCTTATGCCAGAAGGACTCGAAAGCCAAATCGACTTGCAAGGTATGTCGGACTTGATCGCCTACGTATTGTCTTTGCCATAATGTTTCAAGTGGAAGCGGTCGAGCAACTCCTCATCCAATGCGCGAGAAGCGGAGTTGACATCAGCTATTCAGAAGCGTTATTGGTTCTTGGCTGTCGTTTCTCAAGACCCAAGATGCGCGAGCTTTGCAAGGTGCTCGGCGAGGTAGAGAAAAGAGCCCGAGAAAACGGCGAACCTGAGCTCGCAGTTCTCGTGGTCCGCGGTAGCGATCGGTTACCCGGCGACGGATGGTGGACTAACCGCAAGAGCTATCACGGTAAATGGACCGGCGAGCAAGCGGAAAAATATGTCCGGCGACTTCAGAAAAAAGCATTCCAATATTGGTTGGACGTTTAGACGTTAAACCCGGATTATTCATTCATATCGCAAACAAAAGTGGCCTCTCCTGCGTATAAGTTGTTGTTACGAAGCAACTTAAGGAACATCAGGGAGGCCGATCTTGAGTATACAGTCTGTTGACAGTTTTGTGGGTGGTTCATGGTTGGGC
>CANHVO010000180.1 GCA_947463915.1 Planctomycetaceae bacterium
ACAGAGAGCGCGAAAGATCGATAGCCACATCCGTTCAAAGCAGCTGCCTTTCTTTTGCGCACTTTGTGCTCTCTTGCGGCTAACGCGAAATTGCTGTGTTGCGTTTTTGAGGCAGCCCTAGCTTGCCCCCAACTCGCTCCGGTTTGACACGTCGTTGCGAGGATTGCTACAAAGACAATCGAACCGGTTGTTGGCCGGCTGAACTGGTCGAGAATTCCACTCGTCCGCAATGCGGCATCGGCCCTCCGACGTGACACCGGGCTGCTCGGAGACCAAGGGACGTTAATTTGGCAAGAGTACGATGACAGAAGACAAAACCAACTGCTTGTTATGCGGTCGCGAAATCCTACAACTGACTGCTGATCGGCGCAATGGCATGTGTGCACCTTGTCACGGCAACGCGACACGACCGCCCGTAGAGCTTTTTGCCGAAACTGTGTTCGATCAAATCGATGCAACACTCAAGCCGTTCACTAGTTTCAAGAGTGCTCTTCAAAAACTTCAAGCGTTACCTCGCGGATATACGCTTTGCTTCGCGTTCCATTCTGTTCACACCGACATTCTCAATGGCGGTATTTCACAACTCTATTCAAATTCAACTTGGGCGTTGATCCTTCAAGCGGAAGTCGCTGCCAGCCTCGCAGGGATGAACAACGTTTCAACTCTGCTGCGTGAAATCGTATACTACTACCACCTTCAAGGTCGATCGAAACACAAGCTTTCCCTTGCAGAAGATTATTTTGCAGAGCTGCCACCGACTTGGAACAAGTCATTAAAGCAGCTTGATGACGAGTACTTTACTATTGAAGGCGAAGCAAATTCCGTCGTCTTAAGTCTTTGCCGGGATCGTCAAAAACTATTCTCCGTTCCATGATCAAGCCAGTAAATCGGTTAAGTATGCTCTTTTCCGGACGCTCTCTCAACGCACATGCTTGGCCACTAAGGGCGGTTTAGCGATGCTTAGCAATCTTGCCCAACTCGCACCGGTTTGACACGCCGGTGCGTCAGTGTCCGCTAGGCTCCAGCCAAACATTCACGTCCAAGCGACTCGTCTGCCCATTCGACGGCCAGATGAGGTACATTTAGAATGTTTACCGGGGCCGCGCCGGAGAATCATTAGATATGCGAAAAGGACCGAACTCGACGCACTGATCAAAGGCTGAAGGACACCAATGGGCGTCACAATCAATACACTTCATGGCGAGGATGACTACACCGACAAACACAGTGGGTCGGTCACGCACAACGGTCACATACTTGATGCGGTAATTGTCGGTCCATTCCACCGTCTGAAGTCACTTTTATATACATGCGTGACTGCGGAATACGAACTCAACGAAATCATTTCAGCCGATACCGGACTTGAGAAAAACGACAGCGTCTCCGGCTTTTTCCCGTTAGTCAATGGTCAGATTGCGATTGACGGCTCAATCCACAACGAGACCCGAATTGATGACCGGTGTAGCCTACTCGACATCTACATCCAAAACGGAGCTGATTTCTTCATCATCAAAGATGACGACATTGGACACAAGCCAACCGTAGGCAGTAGAATTAGAATCATTGGCAAGGGTTTATTCGTTTACCCAACGTTTACCTAGTTCCAGAAGTGTCGCACGACAATGCAAATCGGTATAGGGACCAACACGCGTACTGCCATTGGAAGGATTCCTTGACCAAACTGCCCGAGCCAACCGTTGCAATGGTGGAATTCTACGAGCTTCGCACACGTGAACACATCGATCGTGTTCGCAGATGCTTGCGGTTGTTAGCGATTGGCTCCGATCACAGCAATGAACTGTTGGCGAGAGCACAATCGCATGATGCTTCCAAATTCGAATCTGAAGAACGAATCCCCTACATTTGGTTGACTGAATACTATAGATGTCGCCGAATTGGTGCTCCATTTTCCTACCCCATCGGCGCTGAGGCATTGATCCGGCAAGCAATCGATCATCATGTAACGACGAATCGTCATCATCCTGAATTCCACAGCGACCTTAACGATATGACGGAGGTTGACTTGATGGAAATGGTTTGCGATTGGACCGCGATGTCTCAGGAATTCCAACAGGATGGCGGAAGCGCTCGAGGATGGGCCGACAAGTCCATAGGACATAGATTGTTGTTCAATCAGGTCAATCGAGAATTTATTTATCGAATCATCGATCGACTTGACGCAGCCTTGGTAGATCATCCAAAGTAATGGCAGAACAAAATTGCATCGAAGTGCTCGGTCGGACGGAGGTGAGTTCGCCCAGTCCCAACTCGCACCGGTTTGACACGCCGGAGCTACTTGCATTCCCAGGACAGTACCCTCTCCCCGAAACGGGGCGAGGGGGAGTAAAGCACAACAAATTCACGCGGACTCGCTGAGATACTGCTCTGGTGGTGACCAAAATGTGGGTAAGATGAGGATGAAATCCGTGGCAGGTATAGCACCAATTTCGCGAGAGTCGCGAAGCGACGGCATGCCATGGTGGTGCGTAAGGAACACGTAAGGAACACGTTAGAAATCGTCACATTGAATGCGGGACTTTTCGGCCAATGTCGCTCCTTCAGAGCTCTGTCTCAGGTGGGGCATTTTACCTGGGGGTGCGTTCGCGTTGCGAACTTACCCCAGGCTAAAAACTGCCATCGCGTTCGCGATTGAATCGCAGCCCCAACCCGCTTGTTGCTACCAGCATCGAGCGAAATGGACCATCTCATTTATAAATTACCACAGCGGATGGTTCGATCGAGGGCTGTTCTCGCCGAATATCCCAACGAAATCCGGCCAAGTGCATGCCATACAAACAAAGAAAGGCAAGCAAATCCCTCTTCAAGATAGCGATCATGTCCGGCCATCGACCAAACCAATCTCCCCCTTCCAACAGCGGCAAAAGGACAAAAAGTGATACGCATAGCCAGGCAAACGCAAGCGTTAAACCACACCAGCCGATCCGTCGCCGCGAGTTTGATGCGACGAAAAGCCATGCAATCGATGCCCACACAAGTGCAGGCCTCAATCTGATTAGATACACGCCCCAGAAAAGAAACTGCCCGTGTAGGGAAGTTGGGATTTGAGGTCCTTCAAAAATTCGGTATCGCGCATCGAGAGTTAGGCAAATCGCAACGACTATCATCAGTCCGAACATCAAGCGAATGCTGATCTTCCTTGGAGGGCATTCTTCAATTTCTAACGGGTGCAAATGCAATGACAGAAGCCTCAGCAGAAAAAAGAACAATACTATCGCATAGATGTGAGACTTCAAAACGTCCCAACCATAGCTCGCGAACTTCATTTGTGATAGGAACACGAAAGGGTATTCCGGCATTCGCACAAACGCGACGCCAATTGCTTCGATGACTATCGTCATGATGACTAAGACCGATGGAACGACCCAAGTCGTCCAACTCACTTTACCTCGCCGTGATGCCATCCAAACAAAGAGTGCCATCAAAAAAGGAAAGTGCGAAAACAAATACTTTAGCTGAAATGGAAGTGAAATGAACCGAGATTGAACAAGCGAATTTAGGGTCGTAAGGACACAAACCGCAATCAGAAAGATTGCGATCAATGGAACTGGATGTGACCGCACTTGAGTGTCATTTCTGGAGAAGTTTTGTTTTGCTGGTTTAGAAGGTGTAGACACTTCAGTCTAACTGATCCCATTGGCTTCGTCGAATCGGTGAGCTGCGAGTTGAGTGAGGAAACTGCATTAATTGATCCTCATTGCTTGTGCAACAAAGTCAGCCCGGAGGGCGACATATCTCTGCCGGCGGTTTGAGCCGCCGGAACCCGATCTTGTGGATTGCAAAGCCCGGAGGGCGACACAGGATAGCGAAATTGGCTGAGTCATTCGGGATTTATTCGACAGCGTCGTCAGCGAGCAGATTTTGATACTCACTCAGAAAGTTCGCCTCAAATTGTATTCAATCTGGTTATCAATGTGTCGCCCGCTGGGCTCGGAAACAACACGCTTGAAATCCGGCGGCTCACGCCGCCGGCTGAGATGTTTCGCCCTCCGGGCTTGATGACTTTTGGACCACTAGATAGGTCGCCGCCCTAGGCGGATTGGCTTACACTATGTGTCAGGTAGTACTAGGTGTTAGGTAGTACTAGGTGTTAGGTAGTACTAGGTGTCGGATAGTACTAGGTGTCGGATAGTACTAGGTGTCAGATACCCACTTTTCACAATGACTTCCTTCACTCCAATCCTGTTTTCCTTTCGTGTGTTTCGTGTATTCCGTGGTTCCCTTGAACGACGCTGTTACTCGATCCACTTCGCGTCGATCGTTCGTGTCGACTCGTTGATTTTTACAAATTCCAGCATAGGCAAATCTTTCGCGAGTTCTTTTAGAGGTTTGTCGAACGAAATGATTTTCAACGAAAGATCGGAGTTGCTAATCGACAAACTATGTTTATGCCCTTTCAACGAGTTCTGTATGCGAGAGATCACATTCGCAGTTTGGTCGGCGGGGATGTCTGAGGCTTGGATCGTGACTCCGAGGGCTGTCATCTCGAAAGCGTTGGGCGGAGCTCCGGGCGGTGGGCCAGGGATGTTTGGGCCTGGTATTCCGCCGGGAAAGGGTGGGGCACCGAAGCCAGGTCCCGGACCGTTGAAACCAGGACCACCGTTTGGCCCAAACCTGCCTCCCATAGGGCCTGGTGGTCCAAGTTGACCGGGTGGGCCCAATCGAGGAATACCTGGAGCTAGCGGGGTGCCAGACTTTGGCTCTTGGGAATTGGCGGTTGCTCCCTTAGCGACTTGTGCCTCTCGCTCTTTCTGCTGTGCTATTTCTCTTTCCTTGCGGAGTTTTTCTTTTTCCGCTGCTTGGCTCAATCGTTCTTTTTCCGCTTCTCGATTGGCTCTTTCTTTCCTGCGAGACTCAAAATCGTCGGCCAGGAACATCTGGTAACGCTCAAGAGACTTGGTTTCGGCAAGCTTCACAATCGATTGGGACCGGCCAAACTGAATGTCTTCCAGCTTGGAATCCACCGCCTTGATCTGATCGTAAATAAACTTGAGCTCATCGCGAAGATTCCCGTCCTTGATCGCTTTCGCGGCCAACGATTCGAAACTCATCTTGGCGGATTTGTACTGCCATTCGTAAGCGCTGTTCTTTGGTACGTTGATCAACAAAGAACCTTGAGCTGACCGAAGCTGGGTCAAGCCCTGTGCCTTTGCGATCGTCGCATCCACGATCGTGTGGAGGTTTGAAAACTTAGAGTCCGGCGCAGCACTAGGTTTCAATGGAACGTTCAAATCGGAGAAATCACCGATAGATGGAGTCATTGGGGGCTCGGTCGCTTGCTGCTTAGCTAGTGCATAAACGACCGTCGCAAATTCAGCGAGCAGCGATCGATAGAGCTCACCTTGAAGTCGATAAACAGCAAGCACGCGTTTGTCTTCGTCCGACCAACTAGAAACCGTTTGATCGCTCGTGATCGGATCAGGGTATTCGGCATGAGCTTCCACCATACTCGATACGTACAAGGATGCACTTGTGACTTGGTTGACTGCATCTTCCCATGAGTCTTTTTGGGCACTACCGCTCAAGCTCCAGAATGTACTTTGCATTTGGTTCGGCTGTTTATTTGCCGAGGCTTGAAACTGTCGTATTTCCTCCCGCATCTTTTCTTTCTGATGTTCAAAGTCTTGAACGGACCTTGGAATCGGTTGCAGTTGGCTCGCTCTCAATGCAAGCGCGTCGAACTGAGGCAGAAACGCGAGCAACCTTGCTATTCCGGTGTTTCCTCGATCCCCAGCGGCGATTTGATTGGCCTCATTCTCGACGCTTTGCCGCAGCTTAATCAAATCAGCGGCGACACTCTCTGGAGAATCCAATTGGATTGCAGCCTTGGTCATTCGACTGATCGAGTCTTTGTTTCGGTAGAGGAGAACGCCCACCACGGCAAACAGACTCAAGCCTCCCACACAAACGACCGCGCCTAAGACCCACTTAAGATTGTTTCCGTTGCCGGACCGACGTTTCTTCGGCGGAGAGTGCCAAACGTTTCCGGTACCTTGGGCCATCGTGAACGATGCTTGCCCTTTGGGCGTTGGCGAGAAATCGGCATCGCTTAGTCCGGCAAAGGGATCGCGTTGGGGCTGTGAAGTTCGAGCCGCTGGCTTGGGCGCAGCAGAAGAATTCGGCTTAGGAAGCTTGGCGTTGAATTCGTGTTGGCACTTCGGGCATTGAATCCGAATGGATTCTTTGTCCAAAGCAACGTTGACCTGCAACTCGCAACTACATTTTGGGCAATGGAAACGTACGCTGGGCATGATGTGGAGAGGAGTAGCGGAAATTCAGTTAAGAAAAAAGGCCGCTGGCAAAGTCATCTGGATCAAAGACGGAAAGGTCTTCCAGTTTTTCGCCAATGCCAACAAACTTTACCGGTAGCCCGAACTGCTCAGCAATCGGGACGATGACGCCCCCCTTTGCACTGCCGTCCAGTTTTGCCAAAACGATTCCCGTGCAGCCAGCAGCTTCTGAGAACCCTTTGGCTTGGCTGATCGCATTTTGTCCTGCAGTGGCGTCCAGAACCAACAGGACCTCATGGGGCGCTCCTGGGATTTGCTTTTCGATCACACGCTTGATCTTCTCGAGCTGCTGCATCAAATTGCTCTGCGTCTGCAATCGCCCTGCAGTATCCAGAATGCAGATATCAAAAGATTCGGCTACGGCCCGTTGAACGGTCTTGAAAACCACGCTGCCGGGATCTGCTCCATGTTCGCCATGAACGATCTCGCATCCGATGCGCGTCGACCAGATCTTGAGCTGCTCGACGGCCGCTGCTCGGAACGTATCGCCAGCCCCGAGCAGTACACGATTGCCTTCCGAAGTCAGTCGGTGTGCAAGCTTGGCAATCGAGGTGGTCTTGCCCGAACCATTCACCCCAACAACCAGTATGACAGTTGGCCCGGTGGTAGCAACGTTCAACGCTGCTCCCTTGCTCTTGAGCGATTCACCGACCTGTTCTCGAATGATATCCAAAACGTCTTTTAACTCGATGCGTCGGCTTCGATACTTTTCGCTGATCGAATCTCGGATCTTTGTGGCCGTGGTGCCGCCCATGTCGGTGCGGACCAAAGTTGCGAAGAGCTGGCTCAAGAACTCGTCGTCTACGATTTGCCCTTCGCTCTTCCAAAGGTCGCGAATGTCGGTCCGAAGCAAATCGCTTGTTTTCGAAAGGGCTCGTCGCCACCAACTGCGCGTTGGCTCAGCCACGTTTTCCTGGCTGGCTGCCGCGGGCTCGGTTGTATTAGCGACACGATCGCTCGATACAATGGGAGCCGCACTTTCAGCAGATGCATCGGCGCTAGTCTGGACTGGATCGACAGTTTTCTTTTTACGCCAAAATACCATTATTTTCTTTCGTTCTCATTTATGACGCGGGAAGAGCCTGCGATTCGTTGGCTGCACAAGCCGGAGCCTGGGGAACTAGATGCTGTTAATCCGCGAAAAGTGACTCTATTCTTATCGATTTTTGCCTGGTCCGGTATCCCTTAACTTCTGGGATCACGCCAAGACACTTTCGCGACGCGACTTTCCCGGCAACACGGTTAAGTATCGTAGCTGCCAAAAGGAAATCGGGAATCACTAACTTGCGTGTCGCGTTAGGTAGAAAACACGCTTTTGTGTAGCGGAATTTGTGTAGCGAAAGTCGTCAAGACTTTCGGTGGCATCGCGTAAAATACCGAAACTCTTGACGAGTTTCGCTACGAAATGCTTTACAGCTACGAAATGCTTTACAGCGTTGCCTTCTTGGGGCGGCCTCTAGGTCGAATCGTAGATTCAATCCCGAGCCGCACTGCTGTTTTCTGGACCCACTCTACCGCTCCATATGGACAGCTTCGATGAATACTGTGGTTGATTCTGTCGAGCGTGTCCAATGGCATTTCCGAGGACAGTTGCTCGTTCCAGTCCGATGGAAAGGGAACTGGGGGGCTTGATAACAAAGGCCAGGCCGCATCCGGCTCCTGCACTCGTCGAGTCGAACTCAACCACGGCCAGTCACTCAACTTCTCAACCAATCCAGCTCGGATCGGATGCGATTCCACGAAACGAAGCACATCCAGCAATTGCGCGTTATCTTGAACGGGAAACGAACGGAATCTCCGCTCGTAAATTCCGCCCGAATCTCCCCGCTTTGGCTTTGTGTGCCAGCGAACAGAATGAGTCGTCGTGAGCCAAGCCATGAATTTGGATAGATCACCATCCTTTCTCGGCGTCAAAACCAAATGCCAGTGCTTTGGCAATACACAATACGCCAATAGTCGAGGTTCATAACGTTCAACGGCTCGCGCCAAAATCGAATCGAAGTCCTGATAGTCCTCAAGCGATCGAAACATCGGCTTGGGCTTAAGTCCACGACCGATGGCATGATAAACGTATCCACCTTGGCTATTGCGAGGGGCTCTGCCCATGATCAACTTCCTGGTCGTTCAGTTCCACTGGGGGTCGATGGGGCTGTCGGTAATTTTTTCATCCACGGACAAGATGTTTTGGCCGATCCTATTCAATAGATTCTCCCAGATTTTTGGATCATCGCTAAGCACAAGATCCGCATCGACATCTGCGATCAACCAGCTACCAGTTGCAACCTCCTCGTCCAATTGCCCTGGTCCCCAACCCGCAAAACCATCAAACAACTTTAGCTTTGCTTCCGGCAACACAAACAACTTGAGCAGTTTGTCTTGATCGCTGGTCATGTGCAAACCGTCGATGCAGTCCTCGGAGCCAAGCTCAGGTTGGTCGTGTAACGCGATCAATGGACCATCCACTGGTCCACCACAATAGAGCGGACGATCGTGCACGCACTCTAACTCACATACCATTGAAACGACCTTGTCCATCCGGAAATCCGTAGGCCGATTCAAGATCAATCCAAAGGCGTGGTCATCGGCATGTCGAACCAAATAGATCACCGAACGGAAAAAATGGGGATCGTCCATAAACGGCGAAGCCAACAAGCAGTTTCCTTGAAGCGATTTTGACATCAAATGGTTCTCAACTCAAAATGTTCAAAATATACGGTGCATCATAGTGTACGAGGCCACGAGTCCCTTTGGGAAACCTGGGCCTTCAGGAGCGGAAGAATGTAAAGTAACTCATTTCGAGTTTGAGCCTGAGACGCAAGCCGATCTATTGGGCATTGATCGGCAAGCGCCTCAGGCTCATCTGGTAGGTTTCAGCCTGCCGCTCGCCTAAGAGTCCATCCATTGGGGCGCGATCGGACTCTCCGTTTGTAATCTTACCATCTGTTGGTAGATTCCGGACTGCTCTAGCAATTCTGCGTGCGTGCCGCATTGGGCTATCCCCCCTTCGTCTAGGACAACAATTTGGTCCGCGTGAATGATCGTGCTCAAGCGGTGCGCGATGACGAAGGCCGTTCTTTGCTCAAGAAGCAGTGCTAAACTGGACTGAATTAGCCGCTCACTTTCGCTATCCAAATTGCTGGTTGCTTCGTCAAGGATCAAAATTTTCGGATCCGCCAATATCGCTCGTGCGATGGCAAGACGCTGGCGTTGGCCCCCGCTCAGTTTGAAACCTCGCTCGCCGATCAAAGTTTCATAACCTCTCGGCGACTTGGTGATGAACTCATCAGCCGCCGCCGCTTTGGCCGCTTGAACGATCTGATCCTTGGACGCTCCACGACGGCCATAGGAAATATTCTCGGCTATCGTACCATCGAACAAAAAGACATCTTGCTCGACCACTCCCAGCAGTTGCCGATAACTATGCAACTGAACATCGCGCAAATCAAGACCGTCGACCAAGATACGACCTTGTTCGGGATCGAAAAATCTGGCAACCAGATTGCATAGGGTCGTCTTGCCTGCCCCGCTTCGGCCAACAATCGCAATCGTTTGCCCCGCTTTGGCGTGCAAGTTGATATCCTTCAAAATCCACTGTTCGTTTTCTGGGTATTTGAAGGACACCGACTCAAAGCGTATCTCCCCTTTGGCTTGTTTGCGACTAATTCGAATCGCATCTGGTCGATCGGCCAATTCTTTGGGTGAGGCCAACAAATCCAATATTCTATCCAAGCCAGCGAGGTTGTTTTGGAACTGAACGGCGCTGCCCGCCAAAGTTGCGATCGGGCCGAGCAACATAGTTAAGTAGACCAAGAACATCATCAGGTCGCCAAGTGTCAGTTGCGATTGCAAAATCTGCCAGCCTCCATAAACCAAAAGCGATGTCGAGGCGAGCGGAATCAAGACTTCCCATACGATCTCGATCAATCGTGTACGCCACCAAATGAGCAGCTGCTGGCGGAGCAGAACGTGACTCCCCTTCACGTAGCGTTGGGTCTCATTGCGCTGCCTTGCAAAGGTTCGTACCACGCGGATTCCACCAAAGGTTTCTGTCGTATTTCCATCGATCTTTTGGCGTCTTTGTTTGGCATCGCGATAAAGAGGTCGAATCGAGTAGATCCAGGTACGGTGACTAAAGTAAACCGCTGGCAATAGCAGCAAGCCCGCTGCAAGCAATCGCCAATCGACGAGAATCAACACAATCAAACTTCCGATTAATTGAACGATAGCTTGCCATGGGTTGTAGAGCACGCTGAAGATCAGCTCGGCAATCCCACCCGCGTCTTCGCGAAGCAAACTGGTTGCACCTCCCGATTTCAATTGCTGGATTTTGTGCAACGGCATATGCAGCATATGTTCGAACACTCGACTTCGGACCGACATCTGAACTTGATTGACCGCTTGGGTACAGGTCCATCGCCCCCAAAGAAAAATTACGGTTCGGACCAGCGTTACCACCGCTACCAGCACCGCGATCCAAACGAGCAGCATCATGGGTGACGGAGTCCCCAATACAGACGTCAGCCAGTCCGGGAGCGGTTTGGTAGGCACGGTCAAAGCGCAGTCAATTGCCAGTTTCGTGCCGAAGGGCGGAATCAAAGCCAGGATGGTTGCAATCGTAACCGTGAACAGGCCGAATACGATCTTGCCCCGAAACCCTCGCAACAAGCCCCAGAAACTGATAAAGAGTTTCCAAAAACTGCGGTGTGAACGGGATACAAGTGCATCTTTTTCCTTGCCACTCATGGTTGCATGGAATGAATCTTGTTCCCCCTTGGATTTTTCTTTTCGTCGTTTGCGAATTTCTGCCAAGTACTCGCGGTATTCAAATCGGCTGGTTGGCATAGGTGCTGTTGTTTTTTCTTCGTGATTCAGGCGGACCGCCCGAAGTCGGATTTTGGAATCAGGTCTTTACGCACATTGTAGTGGAGGATCAATTTTAGGTCTGCAAGCACACCGAGGGACACTTTTGCCGAAAGTGACCATGTCCGATTTTCTGGCAATTTGCCCTGACAAAACCCACCCCGACCAATTAAACTCTACCGCTTACCAGTTGTGGGCTAGCAGATACGACACCTCCGCTTCCCGATGAAACGGTTTCCGAAATCGTGAAAACCGTCAATCATCCGCTGAGCACTTCACAATACGAACGTTGCTCGCCTATGGAGGTGCTTTTGCTAGAGTTGCTGCGTCGTGAGACGCTGCCAACCGATCTTTGAGCGGTTGCACGACAGTGTTTTGAGTTCTTTGATTGAATTGATTGCATCGCCATGAACAAGCCAAAGCGGCCCCGTACTGAATCTCCGTCTGTACTCTCCGGAGAACAACGCATTAATAAACTCTTGGCAGCCGCAGGATTGGGCTCGCGTCGCCAAGTGGACGAACTGATCACGGATGGACGCGTTGAAATCGATGGCAAAACCATCACCCAAGTTGGCGTCAAAGTCGACGTTGATACCGCGAAAATTTCAGTTGACGGCGAACCGCTCAAGCGACATCGCCCACTTTACTTTGCTGTCCACAAACCCGCTGGCGTCCTTTGCACCAACAGCGACCCTGAAGGCCGCCCTCGCGTTATTGATTTGGTCCCAGGCCACAATCGTCTCTTTCCAGTTGGGCGTTTGGATTCGTCGAGTACTGGTCTTATCTTGCTGACCAATGATGGCGAACTTGCTCAGCGATTGGCTCACCCTCGCAATAGCGTCCCGAAAAGCTACTACGTTGTTGTTGCGGGCCAAGTCGAAATGGACTCGATGCGTCGACTGCAACGAGGTATCTACCTCGCCGAAGGGTTTGCGAGAGTCGACGGCGCCAAGATTCGACGCGTTCGAAAGGGCTGCACGGAAATTGAGATTACGCTGAGCGAAGGCAAGAATCGCGAAATCCGCCGCGTGCTCGCACGGCTTGGCCACAAAGTCATTACGCTGCGAAGACTCGCCATCGGACCTCTTCGATTGGCGACCATGCCCGAAGGAAGCTACCGGCCGCTGTCGCAAGAAGAAGTTGCACAGCTCTACAACGCAGTCGAAGAAATCAAGAAAGAAAAGAAGATCCAGCGCAAGGAAAAAGATCGTCATCGGTCTGCTGAAATGAGCGGAGTTGGGGCAGAAGCCCAAGAAGACCGGTTGGAAGTTGCGAGCAAACCGGACGTGGGTTCACCCGGTTCACCCGGCAAAGACAAGAGCCAGAAGGTCAAAAAGAAATCCAAACGAGATGATGATCTCGATACGTTGCCACCGCTGTCAGTGAACCCGTACAGTGAACCCGAAGATCAAGACGAGGAAGACTCGGGCTTCAAAGACTCCGTCCTAGTAAAGAACTCGGGGCCATCTCTCGATGGAAGCGTCCGCCGCGGCAAGGTAATCAGCTACAGCGACGACGACGAAAGTTCGATGGAAGACGCTTCGTTTGACGACGATGATGAATTCGATGCAACCGGCATGGGCTTTGAGAGCTTTGACGATGATGATGATGACGACTTCGGAGACATGGAGGAAGATGCATTCGAAGGCTCGGACGATGATGAAGTCAACAATGAAGTGATCCAATCGAGATCGTCAGCTCGAAAGAAGCCGCAGCAGCCGCGAGGAAGCGATCGAAACGATCGACCGGCGAGAACCTCGACGAGAAGAGTTAAGTCAGCTACCGGTGCCGTCGATCTGGATGGAGGAGCTGGTTTCTCACGGAAAAAATCGGCTGTGGGACGCCCAACGGGTCCCAACAGCGGAGCGCGCGGGCGAAACCCAGCGCCGCGGAAAGGCTCCTCTGGTGGCCGAAAAGGAGCTGCTTCCAGTCGCTTCGGTGCTTCAGCGGGGCGACCCAGTTCAAGTCGGCCCAGCAAAGGGGCGGCAAGAACCGGATCGGGATTCGGTGTTACCAAAACGAGTGGTCCACGCGAAGGGTTCGGCGGCGGAGCTTCGGCTTCTCGATCCGCCGGTGGCGATTCGCGTTCGGCAGGAACACGTTCTGCAGGACCAAGCTCGCGATCTTCTAGCCCAGCTCGAAAGAAATCTGGTGGTGGCGGCCGTTCCTTTGGTGCTCCAAAAGGCAAAAAGAGTGGCGGACGCGGACGTTCGCCTGGCAAGCGGTAAACGAAACCTTTAGTCCCGTAGGGATGTACCTCGGTTTATTCGGCTCGATAAGCCGGTTGGGCGTTAGCCCCGGTTACCTTCGTTCCAAGGCTCCGCCTTGGAACGCACTGCCTTCGAGGCTCCGCCTCGCGATAGCCATGCTTACGCAACTCAGGAGGCAGGAGCCTCCGGTGCATACGTCCCCGGGCGGAACCGGCGGGGGCGAGCGCCAAAAAACCGGAGGGAACTTCCTGTTTTTTGCACTAGCCGCGTTACGGTTTCCCTGGCAAACACGGTTGTCGCGGCTAGCGCCCGCGACAAATGTGCTTAAAGCACTTTTTATTCATCCTCACTTCCCCATCCCACTAATCCTATGAGCTATTTGCAAGTCGAAG
>CANHVO010000181.1 GCA_947463915.1 Planctomycetaceae bacterium
CAAACTCAAGTGACGCATCTGAAACTGATGAATCACTTCATCGCATTCGGCTAGGGTTCGGCAAAACGGCTTTTCCATGTACACATGGCAGCTTGCTTCTGCGGCGGCCAGCAACATTTCGTGATGCTTATCGATCCAGCGAGGGCAGATTGCCACGATGTCTAGTTTTTCTGTCTCCAGCATCTGACGATAATTGGAGTACGCCTTTTTGGCGTTTGTTCGCTGTTTCGCAGACTCGCGACCTTGGCCATCGTCATCGGAAACGGCAACGATTTCAATGTTGGGTAGCTTTGTGAACGCAACATCAACATCGTGGCCATAGTTGCCTTTGGCTGTTCTGCCAATGATCCCGACGCGGTAGGTTTTGTGCATGTTGAGTCCTAAGTTTCGAGGAATTAGCATTGGAAACGAAAAAACCTCGACTGAACTGTGGGTTCAACCGAGGCTTTTAAAAGGTTAGGATAACAATCGAAGACATGTGCTAGTTCAGCCTTGGGCCGATCGTTGCGATGTGCTTCTAGTTTAGTCGAGGAACCCGACTAATTCTTGTGATCGGCTTGGTTGTTGAAGTTTGCGGACCGCTTTGGCTTCAATTTGACGAATGCGTTCACGCGTCACTTTGAAGATGTGGCCCACTTCCTCCAGTGTATAGCTGTAGCCATCCCCAAGCCCGTATCGGAGTTTGATGATTTCGCGTTCGCGGTAGCTCAGAGTTTTTAGGACTGAGTTGATACGAGTGCGAAGCATCTCTTGTCCGGCCCCGATAGCGGGGCTCTCAGCCGTACCGTCAGGCAGCAGATCGCCGAATTGGCTATCTTCGCTGTTTCCGACAGGACGATCGAGCGAGATCGGGTACCGGCTCATGGCCAATACACGCCTAGCTTCTTCAATTGTTGTTTCCGCACGGCGCGCGGTTTCCTCGAGGGTCGGCTCGCGTCCTAGCTCTTGCAGCAATTGCCGGGAAACATTTCGAACTCGCGACATGGTTTCCACCATGTGCACGGGGATTCGGATGGTTCGGCTTTGGTCTGCAACAGCTCGTGTAATCGCCTGACGTATCCACCAGGTGGCGTACGTACAGAACTTAAAACCGCGACGATACTCGAATTTATCGACAGCTCGCATCAAACCCGCGTTGCCTTCTTGGATCAGATCCAGGAAGCTCAACCCGCGGTTTCGGTACTTCTTGGCGATAGAAACCACTAAACGAAGATTGCCTTCGCTCAACTGCTTCTTGGCGCGTTGATACTCGGTGAAAACTTTTTTGACCATCTTTACGCGTTTGCGTAGAGAGGTTGGCGTCTCTTGGGTAGCGACCAGAATTTGGCGGAACTCGCGACGCAACTGAGCCACTTGTGAGGGGGCTACTTGGTGCGATTTGAGGGTTGCCAAATCGTGCATGATTTCATCGACTCGGTCGCTCAATCGCTCGAGCACTCCGATCATCGTTTCGATCCGCTGGGTGCGCAGTCCCAATTCCTCGATCAGTCGAACCGACTTGCGTCGGCGACGGGCGAGAGACTGCCAGGCTTCTTGACGTTTCTTCACTGGAAGCGATTTGCTCAGGGCGTTGCGGTAATCGCGACGATTCCGTTTGAGCAGCACGTCCAGTGTCTTGAGGTTGTGTGGCAATCGTCCAAGGATTTGATCCTTTTCCAAGCGATCGGTAACCGACACCTGGACTGTACGATCGAATGGCAATTCGCCGGTATGAACACGCTTGAGAATCTTGTAGGCAAACTGCACCACATAGTCGCATTCGAGCAACTTCGTTCGGAATCGACGTCGAGTGACTTCGATTTTTTTGGCCAGCCGAATTTCTTCTTGACGTGTTAACAGTGGGATTTCTCCCATCTGCGTCAAATACATTCGAACTGGGTCATCCGACCAAGTTTCAACCTCTTCCATTCCGGACAGCAAATCATCTTCGCTCTCCAGTTGGACTTGGTCCTCGGAAACGACTACATCAACGACAGCGACATCGCCCTGGTCATCACCTTCCTCCTCAAGCGACAGTTTGCGAAGGCCATCCAAGTCGTCAGCGCTGCGAGGCAAATCATCATCGAAATCCAACAGGCCGTCGAACAAGGTTATAGCTCCTGAAACCACGAAAATAATGGAGGATCGGAGTGCTCGTGTGTAAGCAAAGTTCCGGTCTCGTGAACGCGACTTCGGTCAGCGTTCCCCGCACAAAAGTCCTTTGATTCTCATGCCGCAAAGGCCCGAATCAAATAACTCCTGTGCTAGCATTGCTAACCAACATTGCGTCCACGCATTCCTAATACCTTGCTAGAGCGAGGCAGAGGAAGTGTAGCACCTAACTGCTTACCGACGGGACTCCGAACATAAATGGTAAATTTTTACGAATATGGAAAGCCTACCATGGCTCAACGACCTTTGCGTTTTTGCAAAACCACAAAACCGGCAATAGCGGTAGGGGAACTCCAGTGTATTTAGACGAATGGCCTAAAGTACACTCGGGTCACGTATTTGCGGAAATATTTGCTACTTTTGGAACACGACCGAATCGAACCTTCCCTGACGCTCTATCCCAAAGTCTAACTCGTTCAATTGCCTGCTTGGCTATCGCTGTTCGTCGGTCGTGTTCTTGTATTTTGACCAACCGGAGACTGATCTGGGTTGGTAGCTTTACTTGACGCGAAAGAATCAGTCGAGGATGCTGGGCTTTTCACTTATTCCGGTGAGTCAAAGTGCGAGTATCAACAATTTGAGCTGGGCGGAAGCTGTTGCCAAATGCAATCAACTTGCGTCCTCAAGCCAGCCATTCAAAGCCGACTTGCGTGCCCCAGCATTCTAACTGCCTTCGCTCCCAGGTCTAGTCGCCTCAACGAGAGAATCCCGTCATCCACAATGAGTTCGCACGAAATGAGCCGTTTGGCTTACAATTGCGTACGAGGTTTTGTTGAGCGATGTCATTCCCATTTTTCCTTAAAAAGTAACCCATGTCTCAGTTCCTTTTGCCGTGCTCCTGTGGCGCAAAATTGCCGGTTAGCAAAAGCCAAGCCGGTATGTCGCTCCAGTGCCCCGAATGCGGTGTTTCGGTGGAGGTTCCCACCATTCGCAAGCTGTCTGCGCTCGCTACTGCGATTCCGGAAACGAAGCGAGCCAAATCAGGCCAGGGGCTTAAATGGCTTGGTCCCGTCGCGGCGATTTCGCTGTTGGTGGGAATCGTTGGCTTGTCCTATGCCGGATATTTGTTTTACGAACGCAGGACGTACATTGTGTTCGCGGTTGAAAATGGAGCCAACTTGGACGCGAAAGAATCGGACTTCATCGCTGACATACGGAAGTCAGCAGAGCAAAGCGCGCCTGCGGACACTTGGGATTATTGGAACACCATGCTCAACGACGGCCTCAAGGATCCTGACCCACCGGACTTGTTCAAGGTAAAGAGGTACCTTGAGTCTAGGTTGCCTACGATGCTTAACGCCCTCTGGGTTGGATTGGCAGGTGCTGCAGTCTTCTTTGTAGCTTCGTTTTTGATTCAACAACAACGCAAGCGGAATTGAAAGACACCATAAGAAACGCTTTAGACTGAGGCGCTAGCCGATTTCGAGAACCGTGGCTCGGCTAGCGCCTCAGGCTCAAATTTCGTGCTACTGGTAGCTCACTTGGCTGATACCCAATCCTCATTTTCTGCTTCAGCAGCTTCTGTTTCTGTCTTTTTGGGGAGCGGGAGGATTGCTGGCATTGTGTATTCTGCAACGGCGCGCTCGCCTGTTTCGATTTGCGAGAAAACAATTACCGTTTTGATATCCCGATTTCCCACAGGAAATCGAACGCTGCCCATTCTCGCGACGAAGGCTTCGAGGGGGACGGAGACGACCTGCCCTGCTTTGATTCCCTTTGGCTCATCGCAATAAAATTGCTTGTTTAGACCGATCGACAGGTTTTGCCAATCGGATTTGGTGGTGTTCTTGATTGAAATACAAGGCAGAAGACGGCGAGACTCGTCTGAGTCGCCAAACCATTTGGATTCAAGCCTAACGAGGGCCGGAAGCGACGGTTCTGGCATGCGCGGCGTGAAAAAAGACAGCATCAGTCCATACCCGATGGGCACGCCGATCAAAAGGACCGTTAGAATAGCCAACTGTTTTTTGGTGATGGTCCGATTGGGTCGCATTGGGAGTCCGTCTTTAGATACTCGGCTAAGGATGTTGTACTATCTGCGTAATCTGGGATTATTCAAGTGGAATTGAAACGCTAAAAAGGAACGATTTGCGTGCTCATTAACGGAACCGGATATGAAGCTTTAGCAGGCGAGCTCCAATCGCTTGAGAGCCAGCTAGAGGATAGCTCCCTCAGTGCTTTTGCCAAATCGGACTTCCCGGTTGAAAGTTCGAAATCCTTTTTCGAATTCGCTGCGATGCTACCTGGTGTCCTTCGTCGCGAAACGCTGGAACCAAACTGGCAACTGAGCGGTTGGCCGGCCGAGCAAAGGTCCGTCGATCCTGGCTTGGTGATACGTCAGCTCCTCCAGCAAGCTCTGCGATACTGTCAGGCGCCCGCGGCGCCCATTGTTGCGGTCCTTGGCCTGCTAAATGCTGGCAAATCGTCACTTGTCTCTACTTACCTGTCCGAGCCAAACAGACAGCGAATTTTAGTTGGGGCGGGTAACGAACAAGGCACGCATCGATTTGTTTTGTGGCTTCCAGAATCGTGGCGGACCAACGCTGCTTTATGGGATTCCATTCAGGAGCGATTGCAATCGATCTTTGGTTGCGCAAGCGAGTTGTTGTCGGCGGATCCAGAGCGTGCTATGGCCCAATACAACGACACGGAACCGAGGCGTGTCGTGGGTCAGGATGGAACGGAACGACTTTTTCAAACGATTGGAATTCCGTTGGTCGCAACGGATCCTCAGTTGGATCGCTGGGGAGTGGCATTGATGGACTGTCCGGACGTTCAGACGGGCTTTCTTCCGAATCGATTATTTTCCAATGTCGATGGAAATACAGCACTTTTTCACGAGCAATCTCAGTTGATCGCGGACGCCAGGCTCAATGTTTTGGCAAGTGCGTCTCCTTTGTGCTCGGCATTTGTGGTCGTCTTGCCAGCCAACGCGATGCATGATCAGACGGTTAGTCGCCTGTTGCGGTTGCTGAGCGAAAAGATGCCGCGGGTGAAGCAGTTCTTGGCGGTGAATCGGGTGCCGCGTCGGTACGAAGCAAATGAAATTAGCAATGAACTTCAGTCGCTTTACGGACTCCATGCGATCAGCAGGCAGTACATGGCTTATAGCTACGATGGACCGCAGCACCGAGATCGGTTGCCGGCGCCGCCCGAGGGCTTTCTCGCAGCTGAGAAAGGGGATTTGCCGCTGTTTTTCAGGATTGATGAGCGTCCCGTTCCGCAGCCTCCCGCTCCCATCGCCAAAGAGTCATGGCTGTTAAACATTGGTTCGCAACTGGATAAACGTGGGCTTTTTGAGGATGTTTTGGTCTCTACGACCTCAAAGTTGCGGTCGCAAATCAACGAAACAATCCATCGTTCTCAAGCTTACGTTCACCAGCAAACGGCAAGAACCAAGGAGTTGCAGGATTCGGTCGCGAACGCTTGCTTCGACTTTTCCACCGACAGGGCTGGTACGGGATCTTCCAAAATAAGGCTTCAGGTTTCCCGGCAGATCATCCAGCAAGTTTCATCGTCTTTGAAAAAGACCGCGCCCTGGTGGGCAAAGCCTGGGCGGTGGACGGCGCGTTTGGCGGACGCCAGTAAATCCAGTATTGCTTCTGCGACCCAATGGATTCAGATTCCGCAATGGTTTAATGGCAAAACGGAAGCGATTGGACGTTGGATTCGTACGAACTGGACTTCAGGCAAATCAGGCAAAATCGTGACCGCTGATGTTCTCTTAAAGCACTTGCAGGAACACGACCATCAGGGAATCTTGCAATTGGATGAACCCGAAAGTCATGGGGCTCAGCTTGTGCGTTCGGCTTGTCAGCGTGCCATCGATCGATTTCAAAAAGAGAGCCTTATTCAGCTGGACGATCGGCAATTGGATGAATTTACTGCAAAAATGTGGTCCGAGATGCCAATTGGCAAGCGATTGCTGACCGGTTTTGCACCAGCTGGAATCTTGTTTGCACCGTTGTTGGCGGTGGTGATGGTGCCATTGGATTTTGGTGGTTCGGCGGTGCTCGTGTTTGCGTCCATGAAGGAATTGCTTTTTGCGGGAGCGGCAGGGGTTGGTTTGGCTATCGCCAGCGCGGACTCGATGCCTCAAATCGCTGAATCCGAGGCAGCTTGGCAGCAGTTAGGGGATCTTTACGGGATTTTGTGCGACGAACTGGGGCTTGTTCGACCTGCCGAGAGTGCGATGCCGATGGTTGGTGACGACGCCGGCGGCCGGCGAATACCGCCAAGTCGGATCCGCGTAAATGTCGATTTTTCAAAGAAAAACACGATCGCGGAAGATGATTTATCGAGTATCATTCCTTTGAACTTTCGCTTGAATTCGGCGGTCATCACAGGCCTAGAGGCGGCGATGATTCGAATCACAAGTGCCTGACGAACTCTGGCCGAGAAGAAAGTTTGCAGAAGAGGTGCGGAAAAACCTTTTATTCCGCTGGGAAATTTCGCAAAAGCGAAATGCCAATGACAAAAAAGCATTTTTGCCGTTGACGACATTGAGTCACATTCCTATCTTCTTGAGTCCCGCGTTCAACGTAGGGCTTACGAGATAGCTGGCGAACATTAATTCGCTGGCAAACTGACGTTTTTTTGAGGTAGAGATCAGCTGTGTCCGGATCGCATGAAGTCATCAGAATTCGAATGGAAGCTTATGACCATGCCGTTTTGGATCAAAGCGCCTTGGAGATAGTGGAAACCGCTAAGCGGACTCACTCCGAAGTGCACGGCCCGATTCCTCTACCGACTCGCATCGAGCGGTACACGGTCCTTTCGGGGCCAAATATTGACAAGAAGGCACGTCAGCAATTCGAAATCAGAACGCACAAGCGACTGATCGACATCAAGCAAGCCACTGCCCGAACGATCGAAGCTCTAAACAAGTTGAGCTTGCCCGCTGGCGTTGACATCAAAATCAAGGCAACGACACGGTAGGAAATTTACGCTTAAACGGCATCCATCAGGTTTTCCCAATATGAAACGGAAGCCCTGAAGGTAACCATCGATTTAGTGAATGTTGCTGCGGTTTTCCGCCTCTTTCGCAAGGTCTGCTCCCTCAAGTGAGGTAGGCTCGTCGGTGTGTCCTTCTGGGTAAACGATTTACGGAATAGAACGAATGAGCAAAGGAATCCTCGGCCGCAAGGTCGGAATGACGCAGATATTTGAGAAGGACGGGCGCGCAGTGCCTGTCACGGTGATCGAAGCTGGGCCTTGCCATGTTCTTCAGGTTAGAACCGTAGATCGTGATGGTTATGAAGCTGTGCAGATGGGTTTTTTGGATAAGCCTCGCCGGTTGGCTAGTCGTGCCGCTCGCGGTCAGGTTGCTGGTATTTCCAGCAAGCGATCGGAAAAGATCAAGGCGGCAGGTGGTGCTGTTCCTGCAAAGGCGAATTGTGAGCCAAAGCGATTTATTCGCGAGTTTCGCGGGCCTGTTTCTGCCGATGTAGGTGCGGAGATCAAGGTGACTGTGCTTGAGGGTATCAAGTCCGTTGATGTTACCGGGATTAGCAAGGGTTGTGGTTTCTCCGGTTGGATGAAGCGACATAATTACGCTGGTCAGCGTGCGACTCACGGTGTTAAGAAGGCTCACCGCCATCCTGGTGGGACCGGTGCTGGTACTTATCCAGGCCGTGTTCGTAAGGGTAAGAAGGGTGCTGGGCAGTACGGGAATGATCAGATCACGATGCGTAACCTGATGGTGGTTCGCGTTGATGGCGAGAATAATCTGCTTCTCGTTCGTGGTGCTGTGCCTGGACCGAATGGCGGCTACGTTATTATTCGCGAAACAAACAAAGTCGGCTAGAGAGCATTAGGCGTACATAGAGATGACAACACTTCCAGTTTATGACATGACAGGCACGAAAGTGGGCGATTACGAAATCGATCCGCAAGTGCTTGCACCTAAAATCAGCAAGCAGTTGCTTCACGACGTCGTGGTTATGTACCTGGCGAATCAGCGTCAAGGTAGCAATAAGACGAAGTCTCGCGGAGAAGTTGCGGGCTCGACGAAGAAGCTGTTTAAGCAAAAGGGGACTGGTAATGCACGTATGGGTGCGAAACGCCAGCCGGTCCGTCGAGGTGGTGGTCACGCAAATTCTCGTCAGCCGCGATCGTACTATTATCGATTGCCTCGCAAGGCTGTTCAAGCGGCAACCAGGATGGCGATTGCGTCCAAGATTTCGGCTGGATCCGTCGTTGTAATGGATCAGTTGAAGATGGAAGCACCGAAGACAAAGCTTTTGGCTTCGGCTTTCAAGGCGATGGGACTCGAGGGGCAGACGAAGACGCTGGCTCTTGGTGGGTTGGATCGCAATGTGTACCTGAGCGGTCGAAACATCGAAGGTCTAACAATTAGCCCGGTAGCGGACTTGAATGCGTTGATCGTTTTGCGGCCTCGCAAATTGGTCATGACAAGAGAAGCGTTGGACTGGATCAAAGCAAAAGCAAGTGCGTAGGTCGAGTGTTCAATTCGAATTCAATCGCAAATCAAATTAGAAATAAATCATGGCAAAGCAATCACCCAAAAGCAAAATCGTACTGACCCCACATCAAGTGGTGTTGCGTACCTTGGTAACGGAAAAGGGAGTTCATAAAGCGACTCGCCAAAACCGTTATGCATTCGAGGTCAATCCTTTGGCGGACAAAACCGTCATCAAGGCTGCGATCGAGGAGCTGTTTAATGTGAAGGTTGTTGCGGTGGCAACTCAGAACCGCCAAGGCAAGTCGCGAAGATATCGCGCTAAGCTTGGTGTGACGAAGGCTTGGAAGAAGGCGATCGTCAAGCTAAGTAGCGAACACAAGATCGACTTCTTCTAGGAACGCCTTCTTAAGGGAAAACGCAGGATACGATCATGGGCATTCGAGTATACAAACCAACATCAGCAGGTCGACGAAATTCGTCGGTGAGTGACTTTGCTGAATTAACACCAGGTGCAGTTCCTGAAAAGGGATTGATGATTCGCCTTAAGCGACACGGTGGACGAAATAATCAGGGGTTCATCACGGCGAGACATCGCGGTGGTGGCCACAAGCAAATGTATCGAATCATCGACTTCAAGCGGAAGAAAGATGGTATCGCTGCCAAGGTGGACTCAATTCAGTACGATCCGAATCGATCGGCTCGAATTGCTTTGCTTCACTATGCGGATGGAACAAAAACGTACATCGTCGCGCCAGATGGTTTGAAGGCCGGCGCGACTTTGTATAACGGGGCTGAGGCTGCACCTACTTTGGGGAATTGCTTGCCCATGAAAAACATACCGCCAGGGACGGAAGTCTGCTGTGTGGAAATGACGCTTGGACGTGGAGCAGCTCTTTGTCGCTCGGCCGGTTCGTCTGCCGTTTTAATGGCACGAGAAGCAGGTTGGGCGCAGTTGCAGTTGCCGAGTGGAGAAATCCGCCGAGTGCCGAGTCAGTGTCGAGCAACCATTGGTAAGTGTAGCAACCCAGATCATGGTGCAATTCGCATTGGTAAAGCCGGACGAAACCGTTGGAAGGGTTGGAGGCCTCACGTTCGCGGAACCGCGATGAATCCAGTGGATCACCCGCACGGTGGTGGTGAAGGTCGAACCAAGGGTGGTCGTCACCCAGTTAGCCCAACGGGCAAGCTGGCAAAGGGTGGATTTACTCGCCGACCTCGCAAGCCAAGCAACTCCGCAATTATTCGTCGACGCAAGTCGGTTCGTTACGGTCAACTGAAACTGAGATAGTTAAGGGAAGAGTTCTGACACATGGGACGTTCGACTAAAAAGGGTCCGTTTGTAGACCCCAAGTTGTATGCGAAGCTTGTAAAGGCCCGCGAGAAAAACGACAACATGCCAATTACGACTTGGGCTCGACGATGCACAATCGTTCCTGAGTTTGTTGGAGCGACCTTCATGGTTCATAACGGAAAAGCACACATTAAGGTTTTCGTGACGGAAGACATGGTTGGGCACAAGCTCGGCGAGTTTTCACCGACGCGTACCTTCCGCGGCCACGGCGGTAAGGGTGGTAAGAAGTAATTTTTTAAGAAACAGGAATCAATCATGGCTTACCGAGCCGTACATCGATACGCACGCATCAGTGCTAGAAAGGTCAGACCTCTGGCCAATTTAGTGCGCGGCAAATTTGCGGACGAAGCACTTGAAATGCTCCGATTTCAGCCTAACCGTGGCGCACGGATGTTGGAAAAGGTTATCAAGAGTGCTATTGGTAGCGCGGGAGACACAGACCAGAATGGTGGACGTTCGTATAGCGCCGAAGAGTTGGTGGTTGTCGATGCACGCATCGATGGCGGTCCGATCATGAAGCGTTTTCGGCCAATGTCCCGAGGACAGGCGTTCACGATCCTAAAGCGATCGGCCCACATTTCGGTAGAACTCAAGAGAATCGAAGAGCTGTAGGAAACTTGCATTATGGGACAAAAGGTCAATCCAATCGGTTTCCGTACTGGTATCGTCATGGGCTGGAAGAGCCGATGGTATGCCAGCAAGAAAGAGTTCGCTGAGCTGCTAGTCGAAGATCAGAAGATACGAAAGTTTATCAAGTTTCATCCAACGAAACCAGCTTACCGAGAAGCGGGTATCGATCGAATTGAGATCGAACGTACTCGAGACGAAGTTCGGTTGATGGTTTTTGTTGCGAAGCCTGGTTTGATCATTGGGAAGAAGGGGACTGAGATCGAAATTTTGCAGGAAGAGCTGCAAAACCTGATTGGACGTCGCGTTAATCTCAAGGTTGAAGAAGTTTATCGTCCGGAAATCCAAGCACAATTGATTGCGGAAGACATCGCGAAGCAGCTTGCTAAGCGGTCGAGTTTCCGTAGAACAATGAAGCGTTCCATCGAAACAGCGATGGATGCGGGTGCAAAGGGTATTAAAATTCAAATGTCGGGTCGATTGGGTGGTGCGGAAATGGCACGTTGCGAAAAGGGCAACGCCGGTTCTCTGCCGCTGAGTACGATTCAAGCAAAAATTAGCTATGGACTTGCAGAAGCCGCTACTCCACAGGGGAATATCGGAATTCAAGTCTGGGTAAATCAAGGTTCTTACGCGGGAGACGCTAACGATGGCGCTGATGCCCAAACGGGTCAAGCACCGAAAAAGCCAAAGAGGACGTATAAAAGGTAACGCGACCCGCGGTAACAAGGTTGTCTTTGGTGATTTCGGACTTCAGTGCCTTCAAGGCGGCTGGATCCGTGCCCAAACAATCGAAGCGGGACGAATCGCGGCGAACCAATACGTTCGTGGTGAAGGTCGACTTTACATCCGAATTTTTCCAGATAAGCCAGTGTCCTCCAAGCCTTTAGAAACCCGAATGGGTAAAGGTAAGGGGGAGCCGGAGTACTGGGTAGCTGTGGTTAGACCAGGTACGGTTCTTTATGAGCTTGCCGGTGTAACTGAGCAACAGGCCAAGGTTTGTTTTGCACGCCTTGCCGCCAAGATGCCGATTCCGGTTCGCCTGGTTCGACGTCGTCCAGCATAGTTTTGTCATATAATTAAGGTTATCGAGTCGAAAATGAAAGCCTCCGAACTTCGCGAGATGAGCGACGAGCAATTGGAACTGACTGCGGTGGAAGCTGCGGAGAATATGTTTCGATTCCGTCTTCAGGCGCAAACTGATCGAGTAGACGTGCCAAGCCAGATGCGTCATAACAGACGTTTGATTGCACGAGTACGAACCATTCAAACCCAGCGGCTAGCCAAAGCTTAGTGCTTAGGGCCCGCAACCGAATCCATTCCAGAGTATCTGTCACAAAGTTTTCACTATGGCACGTCGAATCCTTGTCGGTTTTGTAACCGGCGATAAAGCTGCAAAAACACGTCGAGTTGAAATCGAGCGTTTGGTTCGCCATCCGCGATATTCCAAGATCGTTCGTAAGAAGACGGTTTGTCACGTCCACGATGAAAACAATGAGTCGCATGTTGGTGACAAGGTGGAGATAGAAGAGTCACGTCCTCTTTCGAAGCTCAAGCGTTGGAATTTGATTCGTGTAGTAGAGAAGTCGAAGATCGTGGACGTTGCAAGCTTGAAGGCGGAGCAAGCCGCCGCTGCTGCAGCGACATAATTCTGTTCGAACTCAATCGATAATAAATTCCCCAAATTCGTTTTTGAAACATAGTCAATCATGATTCAGCAAGAAAGCCGACTTCAGGTCGCGGACAACACTGGTGCGAAAGAGATCATGTGCATCAAGGTGTTGGGCGGTACACGGCGTCGCTATGCCGGCCTCGGAGATGTGATCATCTGCTCAGTGAAGAGTGTTATTCCAGGTAGCGAAGTAAAAAAGAAAGCTGTCGTCCGAGCCGTAATCGTGCGGGTTTCGCACCCGACTCGGCGAGTTGACGGAAGTTACGTGCGGTTTGACGGTAACGCTGCGGTTTTGGTCGACAAAGACGACAACCCTCGCGGCACACGCATCTTTGGTGCTGTTGCTCGTGAACTGCGTGAGAAGAGTTTCACTAAAATTGTTTCGTTGGCGAGTGAGGTGGTCTAAATGTTGATCAAAGTTAACGACACAGTGGAAGTTATTTCGGGGCGAGACAAAGGACAGCGTGGCAAGATCCTGAAGGTTGACCGAACTCAAGGGCGGGTCGTAGTCGAGGGTTTGAATCGTGTTTACAAGCACGTCAAGCGTTCGCAGCGTAACCCTCAGGGTGGACGTCTCTCGAAGGAAGCGTTCATGGATGTTTCTAAAGTGATGATCGTTTGCCCGACAACAGGTGTACCGACCCGTATGGGCGTTAGGTTCCTAGCCGACGGTTCAAAAGAGCGATACAGCAAGAAGAGTGGGAAAACAATTAGTGTTGTCTCCCCAGCACGGTCGCTTCACGCCGAAAAGGCTTAGCCTGACTAAGAGTAAGATAAAGAGAGTTTACACAAAGCATTAAAACCATGGCTCCTCGACTTCAACTACACTACCACGAAACGATTCGTCCGGCTCTCGAAAAAGAGTTCGGGTTCACCAACGTTTTCTCAATTCCAAAATTGGAAAAGATTTCCATTAATATGGGCGTTGGCGAAGCGATGCAAGACAAAAAGTACTTGGAACTCGCTGCCGAAGCAATGGGAGATATTGCGGGACAGAAGCCCGTGTTGACCATCGCACGCAATTCAATTGCAGGCTTCAAGTTGCGTGAAGGTGTGCCGATCGGTTGCAAGGTGACCCTGCGACGTGACAAGATGTACGAGTTCCTCGACCGATTGATTAGTATCGTTTTGCCGCGGGTCCGTGACTTTCGTGGTATTAGCCGAACTGCATTTGACGGAAAGGGCAACTACTCCATGGGGTTAGGTGAGTGGTTGGTGTTCCCTGAGTTGAATCCGGACAAGTTCGCTCGTCCGCAAGGCATGAACATAGCCATCGTAACGACCGCGGGGGACAACGATGTTGCCAGAAGATTACTTGAGATGTTCGGAATGCCATTCCGAGCACCTAAGAAGAAGACAGCTTAAGGGCTGACGAATACGGAGCTATCGATCGTTTTCGATGGTTATACGATGTCGGAGGCGTAAGCCGACGACTGACAAAAACAGTTACTTACCATTTTACCTTGAATTACCGGAAAACCCACCTGTGGCCAGCAAAAGCAAAATTGCCAAAGCCAATCGCGAGCCAA
>CANHVO010000182.1 GCA_947463915.1 Planctomycetaceae bacterium
AGAAGCAGCAACGGAACCCATGCAATAACCGAAGGCAGTCTAATGCCGTCTATTCTTGTCGCTTGGTTTTCGTTAATGATGCCGCCTCTTACTGAGTTTTGCCATGGAAGGCAAATTCAACCCCCAACGGCACCATCAGATTTTTTTCGCCAACGGTTAACTTCTTTTCTCTCAGCGGTCAATAGCAGTCCCTTTGCTTGCTTTTAAAGTCAAAGCGATCTGTGCGTAAGGATAGATAGATTGAAGCGGGCGAGATGACTACAAAAACACCCGCGAGCCGGAAATTCGACCCGCGGGTGTTGAGTTTCAATTGTACAGCGATTGGACCGGAGTCCAATTCGCGTTTACAGTTCAATCGCTTCAACTTCAGCGACGAATCGCTGGTTGTTGTCGGCTAGGAACGCACTGATCACGTTGAACACGGCGTCACTGAAGCCACCGATGTTCATGATGTCAGCTCGTTCACAAGCCTGAACTGTCTGGTACGGGAACTGCTTCGAACGTCGAATCTCCGACTCGTCAACGATCCGGTCTGTCACGTAATCAACCATAGTGTAGAACGATTGTCCCAATCGTTTATTTGAGGCGAAGTTTGTGCTTGCTTCAGAAACAGTTGAGGACAACTGTTTTACACTGAATACATCGTGTCGCAGCAAAGTGTTCAAGTTCATACGCAGTGCCTGCGGACCCATCTTACGAGTCAGCACAAATTCATTTGAACGAAGTGATTTGTTAAGGAGTAAGGGATAAGTGGATTTCTCTCTTGCTTATACCTTAATCCTTAATCCTCAATGCTTACAATCCAGTAGGCTCCGCTGATGAACTTGGACCAGCTCTTTACGCGATTCATTCGATCGGCGTAGATCGGCTTCCAAGCTGGACGCACCGGCTCCTTGCGAAGCCTCATGTGTGCCTGTAGTAGCCGTTGTCGGGGCTGCTTTCCTCTAGCCTCAAGTCTCACCCCTCCAGCCTGTCCCGGGTAGCCAAACCGCGTTGTGTACGCGTTTCATTCCGGGGTTGCTTTCTTGTTGGGGTAGGAAATAGTGTCATGTTCCTTTAACTTTTGGAGAAAGACTTGAAAGTCTTCGGTTTGTCGAATGGGATCCAAGTCGGTTTCTGCCCGCAATCGCGAAACCCCATCGGTATCCAAAAAGTGAAGTCCTGCACACTCTTTAAGGCAATCGATCGATGATTGTAGGTATTGGATCGAAGTGTCGTCAGACCGTTGTGCGGATTCATAGCAACGGGAATAGATGCGTGCTTGGTTGTAGCGAATGCGAGGCTCTTCATTTTTCTCCAAATGCGGCGATACGAGTTTTTCTGCCATAATGCGAGCTCGATCATGCTCACCTGCCCGGGCTAAGCTCCACGCCATTCGGATGGCATGATCGACATGCAATTGACGATCGACCAAATCGAGGATTTCTCCAAACTCTTGCGTTGATCGCAGTGGCTCATAGTCTGGCGAAATCTTAAGCCATTCGAGAACGCGGCGATTGGATATGGCTCGAGTTTCTATGGCGCGTCGAAGCATTGCCATCGCTTGATTTGCAAAATCGATTGCTTCGTCCGATTGGGTGGATTTGGGATCATCCCCGGGCAATGTATCCAGTTTCGATTGGACCAGCTTGGCGGACTGCATGTACATCTTCGCGGCGATCAGCCATTGATTCCTTGCAGCGAATGCCTTCGCAATTCCTTCGACCTCTTGATAGCTGGTCGACAGCGAAGCCTTGAGCTGTTCCAGGCCAGCGTTAAAGGGCGCAGAATCCTGTTCGGTTCCCTTTCTAACTGCAAACGAGGATTTTGCGAATTCGATGAGTTCCTGAGCTCCATTCCTGTTCTGCTGTTGCTCAAGCAATTCAGCGAGGCGCACTTTATTCACCAAGGATGTGACGCTCGTTGGGCCCAAATGCGTATCGCATATTTGGTTTAGTTCACGCATGAGGCGAACGGCTTCGCTTAGATCATTCTCCGCTAAATGAGCGAATGCGACATGATGCAGATCCAAAACAATCCAATCCACACTGACACTGTTCGTCTTGCGAAGCTCGATAGCATGTCTCAACTCTTCTGCCGAAGCGAGTGGTTGTTCGGCGAGGATTCGATACTCAATGAGCCCATGAATAGCCTTTAGGGTGAACGCCATCTTCGGATACTTGTGAACCGAATGGGCTACGATTTGCTCACTGAGGCAAATGGCTTGATCGTACTCCCCAATCGCCCCATGAACGCTTGCCAGATTATCCATGCATATCAACGTGTTGGGGTGGTCGTCGCCATGAGTTCGACGGTATTGATCCAGTAGTTGTTCGTATTCTTTCTTGGCTTCATGGAATCTTTTTTGAAACGAGAGCGCCGCCGCGTAGCGAGCCTTTGCGGAAAGGACTTCGACATGTTCTTGCCCCAAGCTTCGAGTCAGTCGAGCGATGAGATCGCGAAACATTTCGATCGGTTCATCGTTTGCCCTTTGCATGCTCAGTAGGCTTGCCAGGTTTTGGGTGTACTGCAGGGTCGCTGGGTAATCGGCTCCAAAGTGTTCCCGGCTTGCATCTACTGCTCCGCGAATTAAAACCTCGGCGTCCTTAAAATTTCCTGCAGTCAGCAGGCAGCATCCCAGATTATTGGCGCTTCGAAGCGTAAGCGGATGGTGCTCACCCAAGTTCTTGCTTCGCAGGTCGAGCAACTGTTGGCCAAGCTTTTTGGCTTCATCGTGTCTTGCGAGAGCGTTCAAGCTAGTCGCCATACTATCCAAGACCCTGTAGGTCGCACTATGGTTTGAGCCGAAAACCTCTTTGACGGAGGTAAGGAGTTTCTCTTGAAGCAGTAATGCTTCTGCATGAAAACCTGACCTGGATAGAGATTCCGAGAAGTTGATCAAGGTGTCGATGGTGATGGGCGATTTGGCTCCGTATGCTTTGTTGCACGCATCCAATGTCGACCGAAAACATTCGTTGCACTCCTCGATTTTCCCTTCTAACCCCGCAATAGATGCAAGTTTGGAGCTTGCGTCCAGCTCCAGAGGATGATTGTGTCCGAACACCTGTTGCGCAACCGTCTTAATTTCGTTCAGTGCAGTTTTTGCCTCCGCGTAGCGTCCTTGCGCCATCCAAACACCCGCAATAGCAGATAGTGTCTTCAATGTGTCAGGATGGCTTGTGGAGTAACCATTTCTCTGTATTTCAAGAATTGCATGCCACTGCCGCAAGGCTTCGTCATAGTTTCCTTCAAAGGCCAAGGCGGCAGCGGATCGAAAACGTAGTTTGAGCGATTGGAGGCTATTTGGTTCGAGCAGTTGCTCCGCGATTGAAAGCGCATTTTCATACAGGGATTTCGCCTCGTCTATTGCCCCTTGCTCATTCAAAACGTCAGCCAGAGAAGTCGCGATTTGAATGGTAATCAAATGTTTGCGACCGAGACGTTCTTCGGCTACGGCGAGCAGTTTTCGTTGCAATGACGCAGACTCTTCTAGCTGGCCTTGTTTTAGAGAGATTGAGGCTAGCGACGACTTTCTGAGTATGGTCTCGGGGTGTGCATCTCCCAAGCTCGCGGTGGTCGCATCGACCACCAATTGGAGAATTTTTCTAGCATCCTCATATTGCCCGAGCTCAATTTTGGATGCTGCGATGCCTGACTCGATCTTGAGAGTCAGTGGATGCACTTGACCGAGTTGTTCTCGGGCGATATCGCGGATGGCAGTGAAGGCATCGATCGCCTCGTGATGTTCTCCCATCGCAGCGGAAACCTCTGCAAGTTCGCGGCGTGTTTCGAGCGAGTCACGATGATTCTCGCCGAACGTTGCAGACTGTGTTCGATACAATTCTTGAAAGAGCTCGCGGGCGGCTACCAATCGTCCTAATTTCGCCCATGAAATCCCTTGCCCTCGGACACCATTGAGGGTCAAGACATGGTCGTCCCCCTGGCTTTTCCGACATAGGTCGACAGCACGAGTGAACGTTTCGTTGGCTTCTCGATATTCACAGCAACGGAGCTGGATTTCGGCTCGGAGAATGAGGGTAGATAAACTTTCTGGGTGCGTTTCGCCAAGTGCAGAGTTTTGCAATTCCATGGCTGCCTCCACGTGCGTACGAGCTTCTGCATACTCGCCGAGGCTCAAATAGCTTTTGGCGAGAGTATGCCGCATTGCAGATTGAGTCTCCGGAGCATCGTTCAGTGCTTGAATCGAGATTGCAGCGCGATCGAGTACTGTTCGTAATGAAATGTTTCGATCGGGCTCAATGTCTGGGTCGGTGAACTCGAGCAAATGGTGGTTTACGAAATTCGCGATGGCGCCAGAATAAAGTGATTGTTTGAGAACGTTCGACGCTTCTCTGGCTGCATTGGACTCGGCTTCACGCGCTTTTTGACTCTCGGCTTGTGCAAAATCCCGTTGAAATTCAGCGATTGCCCGAGCTCGGCTGGCCTCGCGTGCTTGCCACGTTGTCCCAGCTAGTCCGAGAAGAAGTGCGCTGGTGACCATGGCGACGGAGCCGATGGCAAGCCTATTCCGCTGTAAGTATTTCTTAGCACGATATGCGGTCGACGGTGGCGATGCCTCGATAGGTTCGTTGCGGAGATATCGCTGAATATCCTTGGCCATGTCGGATGCCGACTGATAGCGTCGCGATCGATCTTTTGAGAGTGCTTTCAAGACGATCCAATCGAGTTCTCCTCGAACGTCTCGTTGCAATTGGGTTGGGGTGGCTCGCCTCAGTTCACAAATACTTTTTTGATTCGGATCCCCGGCGATTCTGGAGCTCGGTGCAATCGGTTCTTCGTCTCGAATCCATCGTGCCAATTCGTCCCACGCAAGATCCTTGAGACGATGAACTTGAATTGGTGTGCTGCCTGCGATTAGTTCATAGAGCAGAGCACCGAGGGAATAAATGTCGCTGCGTGTATCAACATCGTGAGGGTTGAAACGAGACTGCTCTGGACTCATGTATTCCATGGTCCCGACGATTTGCCCAAACTGGGTTAGGTTCTGCTGCGCATCGGATGGACCGCTTACCGCTTTCGCGATGCCGAAGTCGATGATCTTGGGAACACTTCGGTTTCCAATTTCCGAGACAAGTACGTTTGAGGGTTTCAAGTCGCGATGAATGATTCCCTTTTGATGAGCGTGTTGTACTGCTTCGCAGACGGGTACAAAGAGTTCCAATCTTTGGTGAATGTCGAATCGATGCTCATCGCAATATCGTGAGATTGGTATCCCGTCCACGAGCTCCATCACAAAGTAGGGAAGTCCTTGATCGGTTGTCCCAACCTCAAACGCTTGGGCAATGTTTGGATGATTCATCATCGTTATCGCCTGGCGCTCGGTGTCAAACCGCGCGAGGACTTGTTCGCTGTCCATACCCGGCTTGATCACTTTGATGGCGACCTTTCGATGAATCGGTGCCTTCTGATCGGCGAGAAAGACTGTCCCCATGCCTCCCTCGCCGAGCGAATCCACAAGTGTATATGGGCCAATCGAATCGCCAACGGAAACCTGACCACATCCGTTTCGCTCGAGGGAGACCGAGGCCTTCTCCAGCACGGGAGTTTCCAAAAAAGCGTCGTCCGCCACCGCAGCCCGAAGCAATCGTTCGATCCTTTGCCTAAGTTTCAGATCGGTGCCACAATGCTGATTCAAAAACGAATCTCTCGCTTTCAAATCGTCGATTTCGATTGCCAAATGAAACAGGTCAGCTTCGTTCATGGGAGTTTCATGGAAAAATGCGAGTGACATGTTAGATGGCTCATTCGGTGTATACTATTCTAGATCGTTGGAACTGAAATCGAAGAGTGTCTATCCAAATCAATCGGAATGATGAGGGATAGTATCCGTTCGGCAAATTCCAAGATTCAATCCAACGTGCAAAGTTCGAGGTGCCATGGGCGACGTTACCCAACTGCTATTTAATATTCAACAAGGAGATCACCAGGCAAGCCGGTTATTGTTGCCGTTGGTTTACGAAGAACTCCGAAAACTTGCTGCCGCAAAACTTGCTCTCGAACGTCCGGGTCAAACGCTGCAACCAACGGCATTGGTGCATGAAGCCTACCTCCGTCTTGTAATCGGTTCGGAAGATCAAAGCTGGAATGGTCGAGGTCACTTCTTTGGCGCGGCGGCAGAAGCCATGCGTCGAATTCTCGTCGAAGGCGCTCGGCAAAAGATGTCGCAAAAACGTGGCGGCATACTTAAAAGACAGGATGTGGATTTTGAACATCTAAGCCAATCCGTGGACAATCCATGGACACTGCAAGTTGATCGCGCCCTGACACACTTGGAATCAACGGATAGCAATATCGCAAAGCTGGTTGAGCTTCGTTTTTTTGCAGGTTTGACCATGGAGGAAGCTGCCGTCGCTCTCTCAATTTCTGTGCGTACAGCACATCGCCAATGGACCTACGCCAAAGCATTCTTGCGAGCTTTCATCGAGGACGAGACAGACGCATTTGAAGAATCATGAAACGAAGTCTCGTGCTCAGCTGCAATTGGCCTGAGCACGAGTACTTTTGGGTGTTCATCAACTCCAGGCTCGAATGCGTTAACTCAACACGATTGTCACGATCCCTTGCGATTCGACTCCCAATTCATTTTTGATCGTGTACGCAAACTGATCGAACCCAAGGAAATTGTACTCCCTACCCGTGTAATTGACCTTGCCCGTTGCATTATCGAACGTTATCCGAGCATCAGAATTGAAGGGTTGAGAGATGCTGGTGATTTGAAGCCCGGGTCCTGATGGCGTGCTATTTGCGATGTCGTTGATCAGAACATCGAGCTCGAGCGGTCCATCCAGCGATGAAACCTTGAAATAATCATCGACTGCGACCGGGGATTGCGAGGCCCTAGGAACCTTTATGTCAACGCCAGTCAAAACCGTATCGACGTTGACTACACCATACAGAAATGCAAAAAGGTTCAAACGGATGCCTTCCGGTGCAGCAAATCCAGCCGCAGGCTCGTATTCCAGGTTGGCTAGGATCTGGTTGACTCCCGGGATAGAGCCGTATATCCATACCGATCCGGTCGGTGATGGACCGAACGATGCGTCGTCGACATTGGCTGACGTCTTAAGCTTTCCTGCGAATCGGTCCCCTGCGAAAGCACCCTCTGGCGGCGCCCAGTTAAGCAGAACCCCAACTTTGGCAGGTTGGTCACCATCGTAATTCAATTGGATCAACGGCTTTCCGCCCGCGTCGAGGAAAGCCGTCGAGCTTCCAGGTGTCGCAATGACATTCTCCGGGACATCGACGCTGAAGGCACCAAACCCCTGCCGGTCTTGCTCGTAGTTCACCGAAATGAACGACGTAGAGCGGTTCCCATTAGCGTCCTCGGTGGTGTAAGAAAATCGATCGTACTTTGCAGATCGTTCCGCAGGGGTGTATCGAACGACATCGCGACCTGGATTCGCGGGATCCTGCTCGATGGTTGCCGTTCCGGTGGCAGGGACGCCGACCTCCACGATCCGCAACCCAGTCCCCGTGTCATTCGCCAAGGCATCGATGACCACATCAGGGAATGATTTCGCGTCGGAGGGGATAGTCACATTGACCATATCGTTTTCGTTCGTCAAAACCCCATCGACTAACTTGTCACCAAGTTCTGGATAGCCGCCCGCTCTCAGGATTGCTAGCACATCCGCAGCTTTCGATGCGTCCAAGGTCTCTGGTACTTCGCCGTTCGAGATCGCTTGCTCGAGTCGCGAAATTCGATTCTCCATACTTACGGAACTTGGGAGTGCATCCGCCCCATCTTCCGAATTCCGATTGATGTAATTGATAACGGTCAAAGCGTCCAAAGGGGAAAGATTTCCATCGGCGTCGACATCGACGGCTACGCCTTTATCTGCTGCAACGCCACTGCTCAGGCTGCCTACGCTTTCAGAATTGAGCTGGTTGATGACGACCAAAGCATCGAGGGGCGTGATGGAACCGCTCATATCCGCATCTTCCGGCATCATAAAGTTGTTCAGCGGGACTAGATCGGACGCCATGAGTTGCCTCAACTCCAGCGATTCGTAAACCAATTTCCGGGAGCGAGCCCGCGATTTGAAAAGCCTAGAAACGTTCATTTTGGATCACACTCCCAGCCTGAAGACCGAATTAGAACAATGACTCTGAAACGGATAAGTATGCGACGGACGCCCGGAAAAAGCTTAGCCGCCGGTATACAGTGCGAAATTCATCTTAAAACTCTGCCACAGAATGTTAGGAAACTGACAAGAGGGGCCCTGGCCCTTCTTGAGGAACGTTGCGTAACAGGCCTCGATGACGAGCGAATAATTCAAACGGAAACACCGTTGAAGCGAATGTTAAGAAGAGTGAAAAGCAGTACCAACCGGCTTGCCCTGTTTGCGGCGGATCGCTGATTGACATCCGCGCGAAGCTGCAATGCTCCAAGTGTCACAGGATTTGCGAGAATTGCTGTGAAGGTGGTCGTGGTTAGCCTGTACTCAAACCACTTATGAGTTCAATTCTCCGCCCAGATTAGATTTTTGAGTAGCTGGAGTCGCCAGACTTCAGTGCATCGAAGAAAACTGAACTCTGACGAGTCCGGCTACTAGCAAGCCACTAATAGTCCATCTTCGCGATGCGTTGGTACTTAGGCGGAGGACGCTTAGTCGAGAACTATAAATCGGGGGCGTACTGCCTCAATGCGTTTTAGCATCTCTGCGCTGGCGCGGGTAGCGATAAACACTCCACAGAATCTCCGCGTTGATGACAAGCGAAGTTGGCTATGCGATAAATTTAGTCGCTGGGCCAAGCCTGTTCCCGAGCTTTTGTCTTCGACACCAGAAGACGCATTCTTTCAGAACGACATTATTGATCGTGTGCCTAACAAGAATTGGTACCGAGGGCGTTGCCTACTCATTGGAGACGCCGCTCATCCAACCACTCCGAATCTCGGTCAAGGATGTGGCCTCGCGATCGAAGACGCTGCATGCTTGCACCATCTATTCTCTAACTCATCGACTTTGGGTGAGATCCTGCCAGCATTTGTGAAGCTGCGAGACTCAAGAGCGGCCGCAATCAATCGCGATTTCAACAGGCTTGGAAGTACAGGGCAGTGGAGCGGCAAAGTCGTCACTACCGCAAGGTCGCCCAGGATATCATCACGAGTCAGCCTCTCATCAGCTGGGGGCTTTGTTCCGTTCTGCCAACACGGTCGTCTCAACTTCGCCGACGAGCGTTAGGATATGCCCCGCAGTTATCTCGCTTGAAGAGCGAGGATTCGACGATTTGCTAGACTATTTGCACTGGTCGCGGATGAACGCTTTGCCTCGTTTTCGACTTTCCCATACGCTCGAATCGCAGCTTCTGGTAGGTTGCATCGCTCGGCGATGAATCCAATTACCAGCCAATCCGCAGGGCGAAATTTTTCGTTCTGTTTTAGTAGTAGTAGCCGTAAATCCTCGACCGCCTCATCAATCAAACCGGTTTTCGCTTCAGCGCATGCAAGCGTATTCAACGCTAGCCTATCACTAGCCGAACGGATCTTTCCGGCCGCTAGTTTAACGACTTCAACGTCTAGTTCGTCGGCAAAAAGTGATGCCCAGAGAAACATATCCCAGTCGCCTGGCGACTGCGATTGTTCAGCCTTCTTCTTCAATTGCGGCAAGTCGCTTTGGTAATCGCCTACAGCTTGCTTGAGTCGCTTCTCGAAAATCTCACGGTCGCTTAAGGAAAGATGAGCATCGCCTTCATGAAACACCTTTCTGGCCTCATCTAACCGTCCAGCATCGATCAAGTGGGACGAAAGTGATCGACGAATCATAGAAAACGCTGGGTTAGTTTGAAGGAATTTATTCGCTTCATCGACAAACTGCGGTGAATTCTCCTTTTCTAGATTGGCGAGCATGTAACGCTGGAGCTGAATCCGCCGTGAATTTGACTTTTCTACCTCAATCCAACTCAACGCTTCTTTGTATCGAGCGTCGACGTTCCCGGTCCATGTATGTAGCATTCGGCAGACTTGATCTAGCAACTCAGGAGTCTTCTTGCGAGTTGACGTCCAAATCACTTCAGCCGGAATTCCTGACTCAACCACGAGAAACGCAGGGTCTGGAAACAGCTCCATGCACCAATCAACACACTTGATGGCATCATCGAGCTTCCCCTGAGCTGCAAGAGCTTGAGCTTTTTCGGCGAGCGGAGTTCCATTCTCGCCGGGAAGAATCACCATGTATCCTGCATCTCGCTTCGTAACGAAGATCGGGACTCGAATACTGCCTCGTGTCAACAAGCATCGGTAACCAGATTCGTCATTTCCGCTGACCGCGAGCTTGTCTTGAATCATTCCGCTGACTTGTTCGGGACCGACGGTACGCGTTCGAATCAAACTTCGCATATCAGCCAACGCGATTGACGCAAATTTCTCCAATGACTGCGACGACGACTCAGGGTTGACGATAATATCGCTCCACCAATTCCATTGCGTTCCGGAGGTGTGGATGCGCCTCAGCAGTTCTAAAGCAACTCGCTCGGGCGTTGACGTTGGCGACACATCCAATTCGATTGGCGACCTCGTTCTATAGTACTTTGCCAAATCTTGTGCTCTCTTTTCGTCGGGATAAGCAAACGCTTCAACGAATTGTGCCGCTGCAGCATACATCTGCCGATTTTCGAGATAGCAGGTCACAACTTCAGCGACTTGCGCTTTCAATTCGCGATCCGCACCTATTTGCGCTCGCAACTGCTTTACTTCATTCCATCTTGAGGCTTTGGCGAGTTCAAAGCAGCGAAAGGAGGTTACCATTCGATCCAGTTGATAACTTTCTGCAACTGCGATTGCTTCCGGAACGCGGTCGAGCAGCGCAAGGGATGTGATCTGTAAGTCTCGCATCGGCGCCGAAACTACTTTCGCTATCGACAGACATTCCTCGATTAGCTCTAAGCACTTGGGGAAGTCGCCCGCGGTCTTTCGTTTCAAGGAATCGATATCTCGAAAGGCTAAGCTTGCCAAGTATTCGAAGGCACTAAGATTTTTTGGATCAAGTTTTTTCGCCGCACGCAGTTCCTCCTCAGCAATGTTGCGATCCATGCCTGGATAGCATCCTCGCCCCGCAAGATCGTAGAAAGATGCCATACCCTTCGCAACGCGCATATTGGCATCTTGAGGATTCAGCTCGACAGCTTTTTGAGTAATCCATCGTGCTTCGTCCGTCAACGCCGAAGCACAAAGTAGATCGACGTAGTCAATTAACGCTGCGCCGCTTTTTTCAGTTTCCCAGCGAAGCTTTAACTTTGCGATCGCTTGAGGGCGAGCCATATCTTCTGTAGCGTGCTTCTCACGAAAGATTGCTACGATGTTCCAATCGCTTAGTGGATCATCAAATGTCTTTGCAATGTCATACAACTGCTTGAGTTGCTCAGGTGACAGCGTCCCGGCTGTAGCGCTGGCTTCCATCTCGATATAGAAACTTCCATCGTCACGCTTGCTCGCCTTGCGCAAGAGTTGGACGCATCCGACTTCTGCATTTTTCTCGGTTAGGTTGACCTGCAGCTCCCAACCCTCAACTGGCTGTATTATATACGTCCGGCGGCGTTTGAAAGGGACGAATACTTCGGCTGGTTGCTTTCGCGATACGACCTTGTTTCCCCCTGTTGGTTCCATCAGATATAGCTGAGGCAGCTCGCTCACTAACCGATTGAAAGCGACGATGAAGCGCGAGGACGAGTAATCAACCTCCTCCAACGGGGTACCTTCGAACTTTGTCGTTCGGCGGAAGACACGCTCCATGGTCCATGGATCGTCTTGGTTCAATATCTTGAAGTTCGCAACTGGATTTTCTTTCTGGACTGCTTCCATGACTTCCTTCTCACTCTGCTCCACAGTCTTCGTCATTGCCGATGGGCGACTTTCGGCGCCGTACATACCGCTGTGGGTTTCGCTAGAAAGGGTGGTGATAAATCCATTTTGAAAAATCAAGGTCTTATCTTCGATAACTGAATTGACCTCCGCCGATTCCAGTGGGATTGAAGTGAGTGCTTGAGTACCCGTGGCAGCGATCAAAACAGACTTCCCCTGCAGGTAGCTTGGAACGTTTACTAGCGTCGAACCGAGGTGGGTACAATCCAGCCAATACTGCTTGCCATCGACGGTTGCCACTGTGATTGCATGATCGAAGGCATTCAGCCCTGGCACGTGTTCGTAGGGTGCGCGAACACCGGAAGCGTTTACCAATGCTACGTGGGCCTCGATCCCTATTTCTCGCAACATCCCGACCAACAGCGCCGCTTGATCTTTACAGTCACCAAACCGGCGAGCTAATAGTTGCATAGGCCGTGCAGGGACAATCGATGCTTGGCCGAGCGATACACCAGTATACCTAAAGTTCTTCTTGATCCAGTTAAACGATGCGTGCAACTTTTCCAGAGGCGTAGTAACCTCAGCCGGAATCGCTTCCTTCACTAACGGCGCAAAATCCATTCCTTGGAGTTGACCGTCAACAATTTCCGAGTAGCCTTCGGCAATCTTGTCCCAAGATCCTCCAACGCATATCGCAACCTGATTGAAAGGATAAATCGTTTTTGGCAAGTAGCTTTCAAAGCTATGTGTGTCTACCGGTACAACTTTCTTAAGCTCGATTCGCTTTCGAATTCTTCCGTTTTCTCGAGTCTCTTGAATCGGATACTCTTTGCCCAAGAAAACAACCCTAAGCGGCAACGACTCGGGAGCATCGATTTCGATGCTGCTAAACTGCATAGGCACGAACGAATCGAGCGTTTCTATTCGATAATTTCCCTTAGGAAAGTAGGACATTTGCTCTTCGACGGTGATTCGTTCCTCAACAATCGATCCGTCTTGTAAACCAGGTAACGCGGCTCTCACAATCTGGTCGTTGGTTAAGACAACAGGATCATTAGACTGCGCAGACGAGACCGTGGCATCATCCTTGGTAAGCTCATAGATCTTCCCGTTGCGATCGAAAACTCGAGCCTCAATGATGGGTTGTTTTTGATACCATGGCGAAAATCGACAGCTGAGTGTCCCCACTTCCGCCAACAACTTCTGCCGAACATTCCAGATCATACGAACTGATTGAGAGAGCGAACCTTTCTCGTCATAGCGGTAGATGGCCTCGTAGAGTAGCGTTTCACGTCCCGCAGATTCGTCTGCGGTAGGACGAGATTTAAAAGCCTCCTGAATTTCTTGATACGAATGCTCAAACGCTTTTGGGAGCGGCGATTGGGCTCTCAAATCGACTAAGAAAGAACCCACCGTGATGAACACGAGGATAAAAACCCTAAGATTACGCATTGAACACCACGCATCATAAATCCGAAAGCAGAACTGTATTACGGAATTGTACAAGAAACTCAGCACACGTGCTCAATTCGATGCAACGAGTTCGCATGAAGTAATCTACGGAATGCGGATTTCGCATTTCGCATTTCAAATCCTTGTCGTCGATGTGCATTTGGAAGTTCCGAGCTTGCTGATTCGTCCAGTCGCCAGTTGGGTTTGGTTGATTGCTGAGTAACGCCGATGCTCCGGCGTGTCAAACCGGTGCGGGTTGGGGTTGTGATTCAATCGCGAATGCGATGGCAGTTTTTAGCCTGGGGTAAGTTCGCAACGCGAACGCAACCCCAGGAAAAATGCCCCACCTGAGACAGAGCTCTGAAGGAGCGACACTGGCCGCATAATCCGCCATTCAATGTGACGATTTTTAACGTGTTCCTTACGCACCACCATGGCATGCCGTCGCTTCGCGACTCTCGCGAAATTGGTGCTATACCTACCACGGATTTCATCCG
>CANHVO010000183.1 GCA_947463915.1 Planctomycetaceae bacterium
AGTGCCGGCCAAGCGATTGGGACAGTGTAAAACGATTGTCCTCAATCGTTTCTGCGCTGCCAAACCACAATCAGCACAACGGTAATTCGCTTCATCGCCAAACGGCTGAAAGGAGCCTAAAGTGCCGGCTAAGCGATTGAGACAATCGCTTTACTCTTTGGGCGGCCCAAGACGATGCTCAGTAAGACAGTGTAAAACGATTGTCCTCAATCGTTTCTGCGCTGCCAAACCACAATCGACACAATGGTAATTCGCTTCATCGCCAAACGGCTGAAAGGAGCCTAAAGTGCCCGCCAAGCGATTGGGACAATCGCTTTACTCTAGGAGCGGCCTTACTTGTCCTTGAATTTGGCAGAGATGCCAAGTCCTTCACCGATTTGCGTACTGCATAGTAACTCGCCAAAGACTAGCAGCCAGGTTACCAATTGTGGGTCTGCTTGGAAGCATTGGTCCAGTCGCTGACGAAGATCGGTCAGGCCACATGTCCCGCGGGCCAGTTTCTTTCGTCGGCAATAAATGATAGGCCAAACGGTTGCCCAAATACCTTGGAATGTTGGCGAGCATTGTATTCCTTCGCCGCATAAAACCGCCAAGTGCAAGTCGTTCAAGGCTGGTACGGATTCGCACCACTCCGACCATTTCCCTTGGTTGCTTCCACCTTGAGTGATGTTGTTTCCGGTTACTTTCTTGCGTTGTTTGCCAAACCGATCATCTGCACTTTGAATTGTTAGCAGCGCGTTCTCTTGGGTCGCTTTGCGATCCGGACGGAGAACGCTAATCGGCTCTTCGATGACCTTGATCATGGTCGCTTGGCCATCGATGGCGAACGTCCAAGTGCCATCAACCCAATTGTTGGCTTTCCAACTCGCCGTCGTTTTCAACTCCAAAGTGCTCTTGCCCGACGACTCCATCGTGAAGCCGGTGGGTGCGTTTGCACCTTGTCGGGCTACTTTGCGTTGCCACGAGACGAAGTCACCGCTCAGAATCTTCATAGTTACAGGTGTCGACCAATCTCGAATCCCCATCGCATTGGCCCAGGTTGCAGCGTCCTCTATCTTGGGAGGTTCGTTTTGCTCGATGGAGAAATCATCTGTGCAGTCCAAAACCCAAGCGGGCTGGGCGGCTGGGATCGCGGTGAGAAGCCATCTAAGCTCGTTCGCTACCCCATATTGCCATAGTGACTCGACGGCGGCGTCAAGCATCTCCGCCTTTTCCCGGATCGTCGTCAAACTGGTAATGCAGTCGATCCAATCCAAATGTTTTTTTGCATTGAGTCTAGACTGCTGAATCAATGGATCGCTTACCCCCATCAACGCTTGTAGCCAACCTGAGTTGGCGTAGTCTTGTTCCGTAGGAGATAAAGTTTTGGACATCGGTTGTAATTGCAGGAGAGGACATAGGAATCGATCGAAAGCTCTAAAACCAATCTAGCAGTTTGCAGGGTGGTCCTACTAGAGCAAGTGCGGAAATTGCTTTGAATGCCCAATGCAATTGATTGGCTGGATGCACCTTTTGTGCTATTCTATTTGTTGGCCAATCCGAAGCGTTGGGAGGCGCATTACTGATGCGTCATCAGGCGCAAGCCGGTGGTTACGGCCGAGATAACAACCCTGAGCTTGCAAATTGCACTCACTTGCGATTGTGTTTTGGTAGCGGCATGCCGAGAGCCCGCGGCTGCGCAGCCTTTATTTGGTCACTCACCGAACGTCCCGCGGTATGTTGATCTAGTACTTGTTCCAATGCACCTCGTTTAACAGTCAGCCGTAGGCGTACTGTCAAAGAAGCTAAGTACGCCCACGGCTGACTGCTAAGCGACTAATACAACAAGCCACTTAGGCCATTGTCCTCAATCCCATCTTCTCTCAATGTCCTACCTCAATTCCGGAAAAACCTTGCTCTCTGGTTGGTTGGCAAGGCTCCTTTTTGCGTTGACTTACTCGACTTTCTTTTGCGAATCGGGGTTCCCTGTTCAAGCCGACGACATCATCGACACTCAATTGATCCAGTCGTTTTTGACAAACCATTGCCTCGACTGCCACTCTGGCTCGAGCCCAAGCGGAGAATTCTCGGTCGAAAAACTTGAGCTAAAACAGCCGTCGAACGCACCGATGCCGTGGGATAGCAAGCCGTGGGAGCGGATTCTTCGCCGATTGCGCGCTGGTCAGATGCCCCCCCCAGACGCGTCTAGACCGGTTCAAACCGAATTGGATCAAACCACAAAGAGGATTGATAAGTGGTTGGCGAATTCAAGTCTAGAGAATCCGTTTGCTGGTCGCCCCGATTCGCTTAGGAGATTAACTCGAACGGAATATCAAAACGTGATTCGGGATTTGTTGGCACTTGAGATCGACGCAACTGCTCTTCTCCCAAAGGACGAATCGAGCCAGGGCTTCGACAATATCACGGTCGGTGAACTCTCCCCGACACTTTTGAATCGCTACTTAACTTCGGCACAAACGATTAGCCGAATCGCGTTGGGAGGTGTTGGGATTGGCCCAATGGGAATCAATGTTCGCGTCCCAGCCGATCGAACTCAAGATACGCATGTCGATGGATTGCCCTTGGGAACACGCGGTGGTGTTTTGATCGAGCACACTTTTCCGCGGGATGGAATGTATGAATTTCAGTTGAGACTCACCCGCGATCGCGATGAGAAAGTGGAGGGACTGAACCGGGAACACGCGTTGGATGTGCTGATCGATCGTGAGCCAAAACATCGATTTGCCATCAAGCCACCGCCGAACCCGGAGGACTTTACTCTTGTTGATGCGCATCTAAAGATTCGGCTGGAACTAACGGCCGGTCTCCATTCTGTTGGAGTTGCGTTTGCGAACTCCGGCGGCTCTTTGATCGAGACCAAGCGTCAACCGTTTGATGTCTCCTACAACCGGCACCGCCATCCACGCATCAATCCGGCTTTGTTTGAACTTGCGATTGTAGGTCCCTTCGACTCGAAAAGCTCAGGCAACTCGCAGAGTCGACAAGTGATTTACGGCGACAACTCTATCGACCAAGCCGATCCAACCGCCAGTGCCAAACCAATCCTTCGTCGAATGGCGCGATTGGCATTCCGAAGACCGGTCGCTGATCAGGATCTCGAATCCGCAATTTGGTTTTTCGAGGAAGCGTTCCGAGTTGGCGGCTTCGACGCTGGCATGGAAGCAGCGTTATCATCGCTACTGGTCAATCCGAACTTCTTGTTTCGCATCGAATCACAGCCAAGCGATATTCCGTTAAATTCGCCCTATGCGATCACCGATCTCGAGTTGGCTTCGCGATTGTCTTTTTTCTTGTGGAGCAGCAATCCTGATGATCGGCTGTTGACGTTAGCGGAAAACGGAACTCTTCGGCAACCCAATATATTGAACGCGGAAATCGATCGCATGCTCAACGATTCAAGGTCGAATTCCTTGGTATCCAATTTCGCTTCCCAATGGCTTTTTCTCCGAAATCTTGATTCCATAACGCCTGACCTCAGGCTCTATCCTGACTTTGACGATAATTTGCGACAAGCGTTTCGACGCGAGACCGAATTGCACTTTCAGGATGTCATCGCAAACGACCGCAATGTGCTCGGCTTGATTCGTTCCAACTTTACTTTTTTGAATCAGCGGCTGGCAAAGCATTATGGAATCCCACATGTTTTGGGAAGCCATTTTCGCAAGGTAGAGTTACCGGCATCGAGTCACCGCGGCGGGATACTTCGGCATGGAAGCATACTGACGGTGACTTCGTATGCAACTCGTACTTCGCCGACCATCCGGGGCAATTGGATTTTGCAAAACATCATCGGTACACCACCACCGCCTCCGCCTCCGAATATCCCGGCGCTCACGGACAAACAGTATACGGCGGGCAAGTCGTTACGAGAGCGTTTGGCAATGCATCGTTCGGACGCAGCATGCGCTTCATGTCATAACTTGATGGACCCGGTCGGGTTTTCGCTCGATAACTATGACGCGGTAGGACGTTGGCGGCATTTCGACGATGGCGAGCCACTCGATACCGCTGGAGTGATGCCGGATGGATCACGTGTGCATGATGTAACGTCCCTCGAGGATAGCATCCTAAACCGACCCAACGTATTCGTTGGTACAATGACGGAAAAGCTATTAACGTTCGCCTTGGGGCGCGGCGTCGAACATCGCGATGGTCCTGCGATTCGAGAGATTGTAGAATATGCCTCGGAGCGTGATTTTCGATTTTCTGCGATCGTCAAAGGGATCGTACAGAGTAAGCCATTTTTGATGAGAGATGCCGAATGACAATCTTCAAAAAAGCACTATCGCGTCGAACGCTATTGCGGGGTACTGGAACCGCATTTGCTTTGCCGCTTCTGGATGCGATGATTCCGGCACTGACCGCAACAGCTGCTACTCCTGGGGCAAGCTCGCAGCTTCGGCGGATCGGATATGTCTACATGCCAATGGGCTGCAATCCAGCCGAATTCTTCCCAACGGGCAACACACTCGATCGACTTCCTTCGACTTTGTCCCCTTTGGAGGAAGTGAAAGAACACGTGACGGTGTTGAGTGGAATGGAGCTACAAAATGCCTACCCAGGATCGCATGCGACGTCCAACTCTGCGTTTTTGAGCGCGGCTCGCGCTAAACTCACCGAAAGCACCGATTACTACCTCGGGGTTACCGTTGATCAAATTGCAGCCAAGCAGATTGGCCAAGCAACACCGATGCCGTCCCTGGAACTTGCAATGGATTTGTTATCGACGGTGGGGCAATGCGATAACGGCTATGCCTGTGTTTACCAAAACAATTTATCTTGGTCGACACCGAGCAACCCGCTTCCTGCCGAAGCGCATCCTAGATTGGTATTCGAAAGTCTCTTTGGTGAAGGAGGCACACCTGACGAGCGCCGAGCAGCGTTGAAGAAACGAGCAAGTCTTTTGGACTCCGTGACCCAAGAAGTCAAACGTTTGAAGATGCGGGTCGGCCCATCGGATCGAACCAAGATTGACGGCTACCTTGAAAACATTCGCGATGTCGAGCGGCGTATCCAACAAGCAGAATCCGCCGTCGGAGACAATCCGCTTCCTGACTTGGATAGACCGATCGGCGTTCCTGTTGCTTACGCGGACCACGCAAGACTTATGTTTGATTTGCAACTGTTGGCCTTCCAAGGAGACATCACGAGAGTGACGACGTTCCAGCTAGCGCGCGAGGCAAGCAACCGAACTTATCCGGAGATTGGAGTCCCCGACCCTCATCATCCGATCACACATCATTCAAAGGACCCGGACAAGCTTGCTAAAATCGCGAAGATCAATCAGTTTCATGTCTCATTGTTCGCTGAATTCTTAAGAAAGCTAAAAGCAACGCCGGAAGGGAACGGAAATCTGCTGGACCATTCTTTGTTCTTGTACGGAAGCGGCATGGGGGATTCTGATACGCATGATCACTCGAATTTGCCCATCTTGGTCGCTGGCGGAGCGGCAGGGAACATGCGAGGAGGCCGTCATATTCAATTTGAGAAACCGACTCCGCTATCGAATCTTCATTTGACGTTGCTTAACCGTGTAGGCATTCCGCTGGAAACATTTGCTGACAGCAATGGTAAAGTCGATGGGCTCTTTGATCCCGTAAACATCTAAGCGAAGTCCGAAGTATGTATTTACTCTATTCGTTGTTGCTCGTAGCGATGGTTCACGTAACGGATAGCCCTAGCAGTCGGCTCGTTGATGCAATCGAGCGGAGCGATTGGGCATCTGTGGAGGATTTACTGAAGGACAAAAAGCAAATCGCATTGACGCAGCCAGATGGCATGACGGCATTGCACTGGGCTGTGTCTCATCAACGTTCGGACATCGTGAAGCGATTGCTCGCGAGTGGAGCGTCCGTCGACGCCCTAACTCATTATGAAGTAACTCCACTTGGAATCGCTTGCGTACGGGCTAATATCGAGTGCGTACGTTTACTGGTGGAAGCGGGCGCGGATGTGAACCGTGCGCAGCCAGGTGGTGAAACGCCTTTGATGACTGCGGCCAAGCGTGGAGACGCGGAGGTATTGAAGACGCTCATTGAAAACGGTGCAAAAACGGACGCAACGGAGCGAAAGGGACAGACGGCTTTGATGTGGGCTGCAGCAGAGGGGAACGGGGAAGCGGTTCAAGTCTTAATCGATTCTGGTGCAGACTTGTCGCTGGAATTGAAGTCTGGTTTCAACGCCATGATGTTCGCTGCCCGTGAAGGAAGAATTGATGTCGTCCGAAGATTACTGGACGCGGGCGTTGAGGTCAACGCGATCATGGGCAAGGACAAAAATGGCCGCGGACCGCGACCGGGCACGTCCGCCTTGATGTTGGCTGTCGAAAGCGGACACTTCGAATTGGCTCTTTTCTTAGTGAGCCGCGGTGCTGATCCGAACGACCAACGAAGCGAGTACACACCGCTCCATGCATTGAGTTGGGTGAGAAAGCCTGCAAGCGGCGATGGAGTCGACGGTGATCCGCCACCTAGAGGGTCTGGAGAAGTACCAAGTTTGGAGTTTGTTCGGAAGTTGGTAAAGGCGGGCGCGAATGTCAATGCTCAGTTAGAGCGTGGGCCAGCAGGGAAAGCCCGACTGAACATGAAAGGTGCAACTCCTTTTTTGCTCGCTTGCAAAACGGCGGATCTTCCTTTGCTGAAAGTGCTGCTTGAGCTTGGAGCGGACCCGAACAAAACAAATGTCGACAATTGTACTTCGTTACTTGCTGCAGCCGGTATCGGAACCACGGCGGTGGGTGAAGAGCCAGGAACGGAGCCGGAGGTACTCGAGACGCTCGAGTTTCTACTTGGGCTAGGTGCGGACGTGAATTCGATAGACAACAATAAAGAGAGCGCGATGCACGGTGCGGCGTATCGTGCCCATCCCAAGGTTGCTCAATATCTAGCCGACCGAGGCGCTAAACCGTCCATTTGGAACCATGAGAACAGGTACGCTTGGACGCCCCTAAGCATCGCCCGCGGAAATCGACCTGGCAGCGTAAAGCCAGATCTTGAAATGATTGCGATCCTCGAAAAGCTCGCGAGCCAATAGTTTCTTGGTCCGTCCTTGGTCCGAATCCTCGACTCCACCCAAGACACTTAAGGCGGTGCTATGTCTAATCACCTAAAGATCAGCGAGTAAAGCAGCGAGCTCTGCGTCCATGCCCGAACCACCTGCTGAATCCGCCCCGGATGAATCATCCAAGGATGCAAGCAATGCATCTAAATCGTCGGATTCCGCTGCGGGTATGGTCGTCGCAATTGGGTCGGGAAGCGGCTTGACGGAGTGCATTCCACCGAGACGGACTTCGATTCATCCCTGGATCGACGCAGCGAAACCAGGGGGCTCGCGCTTTCTATTCTGCAGTGCCGAGGCTGGAGCGCCCGATCGTTCGTCACTGCGAGTAGCTCTCATCGTTTGGGCGGGTACTTTATAGCGTTGGACACTGTGAGATAGAAACGCAAAGAACCTTCACCAACGGATGGGAAATAAAAGTCGGGTTGCGGATTCATGACGTCGACGATCACAACTTTTTGATTGTCGAGCATCAATTCATTCCAAGTATGGCCAGCAAACTTCTCGAGCGTGCCAAAATTGCCGCGTACAAGAGCCGATGAAAGAAACGCTTCGTCGGCCATGAGTTTAAACAAAAGGGCTCGGTGGCGACATACGCCCGCGCCGCAAAGATCGACAACGTCGCCTATCAACACATCCTGTGACGCATATTGCTTGGATAGGCTCTCGGATCGGTTCTCGCACACACCGCGTCCCTGAGTGGGTGTCATTATTCGGTCGATGTATCGAGCGATGCGCGTCGCCCGGTCAACGGGACTGAGCGTCCTTAATTCATTAGAACTTGCGTATCTGAGATGTTGTTGAAGATTAACGTCGAGCGAGCGATCGACGCGCAGAATCTCTCTAGTCGCAATGGCTGTTCCAAACTCATCGATTTGCATCTCGCGGCCCCCGTCGCAAAAGCCATCTGGAACTTTCGATTCAGATTCAAGCCTATGTAATGAATTAAAACGGAGACTCGATGAAATCGGATCTTTGTCAGATAGAGCGGGGAGCAACGACGGCAAAGGTTTCTCGAGTAAACGGAGATCTAGATACAGGTCAGTACTCTGAGCATTGCACTGGTGAACTTCAATGGCAATCACGTTTCGTCCGGAACGAAGTGATTCACAAGCAATTTCAAACTGACGAAAGAGCGTTTCTTCTGGTGCACTCAAAGCTTGACTCGCAATGCTCTCGCGGACAATTGCCCCCTTTGGCATATTCCATCGATGGCATTCTTTCCCGTTCAGGAATATAAGACAGCCATCGTCGACCCGGAGCTTGCATTGCAAAATCCGGGGCAACGCTGTGTTTGTTGGAACTAGGAAATCGGCTCGAAAGTAGGTCGTGATCGGCACTTTTTCCCCTTTCTTTACTTCGCGAGTAATTGTCGCAAGCGAACTCTCCCCAAAACCTAGGGGTGCTGCACCACGATTCCATAGTGCATCATCAAACTCGAGTGCCATCCAATCATCGTCGGAGTTTTTGTCCGAGTATCTCCAGTTGCCCAATCCTTGAGGTATTAACGATTGCGCCAAAACCTCGGCTGAGGCAATCAGAAAAGCGGCAAAACATAAACACCCAACCAAATAAATTCGCATTCCAACTCCCGTTCGACCAGTTCAACCCTTCGATCAATTCTTTGGAGGAAACATCTCGCAGATTACATTATCTCATTTGCAACGATGAGGAAACGCATGAACAGAGAATTTCTTGTTTTGCAGATCTTAGCCTTGCGTGGAAGTCTTCGTGAATTCGGCTATCGCAATGGTGCATTCGGATGTTTCCTTCGCCGCAATGTTCGTAGAAACTCAATTTCAAAAATGAGCATGCCGCGATCTGAGTGTCTTATTCAGAAAGGCACTGTCTTCGGATGATAAACACTCCGAAAAACGGTTGGTTCTATCACGAAAAACATGCGGCCGCCGCGCGTTGCCCTCGAGTGAATTTGCGATTGTTCTGTGCCGCTAAATCTTTGAGGCTTTGTGGTGAGCCTGCGGCTCTGCTTCTGCCAAAGTACTTTTTGAATCTCCAAACCAAATCGGCCCACATGCGTCCATCGATTCCAATGCGTTTCAAGATTGGCTCCAGTTCCGCGGGGATGTCTGACTTTTCAACGGTGCCGCGTTGCCTTCCTGTCCAGTCGAGCAATGTCAAATAGTCCCTTAAGTCCAGCGACAAAAAACCTTTGTCGCTGGCGCGAATGCCGGTTGTATTTGCTTGTGGGCTAGATCTGGCTCGTTCGTTGATTGTAAGTGGTGACAGCCAGGCGTCTCGAAGAATCGACGGCCCCTTTCGCTTCTTTGCATCTGCCTTCTTCTTTCGCAGCTGATCTGGGGTCGATGTTCGAATGATCCGGCCAGCCTCTGAAGTTACTATCGCAACCAACTCGGCTGCTGCCGATGGGATGGTCGCACCCTGTAGCGACTTGATGCGATCGTAAGCGGAGGTATGGACTGATTCTTCAGGCGTTTGCGCCATCGCGGCTCGTATTGGATTCAAATCGACATACATACTGCAAGCCAGCAGACCGGCCTCATCGGTTATAGCGAGTGCCTTGAAGCGACCTTCCCAAAAATGGCCGGTTGCTTCGTCCTGTTTATTGGCCAGTCGGGCGATGGGTTCGCTGAGCGCCTTCATAAACCAAGACGGATTCGTCAGTCGCGTACGGATCTCTTGGATACGTTGAGTGTTATTGGCCAGCGTTTCGACGTCGTTCGTGGTTGGGTCAGCTAGTTGCTCGTCGATTCGGCGGCCGGGGAAGACTCGCAGCCATCGGAGGGCGACTTCGGCATCGGACCAGTTTTCAACTATGTCCGGTCGAGTACGGATGACGATATGCAGGTGATTCGATAGGATTGCATAAGTCAGAACATCGATGCCAAAGACGGAGGCCAAGCGTTCCATACGGCAGCGAATCCACTCGCGCCGATGCTCAAAGTTTTTACCCGTTACGGCATCGGCCCCGGCCAAATAAGCACGCCGAACGCATCGCTGGACTAAATGGACGATACAGACGGAACTCGGATCAAACTGTTCAGCACGAGGCGCTCGGGGCATTCGATTTCTCCTTTCGAAAGCATACTATAAGTTCGCCAGCTGCAAGTCAATAGGTGCCAGGCACCTATTGACTTGCAGCGACGAGACGCCGAGGGCGTCGCGCAGCGGATGAACAGGGCGAGCGGCCGGAGGCCAAATCTCAAGACTAACTTTCCTGTTTGTACCGATTATCCCGAAAATTCGTCTTGTAAACCGAGATTCCGTGCACCGGCGTCAGGAAACAACTCTCGGGAAATGCATGCGGTTCAGAAAAGCAACGTAACTTTTCGAAAAGAATGATATCGATCCTCCAACGAGTTTCTGACGGTAGGACTCGCTGACCAACTTATTGCATTCCCCCAATTCCCAAAACCCTGCGTTAGAGCAATCGAATGTGTCTCAAAACGGCATGCAACAATTGCTGCAACCGACCGAGAAGGACGCAGGCTAACCCGCGAGGAATCTCGCGAGGTATCTCGCGAGGATCCTCATTGCTAGAGCTGGTGGTCTACATCGCTATCTTAGGGATCATAGCCGTTTCCGTTATTCGTGTTCGAAACCATGTCGATAAGGCAAATATGGCTTCGGTTGTGAGAACAGCCAGAATCATCAACGACATTGCGACGAGAATCTATGCCACAACTGGAACTTGGCCTCAAGATCAAAATAACAGCATATGTCCACCTGAAATGATTGCTCACTTGAAATACGATTTATTCCCAAATGATTCGCCTCTTGGTGGAAGATGGGATTGGAATGGGCCAGAGGGCGTAGGTAACTTAACTGGTATCAGTCTTCGATTTAAACCAATCAGCAGCGCGGATTCGACCGTCCTCCTGCAGATCGACCGCATGATTGATGATGGGAATCTCTCGTCAGGGAGTTGTCAAACCTTTCAAAACGGAACAACTCTCTATTATATTTTCTCTGTAGCTATGCATTAGCTACCGGTCGAAAAACTTGATGCAGGCTGGCGATGGCGCTTTTACCGAAAAACCTGTCGGCTCAAGCTTACCGGATTCCGTGTTGACTCGAAATGAAAAGATAGAATCGCTTTCCTGATTTTCGGTCAACAGAAGGTCCCCTTTCGGCGTGATACGGAAATTGCGAGGGGTTTTGCCGCCTGACGCAGTGTGTGCGATCGGGGTTAGTTTTCCGGATTGCTCATCGACTCGATAACTTGCGATCGTGTGATGGCCGCGATTGCTGCTGTACACAAAGCGGCCGCTCGGGTGAACGAGCACTTCGGCTGTCGAAAAATGATCTCCCTTGGCGTCGACAGGCAAAGTACTGACGGTTTGAATTTCTTTCAGCTTCGCGCTCGCCGCATCCCAAGTTGCAGTCGTCAAAGTCATATTCAGTTCGTTGACCACAAAAACCCATTTGCCGTTTGGATGGAACGCAAGATGCCGCGGTCCACTCCCCGGAGCCAATGGCATGTCACTGACAAGCGTCAATTTTCCTGTCGTTCGATTGAGGTCATACACGAAGACTTTATCTGCACCCAAGTCACAAGAAAGGACGTATCGATTGGTCGGATCCCAGAACGCGCAATGGGCGTGGGCTTTCTCTTGTCTCTGTTTGTTCGGACCGCTTCCATTGTGAACGATCATTGATGTCAAGGGTTTGATTTCCCCATCGCTGGCAACTGGAAACACGACGATTGAGCCACTGGTGTAGTTGGCAACAGCCAAAAATTCTCCGGTTGCGTCCAACGAAACATGACAAGGTGAATCGCCGTCAATCTTTTGGGTGTTGATCATGGTCAACGTCGGAGTTTTTCCATCGGCTAGGTCCTTTCGATCGAAGCGATAGGCGGTGATAGCCGCAGGGGCAGTCGGATCGTTCTTTCCGGTTTCGGTTACGGAATAGAGCACATCAAGTTTAGGGTGAAACGCAAAAAACGCAGGCAGCTTTTGCTTTACGGCCAATTTTGGCTCGCTCATTTTTCCGTCCGACTCAAGCTTGCTCGAGTAAATGCCATCGCCGAATCCTCCCACGAGGAACGATTGGGCCGAGGCGTCGCTTGATGAAAACAAACCGACGGTGGAAGCAAGAGCGAAAAGAAACATGTTTTTTCGCGAAGCGGATCGGATTTTCATGATGGTATCAGATTCGTTGTTGGAGGGGGATCTATGGAGGGGACTTGATTTGGACATCATAACGTGAATCACTAGTTTTCGCCAATTTGGCTTTGGTAGTTGCAAAAACGGCTGTTGTTAAGCGAAACTCGCCGGGGCTTTCGGCTGTTTCTTGAACAGGGCAGTTTCTTGAAAATGATCGATACAGTTATTCTTCGCCTCGACCGAAACTCTTGACGAGTTGCGCTACAGGAGGATTGAACTGGGTTTGATAGGGCGTCGAAGAACTCAACTTTTGCCTTGTCCGTCTTTTCGGATGACTTCCGGGTTCCGATGCTTTATGATGGTACGCAGATAACTACCCCTCCTAAAATCCCTCCCTCCAACCTTGCCCTGCCAAACCCATGAAGTTGACAGTTCTATTTCTAAGTGTCGTTTACTTTCCAGTCGTTTTCTGCCCGGCATTCGCTTTCGACGATGAGCCCAAAAAGCCCGCCGCCAAACCGAAGCCCAAACAAGATGTCGTCGGCCAAGCTATCAATGAGAACAAAGCGACACCCATCGATCGAATCAAAGTCCCAAAGGACTTCAAAGTTGAACTGCTCTATTCGGTTCCAGGCCAGGACGAAGGCTCCTGGGTAAACTTGTGCTTGGACAATAAAGGCCGCATCTTGGCCAGCGATCAATACGGTGGCTTATACCGATTTCCAGCCCCCGCGGCAGGACAACCGCTCGATCCGAAAAACGTAGAAAAGCTCCCCATCGATATCCGTGCCGTCAATGGTATGGCTTTCGCCTTTGGAGCTCTCTATGTCGGCGTGAACGACTATGAGAAAAAGATTCCATCCGGCCTTTATCGCATAACGGACACCAACAACGACGATCAGTTTGACAAAGTCGAAATGCTGCGAGCGATTGATGCCAGTGGCGACCATGGTGTTCACGCTATCGTTCCAACACCAGATGGAAAATCACTTTATCTCATTTGTGGCAATTCCGCGAAGAAGACTCAAACCGAAGCGACTTCTCCCGTCCCATCGATCTGGGGTGAAGATCACTTGCTGCCACGAATGCCGGACGGCAAGGGCTTTATGCGCGATGTCGTTGGCCCCGGTGGTATCATCTATAAGGTATCGCCCGACGGACAAAAATTCGAAGTTTTCTCAAACGGCTATCGCAACATATTCGATGCGTCGCTCAACGACGAAGGTGAGTTGTTTACCTACGATGCCGATATGGAGTATGACTTCAACACATCATGGTATCGACCCACACGAGTGAATCACGTGGTCAGCGGCTCGGAATATGGCTGGCGAAACGGCGCTGGAAAGCGACCTGAGTTTTACCCTGACAATCTACCAGCTACTATCAACATAGGTCCTGGTTCTCCGACTGGTACGACGTTCGGATATGGCGCCAAGTTCCCTGCCAAGTATCAGAAGGCCTTGTTTATCCTCGACTGGAGCTGGGGCAAAATGTGGGCGGTTCAGCTGGCCCCAAGCGGAGC